>NC_015580.1:1624687-1934375 GCF_000253255.1 Novosphingobium sp. PP1Y | reverse complement strand
AGCGCCAGCACGGCCACGCTGGTCACGTCCAGCAGGTAGTCGTAGCTGCGCATCGCCTTGTAGAGGATGCCCCATTTGTACTCGAGCACACCGCCGCCGTAGGACACCTTGGAATTGGCGCCCATGCCAAGGAGCATCGGGACAAGCGGGAAGATCAGCGGCCAGGGCTTGAGGAACGGGCGCCAGTCCAGCCAACCGCGCCGCTTGGTCCATTCATAGCCGAAGACCATGACGCCCAGCACGCCCCAACCCGAAACATGGCAGAGCCACACGACGAAGCCCACCGGGATGAACAGCAGGCGCCGCGTCCAGGGGCGCTCGTCAAGCTGCGCCCAGACCGCAAACGCGAACAGCGCAAGCGCGACCGAGAGCGAGTAGTTGAGGAACCCCATCAAGAGCGAGGGCGACCAGATCGTCGCGAAGGCCAGGATGGCGCCTACGCCGACGCGGCGGCGGAGCGTCCAACTGACCGAAATGATCGAAAGCCCGGTGAGAATCGGGATCAGCGCGACGATGATGCGACCCGCCAGTTCGATCCCGAACAGCGGCGCCATCGGCACCATCAGCAGTTCCACACCGAGGTTGCCGGTCCATTCCCACTTGAACTGGAAATACTTGGTCAGGAACGGGTCGCGCCCGTGATCGACCATGATCTGGTAGCCGGCGAGATGCGAAGGATAGTCGGTCATCTGCGGCGTCCACGCCAGCAGGGCCGGCAGGGCTGCAAGGAATGACAGGAAAATGCCAAGCCAGAGCGCTTCGTCGCGTTTCAGTCCACCTGACGCGCTTGTCTCGACCGTATTGTGCCGCGCGGTTCCGTGCATCTGCGACTGAATCTTCCCCGATACGCCACCAAGAACGTGAGCCCCGGATGGACCATACGGTCCGAGTCGCAGGACGCGGCCCTCCTAATCGTCACAAGGCGATTGGCAAGCCTGCCAGCGATACAGCCGATTTCCGCTCGCCGCAAATTCCCATCGCATGAGCGCGTGGCGAATCATCGCCCCATGAGGGGAAAGCTTCGAACTCAACGATTTTCGGGAAATTTGGCAGGAGTGGCAGGATTCGAACCCGCGGCCCTCGGTTTTGGAGACCGATGCTCTACCAACTGAGCTACACTCCTGCGGGCGCCGTGGCCTCTAGATGGAGCCGCGACGGATTACAAGAGTGTCCTTACAAGATATTCGACGCCACAACGATTTGCTAAGATCCCGCAAGGCAATACCGCCAGGAACAAGGCCTCGGAAACCACCGTGCACGCACCGCGAACCGCGAACATGATCGAGCCCGAACTGCTCATGCTCGCTTACCGCAGCGGGATTTTCCCGATGGCGGACAGCCGCGACGATCCGGAAATTTTCTGGATCGAGCCGCGCCAGCGGGCAATTCTGCCCCTCGACGGCTTCCACCTGTCGAAGTCGCTGGCACGCACGCTGCGGCGCGGCCGCTTCACCGTGACCTGCAACGAGGCGTTCTCGGACGTGATGGAAGCCTGCGCCGCCCCGCGCGCCGTGCGGGAGGATGACGACGAAGGCGGCAGCTGGATCAGCCACCGGATCCAGGACAGCTACGAGAACCTGCACTTCCTGGGCCATGCCCATTCGATCGAATGCTGGCAGGAATCGGCAGACGGCAGCGGGCGGCAACTTGTCGGGGGGCTCTACGGCGTCGGGTTCGACCGGGTGTTCTGCGGCGAATCGATGTTTTCGCGCGTGCCCGATTCGTCGAAGGTCGCCCTCGCCTGGCTCGTTGCGGCGCTGCGCCGCGCAAGTGCCATCCTGCTCGATTGCCAGTTCATCACGGCGCACCTCGCCTCCCTCGGCGCGGTGGAAATGCCGCAGAAGCGCTATCTGACGTTGCTAAAAGCCGCTCAGTTCGCGCTGGAATCCGATGCGGAAGCAGTCGGGCTCGGGGACGGCGCAGGGGCCGGAGTCGGCGCGGGGCTGGGCGCAGGATTGGGCTCAGGCGTGCTTTCGCTGCCGGAAGGCTTCGCCGCATTGCTGGAGGATGCAGCCGAAGCGGGACTGGCGTCCTGCCCCGGGAAGCTCATCGCGCAGGACTTGACCCAGACATCGTAAACCGGGTGCTCGACCACGTTGAGGCCCGGCGAATTCTTGAACAGCCAGCCTGAGAACACCTTTTGCCAGGCGAGCTTTTCCTTCGAGGTCCTGCGATCTTCCACGAAGACCTGGACGAAGGCGCCCTCTTCCTGCGGCTTTTCCCAGGGCAGCGTCTTTTCGCAGGTCGCGACCTTGACCACGAGGTTACCGATGCGCCGGGTTTCGCCCGGCTTCATCTTGAGATCCTGGGTCAGGTTATTGCGCTTGTTGAGCACGCCGAGAGTGACGACACGATCCTTGTTGGGCGTACCGATCCGCTGGCCCTGAACGGCCTGGGCAGGGCCTGCCTGCATGCCGGCCAGCGCCTCGGGGACGCTGGTGTCTTCGGCTTCGGGTTCAGGTTCGCCCCTGCACCCGGCAAGAGCCAGAAGGCAGGCAGTCAACGCCAGCGCGGAGATTCGTGAGCCGCGGGCCCGCATCACTAGGCTTCAGGCGTCCGGCGACCAGGCTTCATAATCGCCGGTGGCAGCCGCACGCCTGCCGCCACGCTCCAGCGCGCCCTGCGGCAGGTAGGCCTGCGCCGTGCCGGTGGCGTTCGGCGTATAGTCGACTTCCCAGATCCGCGGCGGCGGCAGGTGGCTTTCGGGGACACCGTCATAGGAGTGATGCAGCCAGCCATGCCATTCGGCCGGCACGCGGCTTGCATCGTTGGCGCCGGCGTAGATGACCCAGCGGCGCTCATAGCCTTCGGTGGTCTTCGTCTTGTCGCCCTTCGAGCGATAGTACTTGTTGCCCTGCGCGTCGGTTCCGACGTGCTCGCCGTGACGCGAGCTCCAGAGCGAGGTTCCGATGGTCGCACCATCCCACCAGGTGAAGATCTTCGACAGGATTCCCATGAGCCGCGCGTTAGCGCCCTTCGCCCGCGATGCCAAGCACGTTGAAGCGCTTTGCCCACCGGGCAGCGAGAAAATTCGCGGCCAGGCGAGGACATAAGAGCCGGATCGACGGACCCGGCGCCCTAGATGGCTGCGCCCTGACCCCGCTTCACCGCAGCGCGACCACCACTCGCCGCTGATTTTCCGTCATTTGCAGCCGTTCATCTGGCGTTGTGGATCGTGACACGATGGAGCGCGTTCCATTCGCGAAACACGCAGAGCAACGGAGGTGATCCACCATGCGTAAAGCCATCATCGCCGCCACCATGGCGGCTCTCACTGTCCCCACCGCCGTCGTGACCGCGACCCCGGCCCTCGCGAAGCAGCGGCATTATCACAGGACCGACAACGGCATCCGCTACTGGCGGGGCGATAATGGCCGCTACTATTGCAAGAAGTCGGACGGAACGACCGGACTGCTCATTGGCGGCGTTGCCGGTGCCCTCATCGGACGCGCCGTCGATGGCGGCCGCGACAAGACGGTCGGCACGATCATCGGCGCTGGCGCCGGTGCCCTCCTCGGCCGCGAGATCGATCGCAATTCGAGCCGCCCGGCCCGCTGCCGCTAAGACCTGATCCGCACGGAATTCATCCGACGGACAAACAAAAGGCGCCCTGGCCGAAACCCCGGGGCGCCATTTTGTGATCATTGCCTGATCTCCGACACCTATAGATGCATGCCGCCACTGGCCTCGATCACCTGACCGCTGACCCAACCTCCTTCTGGTCCGCACAGGAAGGAAATGACGCGGGCGATGTCCTTGGGCTCTCCCACCCGCTTGAGCGCCGCGGCTTCTGCAAGGACCTGGACGGTGTCCGGGTCATTGAACAGGCCCGGTGCGAAGTCGGTCATCGTCGCGCCCGGAGCAACGGCATTCACGGTAATGCCGCGCGCACCCACCTCCTGCGCCAGCGAACGGGTGAAGTGGTCCACCGCCGCCTTGCTCATCGCGTAGGCAATGCATGAGGCATAGGCCGTGCGCGCCACCATCGATGACAGGTTCACGATCCGCCCCCCGTTCCGCATGCGCCTGAGCGCTTCCTGCGTCACGAAGAACGGCCCCTTGGCGTTGACCCGCATGGTCAGGTCGAACAGCGACTCCCCCGTCTCTTCGATCGAGGCCATTTCCCCGATCCCCGCGTTGTTGACCAGAATGTCGAGGCCATCGGCCATACCGTCGAATTGTGCGAACATCGCATGGATCGCGTCGAGCGAACCGACGTCACCCTGGACGGCAAAGGCTTGCCCGCCCCTATCCGCGATCGTGGCAACGACTTCATCGGCGGCAGCGGCGTTGCTACGGTAATTGATGCAGACCTCGGCGCCCTCGGCCGCCAGGGCGAGAGCGACTTCCCGGCCGATGCCGCGCGATCCACCCGTAACCAGGGCGATCCTGCCCGCCAGCTTGCTCATTCGATTCTCCCGAAAGTTTGATACGCCAGACATTGGCGCGCATTCGGGATCGCATGCTAGGTTGCAGGCACGAGCCTGACACCTCGCCTATTGCGCAGAAGATGCGGGGCCGCGGCGCTTCACCACTCGACCTTGTCGCCCGGCTCGATCCCCAACTCGGCCGCCCGGCCGCCATTCAGCTCGAGCACGCCGCTTGCCATGCCGACAGCCGGCAGCGGCGTTTCGTCGTAGGGCACGGCGTTGGCCGCGATGTTGAGAATGCGGTGATCGGTGCCGATGAAGATGATGTCGAGGGGGATGACCGTGTTGCGCATCCAGAAGGCCGGCCGGCGTGGCGGGTCTTCGGGGAAGATCATCCCTTCATCCGGCCCCATCTCGGTTCGGAACATGAGACCCTTGGCCTGCTCTTCCTCGGTCTTCGCCACTTCAACGCTGAACTTGTGGACCTTGCCGTGCGACTTGACGATCAGCGGCACGACTTCGAGCCCCGATATGGGATGAACCGCAGGCGCGGCCGACTTGGCGACGGCCTCCTGCCCGCCCTGGGAACACCCCCCGACGATCATCAGGAACGTGGCGGCAACGGCAGTGAAAGCTTTGTTCAGGCGCAAGAATCTTCTCCGGAAACCGACTCGACCCAGTCCTCGACCGCGTCGGGATCGTCGGCATCAACGATCTGCCGGGCGATGTCGAGCCTGTGTCCGGCCCGCATCATCGCGGCAATCTGCTTTTCCCGCTTCGCCATGTCCGGAACCTGAATGGCAAACGGCCCGAAACGCCTGCGCCGTGCCAGTACCAGCGCGGCCCGGCGCTGTTCCAGCTCACCCGGCCGGAAGTCCCCGGCGATATCGTCATCCACTCCGGCGACCTGCAGCACCTCGCCCACGCGGCGCGCGCCGTAGCCCCGGCGCAGCAGACTGCCCGCCTTCATGCGCGCCCAGCTTGCATCGTCGACATAGCCGCGCTGCGCGTATCGACCGACCAGGTCATCGAGTTCGGGAGCGTCATCGTCTTCCCATCCCCGCTCGCGCAGCTTGCGCTGAAGATAACTGCGCAGTTTTGCTTGCGTCGTTGCAAAGCGCGCGACATAGGCCAGCGCCAATTCCTCGAGGCGGGCTTTCGTCAACGGTTGTGGATTGCGACGCTTGGAAGACATGTTGCCCTATTCGTGCCACAGTCGGCTCAGAATGGGGAGAGCGCGCGGAATTTGGTCGTTGAAGGCAGCTATCTAAGGTTCAGGTTAAACCGGCTAGAAGCTCCCAGTTCCGCAAGGAAAACGGTATAACAACAACGGGTTATGAAGATATGAGCGACACCATCTCCGTGGTGCCGAATGCGGCTAAGGACCTTGTCCGCACTCCCAATGAGGACGCGCTCCCCCGTCGATTTGCCGACTTCGACACCTTTTGTGATGCATTGGATTATGCCGCGCAAGGTTCGCGCGGCTTCAATTTCCACGATCCGCGCGGCACGCTGACGCGCGTCTATCCCTTCAGCGAACTGCGCGAAGATGCACGGGCAGTGGCCTATGCGCTGGTGGCGCGCGGCGTGAAGCCGGGTGACCGCATTGCCCTGATTGCCGAGACCGGCACCGATTTCGCGGCCCTGTTCTGCGCCACCGTCTATGCCGGTGCGTGGCCGGTGCCGCTGCCCCTGCCCACCAGCTTCGGCGGCAAGGACAACTACATCGAGCAACTTGCCGTCCAGCTTTCCAGTTCGGACCCGGCCATGCTGATCGGTCCGGACGAAATCGCGCACCTGACCTCTGCCGCGGCAGAGCGGCAGGGCTGCGGCCATGCAACGTGGTCCGAATTCGCGGCGAAGGACGCGCCCGAAGTCGAACTGCCAAGGGCACTGCCTGACGATATCTGCTACCTGCAGTACTCCAGCGGCTCGACCCGTTTCCCGCACGGCGTTGCCGTCACCCACCGTTCGCTGATGTCGAACCTCGCCGCGCACAGTCACGGCATGCAGCTTACCGAGACCGACCGCTGCATTTCCTGGCTGCCCTGGTACCATGACATGGGCCTCGTCGGCTGCTTCCTCTCGCTGATCGCGAATCAGGTCTCGGGCGATTACCTCAAGACCGAGGACTTCGCCCGCCGCCCGCTGGCATGGCTGGACCTCATCACCCGCAACCGGGGCACCTCGATCTCGTACTCGCCGACGTTCGGCTACGACATCTGCGCGCGCCGCATTTCCAGCCAGAGCCCGGTGTCGGACCGCTTCGACCTGTCGCGCTGGCGCCTTGCCGGCAACGGCGCGGACATGATCCGTCCCGACGTCATGCAGAACTTCGTCAACGCCTTCGCCGATGCAGGCTTCAAGGCTTCCGCGTTCCTGCCCAGCTATGGCCTTGCCGAGGCGACGCTGGCCGTCACCATCATGCCCCCGGGCGAAGGCATCCGCGTCGAGCTGGTCGAGGAAGAACGCCTTTCGGGCTCCCCGCGCGACCTCAGCCGCCCGGCCCGCTACCGCGCCATCGTCAATTGCGGCAAGCCCGTGCTCGACATGGAAGTCGTGATCCGCGGCGAAAACGGCCAGACCCTGGGCGATCACAAGATCGGCAAGGTCTGGTGCCGCGGTACCAGCGTGATGCATTCCTACTTCCGCGATCCGGAAGCGACCGAGGCCTGCCTCGTCGACGGATGGCTGGACACCGGCGACATGGGCTACATGACCGAGGGCTACCTCTTCATCGTCGGCCGCGCCAAGGACATGATCATCATCAACGGCAAGAACCACTGGCCGCAGGACATCGAGTGGGCCGTCGAACAGTTGCCCGGCTTCAACCACGGCGACATCGCCGCCTTCTCTGTCGAGATGGAGAACGGCGAGGAAGCCCCGGCCGTGCTGGTCCACTGCCGCGTGTCCGATCCGGTCAAGCGGCTTGAGCTGCACGAGATGATCCGCGACAAGGTTCGCTCTATCACCGGCATGAACTGCGTGGTGGAACTGGTTCCGCCCAAGAGCCTGCCGCGTACCAGCTCGGGCAAGCTCAGCCGTGCCAAGGCCAAGAAGCTTTACCTGTCGGGCGAGATCGAGCCGTTCAGGCTTGCGGCCTGATCCGCCGCGCCGACAGGCCATCCAGGATCCAGCAGCCCGGCGCCGCGTCAAGCCGCTCCGGGCTGTTTCCGTTTCAGGGCCATTACGCCTGTTCCGGAGGGCTCAACCAACAATCTGATAATCCACGGTCAGCCCGGGGACGGCAAGCAGTCACCTTGCCCGTAGCTGTCCGTCGAGCCGCTCCGCCAGCCTGAGCGCCAGCGCCACCAGGGTGAAGGTCGGATTGGCCCAGCCCGCCGTTGCGAAGACCGAGCTGCCCGCAAGGTGCAGGTTCGCCACGCCGTGAACCTTGCAGTGGGCATCGACGACGCCGCTCGCCGGATCGTCGCTCATGCGCGTGCCGCCCATGTGATGATAGCCGGCGATGGGGTGGTTGCCGACGGTGGGATCGACCGGCCAGTCATTGCCTGCCTCGCTGATCCACTCGCTCGGCGTCACCGAGCCCCGGCCCATGCGCTCAAGCTCCTCACCGAAGACACGGGCGAACACGCGCGCCGTGTGCTTGTCGAGCGGATCGAGCTGCCAGTTGAGGTCGGCCTGCCGTTCCCCCAGGGCATTGCGGGTCTGCGACAGGACGATGCGGCTGTCCGGATTGGGCGCCTGCTCGCCGCGAACGATCATGTAGAGACCGGTCATGCCGGTATTGGCCATGGCCGCCTCCACCCGTTCGCGCACGACGCGGTGGAACCATGCCCGCAGCCCCCTGTAGATATGATCGAGCTTGCGCCCGGTTCGGTCCGGCTTGAGCGAGTGCTTGATCGTGCCGTAGAGCTTGTTGCCCAGCGCCACGCCCTTTTCCGGCGGGCGCTGCAACTTGAAGGTGACGATCGAGTTCATCGCACCTTCGGCTTCCTGCAGGCCGTCGGCCAGACGCAGTACCGGGGCCAGCGGCGGTCCGGACTTCATGAAGCGCTTCTGGTAGGCGGCCCAGAGATCGAAGGGCCTGTCGGTCTCGACCTTCCCGATGCGCCCCGTCGGATGCTCCATGAAGAAGCGGCCGAGCTGGTCGCGGCCATTGCCGATGCCGCCGGCGCAGACGTCGTCCGAGGCCAGCATGAGCCGCACGTTCTCGATCGCACCGCAGGCCAGCACATAGTGCTTCGCCTTGAGCCTGGCCGACTGCCCGCCCAATGTGCGCACTTCGACATGCTCGATCTCGGCCCCGTTCGCGCTGGCCTGCAGGTTCACGACATTGGCGTGGAGCAGGATCGTCAGGTTCGGCGCGTCGATCAGGTCCCTTGCGCGGCCCTGTGCAAAGCGTTCGGTCGCCTCGTCGAAGCGCCACAGGTCAGTCGCCAGCTTCTCGGGGCTGAAACCCTGATCGGGAATGCCGCAGAGCCGGTACGCGTCGTCCCATTCGAACGGTCCGATCTCGAAGATGTCCTGCGCCTGGCGGTAATACGGCATGACGTCATCGCGGCTGATCGGCCAGCCCGAGTGCGGAACCCACGCACGCTTGGCAAAGTCGATTTCGTCGAGCAACGCGCATCGGCCGCCCCAGATCGATACCGTCCCGCCGAAGAAACGCAGGCGCGATTCTTCCAGGTCGTAGTACTCGTGGCCGATGTTCTCGCCCTTGTAGAGGGCCTGCGTCTTCTCCTCGAAGTCCATGCCGCCGCTTTCGGCCAGGCACACCTGATGACCCGCCCGCATCAGTTCGCGCGCGATGGTCACGCCGGCGGCGCCGGCGCCGATCACGCAGACGTCGAACTGGCGGTCGGCAGCTTCGGGGTTCTTGGCAAGGTCAACGAGCATCGAAAGTCTGGTCCCACCAGCAGGAGAACATGGCGATCGCGTAGAGGATGCGACCGTGATTGGCGAGGCCCGCGGCATGCTCGGCAAACAGCTTCTCGACCGCGTCCTGCCGCAAGTAGCCGCTGCGCGAGGCCCCGCTCGAGATCCAGGCCTCCTGCGCGAACCTGGCGAAGCCGCCGCTGAACCACTCGGCGAAGGGCAGTTGGAAACCCAGCTTGCGTTCATCGAGCGCACCCGGGAACAGCCAGGGTTCCGCTGCTTTTCTAAGGGCATACTTGCCGACCTTACCGCGCAGCTTCATGTGGCGCGGCATCGTCAGCGCCCAGTCGACCAGCTTGTGGCTGAGGAACGGCACGCGCGCCTCGAGCGAATGGGCCATCGATCCGCGATCCGTGCGGTTGAGCAGCGAGGACGGCATGTGGACGGTCAGGTCCGCCAGCATGAACTGCGCCAGAGGATCGAGATCGCGCGCGCCGGGCCAGCCGAAATACTCTCGATCAAGGTCGGCAAAGGGATGATCGCTTTCCTGCCGCGCGTGAAATCCCTCTTCGTAAAGGTCCTCGCGCACCCACGGGGTAGAAATCTGCGTGCCCTGGAAGAAGCGCTGGTAGTTGCTTTCCAGCATGGCTGACTGCCGGAACCGGCGCGCGTTCTGCCGCAGGTAGTTGAGCCGCTTGCCTCCCATGCCAGGCACATGGTCCACCGCCGCCAGGACCGGCTCGAGCATGCGCAGGAAAGGTGCCGTGCGCGCGGCGGCAAGGGCAGTGCGCTGACGCTTGTAACCAGCGAAGATCTCATCCGATCCTTCCCCGCACAGCACGACCTTCACATGTTCGGCCGCCAGTTTCGAAAGGTGCCAGACCGGAACCGCCGCCGTCGCCGCGCAGGGTTCGTCATGGCTGCGCTGCACTTCCGGCAGCATGACGCCGGCATCCTGCGGTTCGAGCGGCAAGGTGATGTGCTCGCAGCCCAGGTGCCTGGCGATGCGTCCTGCCGCCTCGGTCTCGTCGATCGAGGTGCCGGGAAAGCCCATGGTGAAGGCCTTGACCGGCGCCGTCGCATGGCGGGCCATCGCCGCGACGATTGCGCTGGAATCGACCCCTCCGGACAGAAATGCCCCGACCGTGACGTCGGCTAGCATGTGCCGCTTCGTGGTCTCGGAAACCCAGCGCTGCGTTTCCTCGATCCACTCCGCGTCGGAAAGCCCCGCGCGCTCGCTGAACTGCGGGCGCCAGAACTGGCGAAGCTCGGGATCGCCCTCCGGAGCGATGTGCAGGACATGGCCGGGCGGCAGCGTCTTGACCTCGCGCCAGATCGAGCGCGGCTTCTGGACGTGCCCGAACATGAAGAAGTCATGGACGCCGCGCTCATCGATCGAGAAATCGAGCGAGCCGCCGTCAGGGGAGGTCATCGCCCGCAGCGTGCGGATCTCCGAACCAAAGGCAATGCCCCCCTGTTGCAGGGTGTAGTAGACCGGCTTGATACCCAGAGGATCGCGGGCAAGGACGAGGCGGCGTTCCCTGGCGTCCCAGATGGCCAGACCGTACATGCCTTCCAGCATCGGCCAGACATCGTCGCCCCAACGCACATAGGCGGCCAGCACCGTCTCGGTGTCGCTATGCGTCGAGAAGGTCCAGCCCCAGGCCTCCAGCTCGTCGCGCAACTCCGGGAAGTTGTAGACCTCGCCGTTGAAGACGATGGCCCAGCGCCCGTCTGACGAATAGATCGGCTGATGCCCGCCTTCGAGATCGACGATGGAAAGGCGGCGGTGTCCGAGGCCGATGTCGCCATCGAGGTGGATGCCCCAGTCGTCAGGGCCGCGATGGACGATCGTATTGCAGGCCCGCACGATCGCATCGCGCGGCACCGGCCTGCCGCCGCGCCTGTACCAGCCGGTAATACCGCACATTTTCGCCCTGCCTATGCCGCCAAGCCTGTGACAGCCGCGTTACAGCGGGTGGCCCCTCAGGGAAAGGCCCCCGCGCATCGCAGGCTTTCGGATCGTGGAAAAGGCCCTGCCCCCGCTGACCGGAAATGCAGGCTCAGATCTCGCGGTCGAGTTCCAGGTAATCGCGCGGGATGCGCAGCGCCTCGGCTGCAACCTGCGTCTCACGCAGGAACAGGATCAGCGCGTAGAGCAGAAGCACCACCGAGACCAGAAAGGTTGCTGCGGCAAGGACATGCAGGTCGAAGCTCGCAAGTCCTTCGAGAAACAGGACGGCGACCGTCGAACCGATGGCAAGGCCCGAGAGCACCATGATGCGGATGGCCTGGGTGATGATCGTGATGCGCTTGTCGATGATGCGGATTTCCCGGACCACCAAGTCGTGCTCGGTGCCCTCGGTGTTCTCGTGCATCGTCTGCAGGATGCGCGCCCGGTCGACGACCCGGCCGAGCCGGGTCGAGAGGATGTTGAGGATATTGCCGATGGCAACGAGGACGAAGACCGGCGTCAATGCCAACTGGATGGTTTGGACGATCATGCCCGTACTTATTGCATCGAGACGTCAGTCTGCACAGCCGCGTGCAAGAAGACAGACGCTATCCTGTGCAAATCCGATAGCATCGAAAGTGGGCGCAAGCGCGCATTCGCCCGGCGATACGGGCTGGCCCGAAACCGTGACCGTGCCTTCACGCGGGATGACCAGCAAGGCGCCGGGATAGCGATCCGCCATGGCGTCATCGGGCCGGCCTGCGACCTGATCGAGCAGGAACAGCGGCCCGTCGACAAGCACCTGCGACCTGTCGGGAGCGACCTTGCGGCTCCACTTCATCGCATAGGGTTCGCCGCGCGCAACGGCCATGCCCTCTTCCAGGTGAAGTTCGCGCGGCCGGCCGTAATCGAACAGGCGATAGGTAATGTCGCTGTTCTGCTGCACCTCGATCAAGCTGACCCCCGCGCCGATGGCGTGAACCGTATTCGCGGGAATGTAGAAGAAATCGCCCGGCGCAACCTCATGCCAGACCATCAGGTCCTCGATAGAGCCGTCCAGCGCGGCCGTGCGCAGTTCGTCCTCGCTCAGGTCTTCATGAAAGCCGATGCCAAGGGTCGCACCCGGCTCCGTGGCCAGGATCAGCCAGCACTCTTCCTTGCCCTGCCGACCGATCCCTTTCGCGAGAGTCTGCGCATCGTTCGGGTGGACCTGCACGGAGAGCTTCTCACTGGTGAAGATGTACTTGACCAGAAGTGCGGGCAATTCGGCGGGCGGCTCGAACCAGATTTCGCCGATGCGCTGGCCGTCCGGCGCAATGAACGGTGCGGGAAGTTCGTCCCGACCCCAGGGCTTTTCCACCTGACGGATCGGCAAAGTCCCGCTCATGCCTGCGCTCCACGGTTCGGGGTAGCAAAGCTGCCTCCGCACACGCGCAAACCGCCTTCGAGGATCGAGATAACTCCTACGGACATGAAATTGAACCTAGGCCATTTTTGTGGAAAAGAACGTGGAAATTCAGGAGGCACGCCCGAATTCCCGCGGGGTTACACCAGAGTCGCGATAAAACCAACGCTGCCTCCAGCCATAGACGGACTCGACCGGACGCCCGGAGGCATCCTGTGCCGGGCGAAAGCGAAAGCGCTCGGCCGCTAGGCGGCAGGTAATCTGGCCTGCGCTCGGGTCCGGGCTCTGCTTGACCACACGGCAGCCCTTCACCCGGCCGTCGGTGCCGACCGTCAGGGCAACGATGACTTCGCTGCCGATGCGCAGATCGCGGCTGCCGCGCGGGTAATCTTTGGCTGAGTTGATATCGCCCCTGATCTTGACCGGCGGGGTGACGGCGCCGCCCCCCTGACCCGACCCGCCGTTACCCGAGCCGGTCCCGTGCCCTTCGCCCGACGCGCCCGTGCCCTCGCCTTCGTCGCGGGCGCCCGAGGCGTTTTCGTCGCCTTTGCCCGCCACGGGCGGCGCCTGTGTCGGCTTGATCGCAATGGGGGCCTTGGGGGCCGCCGTTTCGCGCGGCCTGGCTTTCTTGCCCGGCGGCGCAGCAGCGCCTTCCTCTTCGGGCGGAACAGGTTCGGGAGGCGGCGTCTCGGTCGGCTCAGGCGCCGGCGCCGGCTTGACCGTCACCGTGAATGCTTGGGTCACGCCGTCCAGGACGCTGGCCGCGAACTGCGGCGTGAAGGCGCGAACGAGCGCGGCAATCACCACGAGGTGCAGGAGGGCGACGATGGCGACAACGCCCAGCCGCGTCTTGCGCTCCGGCTTGAGATCGGCCTTGCTCATCCTCGCCCTTGTAGCCTCAGCTTTCGGCGAAGGAATAGGGCTGCGCCGCGCGGCGGTAATCGTCGGCCAGGATGTCCCTGCCAATGGGCGGAACCGCCCGCGCCACGCATTCGGCGCGGTGGCACAGGCGGCAGGTCACGCCGATGGGCGTGCCGGGCGCCTCATTCGGTTCGACGCCGGCAGCATAGACGAGCCGTCCAGCCTCTTCCGCAGCGCACGCCAGCGCAACCGCGCGCATGACCTGCGGACGGCCGTAGCGCCCCCTTCCCGATGTGACCGTGCGCGCGATCGAGAAGAAGCGCTGGCCGTCGGGTAGCTCCAGCCACTGGGTCTGGATCTCGCCCGGACGCCGGAAAACCTGGTGCACGTTCCACAAGGGGCACCCGCCCCCGTGCGCTGCGAAGGGAAAGCCCGCTCCATCGAGCCGCTTGGAGACATTGCCCGCTTCATCGACGCGAATGAAGAAGAACGGCACCCGTTCCTCTCCGGGCCGGTGCATGGTGGTGAGGCGGTGCGCCACCTGCTCGAAGCTGGCGCCAAACAGGCCGCCGAGCGCCGCAATGTCGTACTTGCGTGCTTCCACCGCCCGCGCGAACTTGCGGTAGGGCATGACCATCGCCGCCGCGCCATATCCCGCCAGCGCCCGGCGCACGAGCGTCGCGGTCGTGTTGCTGGCGAATTCCTGCTCTCGCACGAGCTGCATGATCGTGCTGCGCATGGCCGTATGTGCGATGTGGGTGGCCAGCTGGAAGGTCCGGCTCGCCGCGTCGAGCGAATCGTCGATCAGCAATTGCTGGTTGTGGCGGTCGAAGCGGCGCATCGCATCCATCAGCACGTCGGATGGCATGAAACGCACGCGTACACCCTTGGTGCCGAGCCACTTTTCCATCCCGCCTGCCTTGTCGATCTCCGCGGCAAGCTCTTCGGCCTGGGTGTCGAGCCCATGATAGTAGTTGCGCGAATGGGCGAAGAAGCGCTGCGCCTCGCGCACCGGATCGCTGTCCTGCCGGCCCGGCCCTGCATCGCGCTGTTCGGCCAGGGCCTGCTGCTCGCGCGTGTAGGCGCTGTGAAGCCGCAGAAGGGCTTCGGCCACGCCCGGAAAGCTCATCGCCAGGTCCGACACCTCGAGCGACGGCAAGTCTATGTCGTCGAACACCGGATCGCGCAGCACATCGCCCAGCCGCCGGGCATAGTCGGCACCGTCCTCGCTTGCGAGATCGCCGATCTCCAGCCGATATGTACGAGCCAGGCGCAGCAGCATGTCCGCCGTGACCGGTCGCTGGTTGCGCTCGAGCAGCGCGACATAGCTGGGCGAGATCTCCAGATCGTCGGCCATCGCCTGCTGTGTCAAACCCAGCTCGCGGCGCAGGCGGCGCAGCCTTGGCCCAAGGTATAAGGGACGGTTTTCAGCCATATCCGAAAGTATTGTCAGACCTGCACAACTTTACAATGAAAATCTGTAAAGTTTGACAACGACACTTCGCGGGCCATTTCCCGCGGCGCAATTCCTGCCTAGCTCAGACCCATCGAACGGCAACACCAGTGCTTACGGGAAAAGCGAATCATGACCTACCAGCAGAAGATCATCGAGGCGGGCCGCACCATCGGCACCGAACCCAACTGGACCGGGATCGAGCCCGAATCGGTTGCGCGCATGCGCCTGCAGAACCGCTTCAACACCGGCCTCGACATCGCCCGCTACACCGCGCGCATCATGCGCGAGGACATGGCCGCCTATGACGCAGATCCCGCGAACTACACCCAGTCGCTGGGCTGCTGGCACGGTTTCATCGGTCAGCAGAAGATGATTTCCATCAAGAAGCACTTCGGCTCGACCAAGCGCCGCTACCTCTATCTCTCGGGCTGGATGGTTGCCGCCCTGCGCAGCGAGTTCGGCCCGCTGCCCGACCAGTCGATGCACGAGAAGACTTCCGTCCCGGCCCTCATCGAGGAACTCTACACCTTCCTCAAGCAGGCCGACGCACGCGAACTGGGCATGATGTTCCGCGAACTCGACAAGGCCCGCGACGCCGGCGACGAAATGGAAGCCAGGCGCCTTGAGGCCGCGATCGACAACTACGAAACGCACGTCGTTCCGATCATCGCCGACATCGATGCCGGCTTCGGCAATGCTGAGGCCACGTACCTCCTCGCCAAGAAGTTCATCGAGGCGGGCGCCTGCTGCATCCAGATCGAAAACCAGGTCTCGGACGAAAAGCAGTGCGGCCACCAGGACGGTAAGGTCACGGTTCCGCACGAGGACTTCATCGCGAAGATCCGCGCGGTTCGCTACGCCTTCATGGAACTGGGCGTTGACGACGGCGTCATCGTTGCCCGCACCGACTCGCTCGGCGCCGGACTGACCAAGCAGATCGCCTTCGTTCGTGAAGCCGGCGATATCGGCGACCAGTACAACGCGTTCCTCGATTGCGAGGAAGTCGATGCCGCAAAGCTCGGCCACGGCGATGTCCTGATCAGCCGCGACGGCAAGCTGATGCGCCCCAAGCGCCTGGCGAGCAACCTCTATCAGTTCCGTCCCGGAACCGGCGAGGACCGCTGCGTGCTCGACTGCATCCAGTCGCTGCAGAACGGTGCCGACCTGCTCTGGATCGAGACCGAGAAGCCCCACATCGGCCAGATCGGCGGCATGGTCTCGCGCATCCGCGAAGTCATTCCGAATGCCAAGCTGGTCTACAACAATTCGCCGAGCTTCAACTGGACGCTGAACTTCCGCCAGCAGGTCTTCGACGCCTGGAGCGCGGCAGGACGCGACGTCTCGGCCTATGACCGGGCGAAGCTGATGAGCGTCGACTACGACGGCACCGATCTGGCGGCAGAGGCCGACGAGCGCATCCGCACCTTCCAGAAGGACGCGGCGCGCGAGGCGGGCATCTTCCACCACCTGATCACCCTGCCGACGTACCACACCGCGGCCCTGTCGACCGACAACCTGGCCAAGGAATACTTCGGCGAGGCGGGCATGCTCGGTTACGTCAAGGGCGTGCAGCGCCAGGAAATCCGCCAGGGCATCGCCTGCGTCAAGCACCAGAACATGGCCGGCTCGGACATCGGCGACGACCACAAGGAATACTTCGCCGGTGAGGCGGCCCTCAAGGCCGGCGGCGAGCACAACACGATGAATCAGTTCGCCGCCTGAGGCGAACGCCCCGATCTCCCTTGTGGCCGGAGAAGCCTCCTCTCCGGTCACAAGGGACCCAGGTTCGCTGCACAGGGCAGTGAAGCAACGAGTTCGCGGGCCCATCCGCACCCACGAGCGACATGAAAGGAGTACAGTGATGACTACTACCACCACTTGCGAACCGGCTCGCTCGCGCGCCGTGCTTTCGACCCAGGACTTCCAGCTGCTTCAGGAAGCGGTCCTGTTCTACCTTCGGGCGCATGAGGACGATCCGATCTCCTCGAAGTACTCGAACCTCTATCACCGTCTGAGCAGCGCAGCCCGCCGCTGAGACGCAGCAAAGGTGCGGCGCGCGCAAGTGCCGGCCGAATCACCGTTTTGTTTTCCTGGGGAGGAAAGCTTGGCCCGTCGCCTCTTGCGCGACGGGCCATTTCTTTTGTCTTGAGGGACTTGCGCACAAATGACGTGGCAATTCCTCAAGTCCGGCACAATTGCGCTGCAAGACTGCGGACCGGGCCGACGAAATCCTGCCTTCCTCTTGTTATGATGAGAAAATTAACCTCTGCCAGATAGCATTCCCGGCACTGGGGTCGTGCAAGGGACTGTGGGGGTTTACCAAGTGCAAAGCGGCGCGCCTGCCAATGAGCAGGCACAGTCTTCGCTGGAGCATGCGCTGCAGGCGGCTTCGCTTGCGGAACGACGGCTGCGTGAAGCGATCGAGGTCTTGCCGGAGGGGATCGTCTTCCTCGACGCGGAAGGCCGTTACGTCCTGTGGAATCGCCAGTACGCCGAGATCTATTCGCGCTCTGCGGATCTGCTCGAGCCTGGCGTGAAGCTGGAGGACACCTTGCGCATCGGCGTCGAGCGCGGGGACTATCCCGAGGCTGCCGGGCGCGAGGAGGAATGGCTCGCACATCGCCTTTCGCTGATGCACAAGCCCGGCATTCGTCACGAACAGCGTCTCTCCAACGGCCGCTGCATCATGATCGAGGAGCGCAAGACCGGCGATGGCGGAACCATCGGCATCCGCGTCGACATCACCGATCTCAAGCAGAAGGAAGAAACCTTCCGCCTGCTTTTCGAACGCAACCCCATCGCCACCCTGGTTTGCGACGTGAACCGGGGCGAGATCCGCTCGGCGAACGAAGCCGCCTGCGCCTTCTTCGGCTATGAAACCAGCGAAATGGCAGGAATGCCGATAGCCGCCCTGTTTCCGCCCGCCACGCGCTCCGAGGCCGAGGCCATGTTGGCCGCCGAATGCCCGGACACCAACGAGTGCTGGCAGATGGTCCGCCGCGACGGCGACGCCGTGGAAGCGGTCATTTCGACCCGCCTTTCGCAGATGGAAGGCTATGCAGCCACGATCGTCTCGATCTTCGACGTCACCGAACGACGCCGCATCGAACAGCGCATGGCGCACATGGCCCGTCACGACGAGTTGACCGGACTTGCCAACCGCGCCCACTGCCGTGAGCACTTGCGCGACGCCCTCCACCGCGCGCGCCGCGGCGAAACGGTAACGATCGCGCTCGTCGACCTCGATCACTTCAAGGCCGTAAACGATACCTATGGCCACCAGTTTGGTGACCTGCTGCTGACCGAGGCGGCCATGCGCATGCGCGAACTGATCCCTCCCGATGCACTGCTGTGCCGAATCGGAGGGGACGAATTCGCGGTAATCTTCCGCCGCTCCAGCCAGACGCAGACAGAACTGGTCGGCCGCGCGATCATCACCGCCCTGTCCGAACCCTTCTACGTGAAGGGCAACATGATCCACATCGGCGCCACTGTCGGCTTCGCGAGTTCGCCAAACGACAGCAGCGATCCTGAAACGCTACTGCGCTTTGCCGACCTGGCGCTCTACGCGGCCAAGGGAGACAGACGCGGGAGCTGCCGCAGCTTCGAAGCGCGGATGGACCATGCCGCGCAGGAAAAGAACAAGCTGGAGAAGGACTTCCGCAAAGCCGTGCGCAACGGCGAACTGGAGGTCTTCTACCAGCCGCTGGTCAATCTCGAAAGCGGTGCGATCGAATGCTACGAAGCGCTGGCCCGCTGGAACCACGCCGAGCGCGGCTGCGTTTCTCCGGAGATCTTCGTTCCGCTGGCCGAGGAAATGGGCCTGATCGATCAGGTTGGGCGCTTCGTGCTGCAGACCGCCTGTACCGAGGCGATGCGCTGGCCCCATGACGTCAAGCTCTCGGTCAACGTCTCGCCACTGCAGTTCCGCAACGGCAACCTGCTCAGCACGGTCATCAACGCCCTGTCGGCTTCCGGCCTGCCCGCCGAACGGCTAGAACTGGAGATTACCGAGGCCGTGCTGATGGAAAAAGGCCCGCGCCCGGCCGCCATCATCCGCAACTTGCGCGCCTTCGGCATCGGCATTTCGCTGGACGATTTCGGGACCGGCTATTCGTCGCTCAGCTACCTGCTCAATTATCCGTTCACCAAGATCAAGATCGACAAGTCCTTCGTGCTCAGCCTGCACGAAGAAACCAATTCGCGGGCAGTCATCCGCGCCGTGATCGGTCTTGGCCGCAGCCTCGGGCTGACGGTTGCCGCTGAAGGCATCGAGCGGGAAATCGAACGCGACTACTTGCGCAGCGAAGGCTGCGTGCAGGGACAGGGATTTCTCTTCGGCCGCGCCGAACCGGCCTACGCGCTCGCGGTCACCCAACAACGCGACGCGGCCTGATTGCTTCCCTGCACCGGGCCGACGCAGGGGCATGCGCCCTTGATTGCCTTGCCGATTTGACGGAACGCATGGAACCCGAAGGGTAGCCGCGCGAGTTTGTCTGTCAGGCAAGGCAAGGAGGCCGCGAGATGAAAAGCATCGCCACGCTGACGATGAATCCCACCATCGACGTATCCTATGACGTCGGCCAGATGCGCCATACGCACAAGATGCGCACCGACAACGAACGGTACGCCCCGGGCGGCGGCGGCATCAACGTGGCCCGGGTCTTCGTCAGGCTCGGCGGGAACGCGCGCTGCTATTACCTGTCCGGCGGTGCCACCGGGCCGGCGCTCGACGGCCTGATCGACCGGCATCAGCTGGTGCGCACCCGGATTCCGATTGCCGGGCCGACGCGCATCGCCTCGGCCGTGTTCGAGCACGAAACGGGAAAGGAATACCGCTTCGTGCCCAAGGGCCCGCAGATCGCCGAGAGCGAATGGCGCACCTGCCTCGAACAGGTGGGCGAAGCGCAGTGCGATTACATGGTCTTGAGCGGATCGCTCCCACCGGGCGTGCCGGACGATTTCTATGCCAGGATCTCGGAGTTGCTGCGCCCGCGTGGAATAAAGATCGTCCTCGACAGCTCGGGCAGAGCGCTCGCTGCAGGGATCGAGGCAGGCGGCCTCGCCTTGCTCAAGCCCAGCCTTGGGGAATTGCAATCCTACATCGGGCGCACGCTTGAGGGCGCAGACGCCATCGGCGAAGCGGCCATGGGCATCGTCGAGGCCCGCAAGGCCCATCTCGTCGCAGTGACGATGGGGCATGAAGGCGCGATCCTTGCGCGCAAGGAAGGACCCGTTTCCCTACCGGCCATTACCATCGAGGCGGCCAGCGCCGTCGGTGCCGGAGACAGCTTCGTCGCGGGCATGATCTTCGCCCTGGCGAGCGGACAGAGCGAAACCGAAGCATTCCGCCTTGGTCTCGCCTCGGGTTCGGCTGCCGTGCTGCGGGCCGGTGCGGATCTTGCCCATCCCAGAGAAATCGAAAGCCTGCTTCAAAGGGTCGCTGCCATCTGAATACTGTCGCGGATCGCACCGGGCCACGTGCGATGCCCGATGTGCGATCCGAAAGGCTCGCCGCGTCAGGTCCGGCCCGATCCGCGAAAAAGCGACATGCGCTTGCCTAAATCGTGCCGCATTGCCCGCACAGTTGCATTCCGAGCCGATAAAGGGTGCGTCCGGACCTGGCCTGCATAATCAGCGTACTGCGCCAATCCTGCACTTGCAGTTGGCGAGCCGTCCGCATTGCGCCTGCCTTGCAAGACTGCATGCTGAGTTCCGGCCCGATCCTCTCCGCCATTTACTTCTCCGCCGCCGATTCGTTCGCTGGTCCCTACCGCCGGGAGATTTCCACCTGGGCGGCGCAAGGGAAAGCGAATGGTCATCCGATCCCGAGCAAACTGATTAACGCCAGAGGACCTTGAGCCAAGTTGCAAGGACCGGGTCGAACGATATCGGAAGGAAATGAAAGGAACGGTGTGCCGTTTCGTCATAAAGCAGAGCGGGGACTGCGGCGAAGATGCAGCGCAGCAATTTGTGTAATTCAACCTTTGCGCGGCATATAAATTTCTGCAATATGAACGCGAAAGGTCCTCACCGACCTTACCGGCGTTGGGAGAGAGCGCGCCGGGGAGAGTTTATTCACTCTCCGGCGCGCCAATTTCTCGCAGTTGCAGTAAAACGCCAATTATCAAAAAGCACAAGAGAATCATGCGCCTTCGGGCGCATTTTTCTTGTCCTGTCGCCACAACACGAATCGCCTATTGTGCAACTGCAGCATAAGATGCCTGAAATCCCCTGCATTTGCGAACATTGTTTCGAGACTTATGACACCGTTGTCTGATTCGGCACGCAGGGGGTGCTAGACTCAGCTCACGATTACGCCAGCATGGGCAGAAGGACTTGGAAGGGCTAGCGTGACGACGAAAATTGCAGCGCCCTCCGTCGCACCTGAAGCAGACACAACGCGTCTGCTCTGGACCATCGCCCTGCCGGCGATGCTGACCAACATCGCAACAGCGCTCTTCGGACTGGCCGACATGTGGGCGATCGGGCGTCTTGGCGACGCTCCGGCGCAGGGAGCGGTAGAGCTCGGCGCGAAGTACATGATGGCGCTGCTCAACGTCTTCAATTTCCTGCGCACCAGCACTGTCGCGCTGACGGCGCAGAGCGCGGGCCGGCGCGACAGCGGCGAACAGGCAGAGACGCTCGTG
This sequence comes from Novosphingobium sp. PP1Y, assembly GCF_000253255.1. Classification (NCBI taxonomy): domain Bacteria; kingdom Pseudomonadati; phylum Pseudomonadota; class Alphaproteobacteria; order Sphingomonadales; family Sphingomonadaceae; genus Novosphingobium; species Novosphingobium sp. PP1Y. Next base: position 1,912,840 of record NC_015580.1, on the reverse strand, counting down.
CGCGCACTCGCCGTTTCACTTGGCATCGGTGCCGTACTTCTGGCAACCATGCACGTGGCGATCCCGCTGGGCCTGGATCTTCTCGAGGCTTCAGGACAGGTGCGCGAAGGCGCCAGCGACTATATCGAAATCCGCTATTGGGCCGGTCCGATCTGGCTGGCCAATTGCGTGTTGGTGGGCTGGCTGATCGGGCAACGCCTTGTCCGGCATGTCCTCGTCGTCGAGATAACCGCCAACGCTGTCCACATCGCGCTCGATCTGCTGCTCGTACTCGTCGCAGAGTGGGGCGTGACCGGTGTCGCGACGGCCACGCTGAGTTCGGAAGCACTCAAGTTCGTGCTTCTGCTGGCCATCGTCCTGCGTCAGCCCGCCTCGCGCGAAGCCTGGGGCGCCTTCGCACGCCGGATAACATGGCGGCGGGAAGCGCTGCTTCGCCTCTTCGCGCTCAACCGCGACCTGTTCGTTCGCACCCTGCTGCTCAACGCGGCAATCCTCATCTTCGCGCGCAGCGGCGCCCAGCAAGGGGCTGTCACGCTGGCCGGCAACGGCATCCTATTTCAACTCTTCATGCTCTCCGCCCTGTTGCTCGACGGATTCGAGAATGCAGCGCAGGTCCTCTGCGGCGAGGCCCTTGGGGCACGCGATCGCAGCCGTTTCTCCGCCACCGTTCGCAAGGCCCTGATCTGGGGCGGAGTGACCGGATTGTTTCTGAGCCTGGCTTACATGCTGGGCGGTCCATGGCTGGCAGCCCGCTTCAACACCGACAGCGCAGTAATCGCCGAAACCGGAACCTATGTCTTCTGGGTAGCGCTGCTGCCGCTACTGGGCGTCGCCTCGTTCGTCCTTGACGGTGTGTTCGTCGGCGCAGGATGGACGCGTGCGATGCTGGGAACGATGGCCGTGGCCATGGCGGTCTACGGCGTCCTGATCTGGCTGCTCCACCCATTGGGCAACCATGGCCTGTGGCTGGCCTTCACGCTGTTCTTCGTCGTTCGCGCGATCGGCCAAATTATCGTCCTGCCGCGCCTGACGCGCCGCAGTTTCAGCTGCGACGGTAAATAACGCAAAGGTTGTTGGCCGGCATTTCCACGAAACGCTCAAAGGCTAGGCCCTCGCCACGGGCGACCCCACTGACGTCCTCGAGTTGGCGCAGTCCCCAGCGCGGATCGCGGGCCTTCAGGCTCAGGTCGAATTCTGCATTGCTGGGCTCGAGCGGATACCCTTTGCGGCGGAACGGTCCGTAGAGGATGAGCGGTGCACCGCAAGGCAGTGTGCGCCCTGCCCCCGCCAGCAGTCCGAGGGTCGAACCCCAGGGACTGATATGGATCATGTTAATGCACACGATCGCATCCACGCGCTCGACCGGCCATGTCTCGGCGGCGGCATCCAGTTCCAGCGGCGCGCGAAGGTTGAACGAGCCTTCCGCCTCGCGCCACGAGGCAATCGAGGCGCGTGCGTCGGCATCGGGATCGCTCGGCTGCCAGGTAATGTCGGGCAATGCCCGGGCGAAGTGCACGGCGTGCTCTCCCGTCCCGCTGGCGATCTCGAGCACAAGCCCCCTGCCCGGCAACGCTTCGCGCAGGATGGCGAGGATCGGATCGCGATTGCGGGCGGTAGCAGGCGCGTGGCGACGGTCGTCGGTCATGGCCATGGACTAGGGCCCGCGCCGATGCCCTGCAAGTCCCCACCCGGACGATTGCGCCGGCCGCCTGCGACCGGGCAAGCCTCAATCCCAGAGGCTCGCCTCGCCGGTATTGCCAGTGTCGGCCGCCGCATCACCTGCGCCGGTTTCATCCTCGAGGAAACCGCAGAAGCGGGAGCGCAGCGCATCGAGACTGATGCGCCGCATTTCCTGTTCGCTGAACCCTGCCGCCAGGATCGCGGCCAGCACGCGCTGCTTCTGGGCGATCAGGTCGATCGCCTGAAGTTCGCGCATGTGCCGGTCTGCGAAGCCTGCATCCCGGCAGAAGACTTCACCGAGCGCCTCCACTTCGCTGCCGAGTTCGTTGAGAACCTCGGCCATGGCCAAGAACTTGGGTTCGTGGTGCATCGTGCCTCTCAGGCCGCCATCAGGCCGTCTTCGGCGGAGCTGAGTGCCTGGAGATCGAGCACCATGACCATGTTGTCGTCGATCGCGGCAAGTCCTTCGAGGAAAGGCACGACGCTGTCGTTGCCGGTCGAGGGCGGTGCCTGCAGCGTTTCACTGTCGAATGTGACGATGTCGCTGACCGATTCGACGATCAGGCCCTGCGCCTGCCCGTTGACCTGGCACACGATGATCGCGTGGCGCGGTGTCGCTTCGGTGGCGGGCCAGCCGAGGCGAGCGGCCAGGTCGACGACCGGCAGAACGGTACCGCGCAAGTTGACGACGCCCGCGACGTAGCTGGGCACGCGCGGCATCGGCGTGACCGGGCTCCAGGCGCGGATTTCGCGGATCTGCATGATGTCCAGCGCAAATACCTGGCCGGAAACTTGGAAAGTGATCAGTTCGCGTTGCATGAACTCATCCTCGCTTTGAACGATGACCCTGCCGGGCCGTATCAGTGGGCGACGCGGCGCACGGCCGCGACGAGCTTGTCGGTATCGAAAGGCTTGACGATCCAGCCGGTCGCACCGGCGGCGCGGGCACGCGCCTTCTTCTCGTCAGAACTTTCGGTGGTCAGCACCAGGATCGGGCGATCCCGGTGGCGGGTGCCGCCGCGCACCTGCTCGATCAGGCCAAAGCCGTCGAGGCGCGGCATGTTTATGTCGGTAATCACGACATCGACTTCGTTTACCGCCAGCCATTCCAGCGCGGATACGCCGTCGTCGGCCTGCGAAACCTCGAAGCCGTTGGTGGACAGGGCGTGATTGAGCAGCGCGCGCATCGAGGCACTGTCATCAACGGTTAGAACTCTGGTTGTCCTGGACATCAAATGCCTCACTTCTTCAGAACAGTTCGACTTCGCCACGCGGTGCCTGGCGGATCATGGGTGGTGCCTGGACCTCGGGTGCATCCGAGGAGGCGACGGTACGGCAGCGGACCTTTCCGGATGCCGGGCGAAAATCGACGCGGCGCGCATTGGCACCGCCCAGGTCCTCGCGCACCAGTTCGATGCGTTCGCTCCTGAGGAAACTGCGGGCAAATTCGGCATTGGCAGTGCCGATCTGCTGCATGCCGGCGCGAATGTTCGCGCCGCCATAGAGATGCGCCCGCAGACGGTTCTTGTGTGCGCCGTAGGACAGCATTTCGTTGATCAGCATTTCCATCAGGTAAACGCCGTAATGGACGTCCACCTCGCCCGGACTTCGGCCAGACGGCGGCTCGGGCAGGAGGAAATGGTTCATGCCGCCCAGTTCGATTTCCGGATCGTAAAGGCAGGTGGCGACGCAGCTGCCCAGCACCGTGCTGAGTTCGACGCGCGGCCCGGAACTGACCTTGAACTGCCCCTGCAGAACGGTCAGTCGGACAGTGGCCCCGCTCGTGATGATCGCGTTCATGATCCGTCAGGCCGCCATGCTGAGCGCGTGGTGCGCGATACGGTTTATCGGGGCGACGACGCGCGCCGCTCCCAGCGAGATGGCCGCGCGAGGCATGCCGAAGACGATGCAGGTGCTTTCGTCCTGGACGATGGTGTGCGCGCCCGCCTCGCTCATCGCGAGCAGGCCCTTGGCGCCGTCCTGGCCCATTCCTGTCAGCAGGATGCCCACCGCTCCGGCGCCGACATATTGGGCTACCGAATGGAACAGGGCATCGACGCTGGGGACGTGGCCGGAGATCGGCTCACCCTTGCGCAGCTTGGCGTAGAGTACGTCACCGCCCTTCACCAGCAGATGATGGTCAGCCTCGGCGGCGAGGTAGACGTGCCCCGGCCGCAGCGGCATGTCATGCACCGCAACGCCGACCTTTGCAGGGCAGACCTGGTCGAGCGTACGCGCAATTGCCGGTGCAAAGCGCGGGTTGACATGCTGGACGATGACCGTGGGCGGGCAATCCTGCGGGAAGTCGCGCAGGAGGACCTGCAACGCCTCGACCCCGCCGGTGGAGGAGCCCACCGCGATCAGCCGGGCATCGCGACGGATCGCCTTGCTGCCGGCACTTGGCGCGGCCGAAGGAGACTTGCCCGGCTTTTCATAGGATATTTGTGCGGCCTGACGGATCATCCCGGCCAGCCGGCCGCCGTCCTCGAATGCGAGTTTCCCGCTGGGATCGTACTTCGAATAGCAATCGACCGCACCCAGCGCGAGCGCGCGCGCCGTAACCTCGTTGCCTTCGCGTGTGGCGCCCGAGACAATGATCACCGGGGTCGGGCGCAAGGTCATGATCTTCTCGAGGAAGTCGAGGCCGTTCATACCCGGCATCTCGATGTCGAGCGTCACCACGTCGGGATCGAGGCTCTTGATCATGGCCCGCCCCTCGGCGGCATCGGAAGCGGCGCCAACCACTTCGATGTCAGGCTGCTGGCGCAGGCGCGACATCAGGATGGCACGCATGGTCGCGGAGTCATCGACGATGAGAACCCGGATCGTCATGCAGCGCTCCTCTGGTAGATGGTGGGCCCGACAAGGTCGAGCTGGCGCTGGGCGGGTCCGGTCACGCGTTCGGAGTGACCGATGTAGAGAAAACCGCCGGGGACGAGGGCATCGACGAAGCGCTGCACGAGACGCTCCTTGGTAGGATTATCGAAATATATCATGACGTTACGGCAGAAGATGACGTCGAACTGCCCCTTCATCGGCCAGTCGCCCAGCAGGTTGAGCAGGCGAAATCGCACTATCGAACGGATCGCATCGGACATCGAAACATTGCCGCCCTCGATGCGCGCCCAGGCCTTGCGCAAGTCCTCGGGCACCGGCTGCACTTCCTTTTCCGCATAGACCCCCGCTTCTGCCTTCGCGATGGCGTGGGGCGCGACGTCGCTGGCCAGAACGCGCAAGTCACTGCGCATCAGGTTGACGCCGACCTGCCGTTCGGGGCCGAGCAGGGTCATGACCATCGACCATGTCTCTTCCCCGCTGGAGCAACCGGCCGACCACAGCCGAACCGGCTGCCGATCGCCCAGCTTGGCAAGCAGGCGCGGACGCGCCTCGCGCCGCAAGTGTTCGAAATGATGTGCTTCGCGGTAGAAGAAGGTATGGTTGGTCGTCAGCGAGGCCACGGCGCGGTTCAGTTCATCGGCATCAGAGCGGATCATCTCGATGTAGCGCGAGAACGTGACGCACCCGGCCTGGCGCACGAGCGGAGCGAGGCGCGAATAGACGAGCATCGCCTTGCCTTGCTGGAGCACGATGCCGACGGCCCGATAGACGATCTCGGATACGGCCTGGAAATCGGCCGCACTGTAGATGTCCGGGCTGACGCCGGGAATCGGCTCAGTCGTGGCGGGCGAGGCGCTCATGCAGCCTGGCGCTCCTGTCCGGGAGCGGCATTGGAGACGAGACCGTCGACATCGACGATCAGCGCCACGCGCCCGTCGCCAAGGATAGTAGCGCCGGCAACGCCGTCTACCGGGCGGAAGTTGGTAGCCAGGCTCTTGATGACGAACTGGCGCTGGTCCTGAATTTCATCGACAAGCAGCGCCGCCTGACCGGTGCTTTCGGTATCGACGACGATCAGGACGCCTTCGTCGGGCGTCAACGCGCCGCTCGATGCGCCCAGCGCCGAACGCAGCGACACGATGGGAATGAAGCGGCCCCGCACGTTGAGCATGTTGCGGTTGGAGCCCAGCCCCTGCACTTCGCCGTCGCCCGGACGCAGGCTTTCGACCACGCTGGCGAGCGGAACGACCAGTGTCTGGTCGCCGACGTTGACGATCATGCCGTCCGAAATCGCGAGAGTGAGCGGCAGGGTCAGGATGAAGGTCGTGCCCTTGCCCGGCGTGCTGTCGATTGTGATACGACCGCCAAGGTCCTTCACGTTCTGGCGCACGACGTCCATGCCGACACCGCGACCGGAGATGTTCGAAACCGTCTGCGCGGTCGAGAAGCCGGGCGCGAAGATCAGGTTGTCGATCTCCTCGGCGGTCAGCTGCGCTTCGGCGCTGACGATGCCCTTCTCCACGGCCTTGGCCAGCACGCGCTCGCGATTGATGCCGGCGCCGTCGTCGGCGATCGAGATGAGGATGCGGCCCGAACGATGCTCGGCCGAAAGCGTGAGCGTGCCTTCCGGCGCCTTGCCGGCGGCAATGCGGTCCTCGGCACTTTCGATGCCGTGATCGACGGCATTGCGGATGAGGTGCGTGAGCGGTTCGCCCAAGCGCTCGATCACCGTCTTGTCGAGTTCGGTGGTCTCGCCGATGACGTCGAGCTTCACATGCTTGCCGGTCGACGATGCCAGTTCGCGCAGGATGCGCGGCACGCGGCTGAAGACGCTCGAGATCGGCTGCGCGCGAATCGACATCGCGCTTTCCTGGATGTCGCGGGTCAGCGTCTCGAGCAGCGAAAGCTCCTCGTTCGCGGTAATGCCATTGGCGCCGAGACGCTGGACAAGCATGGCCTGCGCGATCACGAGTTCGCCCACGAGGTCGATCAGGCGATCGAGCTTGAACAGGTCGATGCGAATCGACTGGCCACCTGCCGGGGGAGCCGGCGGCGCGGCCTGGGCAGCCTTTGCGGCCGCATCGGCAGGTGCATCCTGAACCGGAGCCGGTTCGGGCTGCGCAGCAGCGGCCACAGGTGCTGCCGGCTGCGGGGCAGCGACCTTCGCTTCCTTCACAGGTGCGGACGCAACCGGTGCAGGCGCAGGCTTGGGAGCCGCCGCAACGATCTTCACTTCGGGAATGTCCGCGTCCTCGCCGAGTGCGAGCGCGCAGTCGTCTCCGATGAAGTCGAAGATTTCGCGAACCGAATCCTCGCTGGCCGTCTCGGGCATCGAGAAGGTCCAGCCCAGGTAACCCAGCGCCGGATCGAAGGCATCGAGCGGCGGCACCTGCGAGACGTCGCAATGCACGCATTCACCGCCAAGGCTGGCGATTTCGCGCACCATCAGCAGCGGTTCGCTGCCATTGCGCATGGCGCCCGAATGCGGACGAAGATGAACCTTCCAGCGCTTCTCCGGTGCGGCTTCGGCGGCCTTGGCCGGGGCCGGATCGAAGCCTGCCGTCAGATCGTCGAGCAGTGCATCGAGATCGAGTTCGTAGTCGGCGCTGCCTTCCGCATCCGAGCCGGTCGTATCCGGCTCGCTGACCTCCGGCTCGGCTGCGGGCTCAACCGCCGCTTCGGGAGCGCCGCCGGCATTGGCCGCCATCGACGCTTCCATTTCGCTGATCAGGGCCGCGTCGGCCGGCGCATCGCCCCCTTCGCGCGCGGCCTCGACATGGTCCGAAAGCGTATCGAGCGCCCTGAGCAGCAGGTCGACGAGTTTGCTCTCGATCGCCACGAGCCCCTCGCGGACATCGGAGAGCAGCGTTTCGAAAGTATGGGTATAGGCCTGAAGCGCAACATAACCGAAAGCACCGGCGCCGCCCTTGATCGAGTGCACCGCGCGGAAAACCGCATTGACCGTATCGGCGTCCTGCGTTCCTGCCTGGCAGGCGGCAAGACCGCTTTCAGCCGCCGCCAGCGATTCCTCGCATTCGGCAAAGAATATCTGCTGGATTTCCTCAGGGCTCATAGTTCGCTCTCTTCGAAGAGTTCCGCGGTGAGGCCGGTCAGTTGGGCCGCATCGAGAAGTGCCGGGGACGGCGCGATAGTAGCGCCGCCATCGCTGCGGCGTGCGGATACGAGGAGCTGGAGCACCGCCTGGCCGACGTGCTCCACACCCGATCCGTCAATCGCGGTCGGACTGCCGCCCATCGCCGCAACCAGCTCCGGCCATATCGCTTCGGCAGCGGCGCGGTCACAGCGCGCCGGCAAGATAATACTGTTCATTTTGCCCCCAGCAGTTTGCCACTGAATACGACCGCAGCCTTTCCGTCACTATGTCACCAGTCCTACGCAGTTATCCTTAGGGAAACGGTCAGAAGCCGGTCATCCAGGCACTCGGCCTGCCGAATTCCGGGCAGCCTGATCGTTAACTCAAGGCAACGGGATGACCCTCCGATCGAGCCGGGAAATCGTCCGCGAACCACTGACAAGGGTCACGCTACACGGCGGCTTGCCAAAACCTCGTTTGCTATCAACTCAGGCGATGTCCGTAGATTGGTTAAGGAATTTGATCGCTCAATTAGTGGTATCCAGCGCAGCCAATCGATATCCATTTTTCAGCGAGAAGGTTTCTCCCTCATGCATGACGCCCGCGTACTGGTAGTCGACGATTCAGCGGCTATGCGCGCCCTGTTTTGCGATGTTCTTGAGCAGACAAAGAACATTCGCGTCGTCGGCACGGCCGCCAATGCCGCCGAGGCCCGCGACCAGATCGCGGAACTGATGCCGAACGTAGTCACGCTCGACGTCGAGATGCCCGGGATGAGCGGCATCGAGTTTCTCGAAGAGATCATGACCACCAACCCACTGCCCGTCGTCATGCTGTCCAGCCTTACCCAGAGCGGCACCGAAACATCGCTCAAGGCCTTCGAACTGGGCGCGGTCGAATGCTTTCCGAAACCGCTCAAGGCAACGCCGGAACAGTTCGCCAAGACAGTGGGCAAGCTGGGCAAGATCGTGCTGGCCGCGGCCAACTCCAACGTGCGCGACAAGCCGCGCAACCGCGGCCCCAAGGCCGAAGCGGAAGCCGGCGGCTATGCCAGCAACGGCAAGATCGCGGCCTTCAGCGCCTCCATGGGCGGCGTCGACGCGCTGACCGAAGTGCTCTCGCATTATCCCAAGAACTGCCCGCCAACCGTGATCATCCTGCAGACCGAACCGGCACTGGCGCAGATGTTCATCGACCGTGCCAACAAGGACTTCCCGTGCGCGGTAAAGGCCGCCGCCGATGGCGCGGAGCTGAACTCGGGCACGGTCTACATCGCTTCTGATCCCGGCAAACACGTGATCGTCGAACCCGGCGCGCCGGCCAGGCTGCGCCTTGTCGAGCGCGATCCGGTCGAAGGCTTCCGCCCTTCGGCAACGCTGCTGTTCGGCTCGATCGCTCGCGCCTCGATGCCCGCCATCGGCGCGGTGCTGACCGGCATGGGCGAAGACGGCGCGAAGGGCCTGAAACTGCTGCAAGCCGCAGGCTGCCGCACGCTTGCCCAGGACCGCAACACCGCCACCGTCCCGCAGGCGCCGGCAGCGGCGGTTGAGGCTGGCGCGGTCGACAGCGAACTGCGCCTCGAGGATCTTGCGGCCGACATCCTCGCGAATTGCGGCTCGGAGGGCTGATCCACTCATCCTGAAAGCAAAGCGAGCGGGCGACACCGGCCAAGGTGTCGCCCGCTCGCTTCTTTTTGGGCGTCCGGTGGAGGGGTAACCGAACGCTCTAGGGGTCAGTGCGCCGCTTGGGGTTTGGCGTCCTTGGGAGGCCGCGGGGCGATCCAGATCGTCGAGGCGGCGATGACCAGAACAACTGCAGCGATGGCGAACAGGTGCGTCGTGCCCAGCGCCGTGCCCTGCAGCCCCACGATCCGCGAAATCGCGGCCGCTGCCTGCTCGGCGCTGAAGCCCTGATGCTGCAGCGTATTGGATACCTGCTCGACCCCGTTGAGTGTCCCGACCATTTCGGCCGTGTCCATACGCGAGGCATCGTTCCAGTAAGTCGTGACCAGAGCGGTAGCCACAGCGCCCGCGAGCGTTCGCGCGAAGTTGGCGATACCCGAGGCCGTCGCAGTTTCCTCAAGCTCGACCGCGCTCAGGCTGATCGTGGTGAGCGGAACGATGAACAGCGAAACCCCTGCCCCCTGCAGAAGCTGGGGCATCGATATCATCCAGAATGTCGAATCCGTCGACCAGTACGATCTCATCATCGAGCAGAAGCCGATCCAGGAAATGCCGATGAACACAAGCAGACGCGGGTCGAATTTCTGCATCAGCCGCGGCACCATGGGCGACACGGCCACGGCAAGGATGCCGCTGAACGCCATGGCAAAGCCCGCATCGGTAGCAGTGTAGCCCATCGATGTCTGAAGCCATTGCGGTATGACCACGACCGACGAAAAATAGGTCCCGAAAGCGATCATCAAGGAAATCGTTGCCGCCGTGAAGCCTGAGTGCCTGAAGACCTTCAGGTCCACGATCGGGTGCTTCTCGGTCAGTTCCCAGATCACGAAAGCAGCGAAGAACACGGCAGCCACGCAGGCCATGATCACGATCTTGGTGGAACTGAACCAGTCTTCTTCACGCCCAAGGTCGAGCATCATCTGGAAAGCGCCCACCCAGATCACCAGCAGCACCAGCCCGATCCTGTCGATCGGCAGCTTTCTGGTTGGTGTCTCCGCCCCGCGCAGCAGGGTCGCGATGCCGAAGAAGATCGGAACGGCAAGCGGCACATTGATGAAGAAAATCCATTCCCACGACCAGTTGTCGCTGATCCAGCCGCCGAGGATCGGTCCCGCAATCGGCGCGGTGACGACGGTCATCGCCCACATTGCCATGGCGCGCGAATGCATTTCCTTGGGAAAGATACGCAGCAGCAGCGTCTGGGTGAGCGGCATGAGCGGGCCACCGCAGAAGCCTTGGCCGATGCGGAACAGCACCAGCATGCCCAGCGTACTGGACAGGCCGCAAAGCGCGGAGAAGACCGCAAAGCCCGCAAGTGAGAAAAGGAAGACCCGCAGGGTGCCGAAGCGCCCGGCCAGCCAGCCCGTCAACGGCACGCAAATCGCCTCGGCGACCGCGTAGGAGGTAATCACCCAGGTACCGCTCGATACCGAGACGGCCAGGCCGCCTGCGATGTGCGGCACCGAGACGTTGGCGATCGTCAGGTCGAGCACGACGATGAAGTTCGCCATGGCCAGCACAAAACCGGCCACGATCAGCCGTATTCCAGTCAGGGGGCGAGGTGCCGCCTCGCCCGGGTTCGTTCCGGCAGATGCTGTTGCCGCGCCCGCCATTACTTCGAATCCGTGAGATCGATTTCAGCTTCCATCGACAGACCGATGCGCAGCGGGTGCTCCTGCAGTTCCTTGGGATCGAGTTCGATGCGCACCGGCAGGCGCTGCACAACCTTGATCCAGTTGCCGGTCGCGTTCTGCGCCGGGATAAGCGAGAATGCCGCGCCGGTGCCGCCAGAGAAGCCGACGACCTTGCCGTGATAGGTAACATCGCTACCGTAGAAGTCGGAAGTCACTGTCGCCCGCTGACCCGAGCGGACCTTGCCGAGCTGGTCTTCCTTGAAGTTGGCGTTGACGTAGAGGCGGTTGACCGGGACCACGATCATCGCGACCGAACCGGTCTCGATTTTCTGGCCGACCTGGATCGAACGCTTCGCGATCACACCATCCACCGGTGCGCGCACGACCGTGCGCTGGAGGTCGAGCCTAGCCTGGGCCAAACGCGCCTTGGCCAGGCGGATTTCTGGCGCGGTTTCATTCGTAGTGCCGGAAGTGAGGGCCACAGAGGCCTGCTCCTTCTTGCGCGCACTGACCGCGTTCGATTGCGCTTCGTCGAGCGCGGCCCGGGCCTGGCTTGCCGCCGCCTGCGCCGAAGTCAGCGCTTCACGCGCTGCGGCAAGCTCTTCGGCGGAAACCGCACCGCTGTCCGCCAGTGCTGCGCGGCGCTTGTAGTCGGCCTGCGCCTTGGCAAGCGAGGCATTCGCCGAGGCGACGCGAGCCTTGGTCGATGCGATCTGCTGCGCACTGGCATCGGCCGCAGCGCCAAGGGCGCTGTTATTGGCGATCGATTGGGCATAACGCCGCTGCGAAAATGCCAATGCGGCTTCGGCCTGGGCGAGTGCGATCTTCTGGTCGGTATCGTCGAGCCGGAAGAGGAGCTGCCCCTTCTTGACCGGCTGCGTGTCGGTCACCAGCACCTCGGCGACCTGCCCGCTGGTCAGCGGGGTCACTTGCGCGGAGTCACCGGCAACATAGGCATTATCGGTCGATACCGAGCGGCTGCCGATGAACACATCATAAAGGAAGTAGAGAGCACCGACCGCAAGCACGGCCACGGCCAGACCGATCAGCAGCGGCTTGCGCCGCTTCTGATCAACAACGCTGGCCTCGCCGGCTCCGTTCTCGTCTTCCGCAGGCAGGTCCTGCACATCGTCACTCATTGTCGGGAGCCTTCTCACTGGAATTGTCGTCGAACCCACCGCCCAAAGCGCGCTTGAGCGCGACTTCGAGGGCAAGGGTCCGGAAATGGGCATCGATCGCCGAGGTGCGCGCCTGCAAGGCCGCAGTCTCGGTGGTCAGGGCTTCGAGATAGTTCGACAGACCGCCGCGATACCGCTTGAGCGCGATATCGTAGGCTGCCGCGGACTGCTCTCGTGCCTGGAGGGCATCCTTCTCCTGCTCGGCCGCCGCATTGCGGCTTGCCAGCGAATCGGCCACGTCGCGAAGCGCGCCGACGACCGTGTCGTTATAGTTGGCGACTGCCGCATCGTAACCGCCGCGCGCCTGCGTAAACTGGCCCTTGAGGCGTCCGCCCTGGAAGATCGGCAGGCTCAGCGCGCCCCCTACGTTGCCGTAAGTCGACCCGCTGTCGATCAGGTTCGACAGACCGAGCGAAGTCAGACCGATCAAACCACTGATCGAAATGTCGGGCATGTATGCGGCCTTGGCCGCGTCGATCCGGGATGCCGCCGCTTCAGCGCGCAAGCGCGCGGCCACGATGTCCGGACGCCGGCCTGCAAGGGCGATACCGGCATCAGCAGGAACGGGTGTTTCCGGCAGGCTGTCGATCGCGGGAGCCGTGATCGCAAGCCCGCGGTCCGGCCCGGCGCCCAGCAGAGCCGCAAGCGCATGGCGGCGCAGCAGTTCCTCTTCCTGGTTGGCCGAAAGCGCAACGCGCGCCTGCGCCGCGGCGGCCTGCGCCTGGCGCAAAGGAGACTCGTTATCGAGGCCCTGCTCCACGCGCTGGCCGGTCAGGTCCACCATCGACTGGCGCGCCTTGACCGCTTCAGCGAGCGCCTTGCCCCGTGCGACAAGACGCCCCAGGTCGAAGTAGGACGACACGACATTGGACGAAAGCATCAGCTCCGCCTGCCGGGCGTCCGCCTGCGCGGCCATTTCTTCCGACGTGGCAGCAGCGAGTTCCTTGCGCGCCCTCCCCCACAGGTCGAGGTCGAAATCGCCGGTCAGCGCAAGCGTGCCGGTGCTGTTCCAGCCCTTGGGCACGAAACCCGAGGGCACGCCGTTGTTGTAGCTCTGCTTCGTCAGCCCGGCCGAGCCACGCCCGCCGAGCTGAGGCTGGGTTTGCGCGCCTGAGACCTGCGCAGCACCGCGCGCCTGACGAATGCGCGCTTCAGCCATGGCCACACTGGGCGAATTGGCCAGCGCCTCATCCACCAGCGCGTCGAGCCGGGGATCGCCGTAGGCTTTCCACCACTGCTCACGCGGCCAAGCGGCATCGGTCGCCGAAGTCTGCAGGGACCGCCCACTGTCGAGATTCGCGGGTGCGCGCATCTGGGGCCGCGGCCCGAGATCGGGCGCAGCGCAGGCGGAAAGCGAAAGGGTCACAGCCAGCATGGAAGCCACCGCGACTCGAGAGGATAATGTCGTACTCATGCGTACACTTTTTATTGTGCCCCTCCTTGTCAGTGTCAACTGGAAAGTGTACTAGACAGTACAGACATGACAGAGAAACTTGGCAAACGGGAACTCAACAAGGCGAGAAAGCGCGCGGAGATCGTAGCGATCGCCACGCATTCTTTCCTGGAGCACGGTTACGCGGCAACCAGCATGTCAGCTGTAGCCGATGAGCTTGGCGGATCTAAGACGACGCTGTGGTCTCACTTCGCATCGAAAGAGGACCTTTTCATTGCGGTCATCGACCATCGCGTCGATTGCTTCGGCCGAGAAATGGAAGAAGCCCTGAAGGACAACCGCTTCAGCACCGCCAACTTGAGCAAGCGCTGCGTCACGCTGCTCGAAAAGCTCATGGACGAGAATTCACGTCGCCTCTTCGGCCTGATCCTGACCGAAGGTGGACGCTTTCCCGAAATCGTCGAGGCATTCTATGCGCGCGGCCCAGCGCGTCTGCTCGCACACATGAAGGAGTACTTCGCTACCCGCTTCGATGAAGACGATGCGCGCGATCTTTCGCGACTGGTTCACACTGCCGTCGTCGGCTTCCGTTCGGATGCGATCATCAGACCCAAACCTCCAACCAGGGCAGAGATACAGGCATTTGTCGACGTACTCCTGTTCCGCCTTGGCCTGGACGGAATTTCGCCGATCAACAGCTAAGCCGCCAGTTGCCTATCCCTTGCCGGTACCTTTGATTGGCAGCGCCGTTTCGTACTTCACCGTGCGGAGCGCAAAATGGGACGATGCCGCGCCCACGGCAGGGTGCTTGAGCAGCGTGTGCGCCAGGAACTTCTCATATTCCTCCACGTCCTCGGCAACGACGTGGAGCAGATAGTCCCAATCCCCCGACATCGAATAGCATTCCGTGACCTGCGGATGTTCGCGCATCAGCGCTTCGAACTCGGCGACGTTTTCGTTCGTGTGGCTGTGCATGCGAACCTGGCAGATCACCTTGACCGTCTGCCCGAGCAGCTTGGGATCGGCGAGCCGGACCACGCCGCGCAGGACGCCAGCCTCCTCAAGCTGCTTGACCCGTCGCCAGCATGACGGTGCCGTACTGCCGACTTTCTGCGCCAGATCGGGATGGCTGAGTGCGCCATCTTTCTGCAAAGCCGCTACGATCTTTCGGTCCAACGCATCCATTTTGGAACAATCTCTCAATTTTTCCTTTAATTGTGAACGTACGTCTCAAACACTACTCCTGCAACGGCAAGTTTGAACGGCAAATTCGCAGCCCATCTGAGACAATGCTAGGAAAGGACCGCCCGGTTTGTCGGAACGACGGCGCCGGGTCCGCGTTCGAATGGCATGGGCGGCACAAGTCGTTCGCCCGCAAACTGGGATAAGCGAGACATGACCTTCTGGCAGACCGACGCGACGCACGATCCGGCACTCACAAGCTGGGTCGAAAGCGCCAAGGGACACCGCGACTTCCCGATCCAGAACCTTCCGCTCGCCGTATTCTCTCCGGCCGGCGAGACTCCGCGCATCGGCGCAGCGATCGGCGACATGATCCTCGACCTTTCTGCCTGCGCCAAGGCGGGACTGCTGCCCGATGCAGCGTCCTCTGCCGCAGGCTCGGACAGCCTGAATGCGTTCATGGCGCTGCCCGAGGGCGACCGGAAGGCCCTGCGCGCCATCCTGAGCCAGATGCTTGTCGACGACGACCAGCGCAGTGCCGTCGAACCGCACCTTCACCGCGCCGGGGCCTGCACCCTGCACCTGCCCGCGCGGATCGGCGACTACACCGATTTCTACGTCGGCATCCATCACGCCAACAATGTCGGACGCCAGTTCCGGCCGGACAATCCACTGCTGCCCAACTACAAGTACGTGCCCATCGGATACCATGGCCGCGCCTCCTCGATCCGCGCATCGGGCGTGCCGCTCGTGCGCCCGACCGGCCAGCGCAAGCCACCCGAAGCCGACGCGCCGGTGGTCGGACCGAGCGTGCGGCTCGATTATGAACTGGAACTGGGCGTGTGGATCGGTCAGGGCAATGAACTGGGTACACCGATCCCGATATCAGAAGCCGCGAACCATATTGCCGGGTTCTGCCTGCTGAACGACTGGTCGGCTCGCGATTTCCAGGCGTGGGAATACCAGCCGCTCGGCCCCTTCCTTGCCAAGAACTTCCACTCGACGATCTCGCCCTGGGTCGTCACGCCCGAGGCCATGGCCCCCTTCCGCATGGCCCAGCCGTCGCGGCCCGAGGGCGACCCTGCCCCGCTCGGCTATCTCTCGGACGACGAAGACCGCTCGCACGGCGCGCTTGCCGTAACTCTGGAGGTTTTCCTGAGCAGCGCAAAGATGCGCGAGGGCGGCATGGAACCCTTCCGCCTGAGCCGAGGTCCGGCGAGCAACATGTACTGGACCGTGCAGCAGATCGTCACCCACCACGCATCGAACGGTTGCAACCTGCAAGCCGGCGACCTGCTTGGAACCGGCACTATCTCCGCACCGACCCGCGACGGCTTCGGCAGCTTGCTGGAGCTGACGAGCGGCGGCAAAGAGCCGATCTCCCTGCCCTCCGGCGAGACCCGCACTTTCCTGGAAGATGGCGACGAAGTCACCTTGCGCGCGACGGCTCATGCCGAGGGCTACGTCTCCATCGGGTTCGGCGAATGCCGCGCGGCGGTCTTGCCGGCACGCTGATCGTCACCCCAGGTCAGGCAGCCGCCAACGCATCGCGCAGCGGCTGCAGCCACGCTTCGCAAGGCTTCCAGGCATCGACGCCGTAGCGCGATATCGGGCGGCGCACCTGCTCGCGGCAGGCCGACGATGACGATGGAATCGGGCGGACCAAGCCTGCCCGCGAACTTGCGCCGAACATAGTGCCCTGCGGACCGGAGAGAACCTCGATGCACTCGAGACGGCGGCCATCCTCACCGGCCGCCCTTCGCGCTGGTCCTGCTCGCCATGTGTTGCGGCCTGATCAAGATGCTGAGGCACGCGAATCGGCAAGTCGCGGCCGAAGAGGTTATCCTCGAAGTGGCTGCAGAGTAGCGCCTGACCTGCAGTCCTGACCGAGACGCTTGACTCTGACATTGTGTCAGGGTCCATTACATGCTGCGTCACTTCTGGAGACGAGCAATGACGCAGCCTGGGCAATGCCACCATCACCATCGCGACGGCGCAGCGCCGCAAGACGCAGCGGCGCGCGATCCGGTTTGCGGCATGACTGTCGATCCCGCCACGGCGAAGCATCGCAGTGAACTTGGCGGGCACAGCCATTACTTCTGCAGCGCGCGTTGCCTCGAGAAGTTCGAAGCCGATCCGGATCGCTACCTGAACCCGTCCGATGCATCGCCAGAGGACGTCCCCGAAGGCGCCCAGTGGATCTGCCCGATGCACCCGGAAGTCCGTCAGGACCATCCCGGTTCATGCCCGATCTGCGGGATGGCGCTGGAACCCGAGACGGTCTCGCTCGACAGCGGCCCTAACGACGAACTGATCGACATGACGCGGCGGTTCTGGATCGGCCTCGCCCTGGCCCTCCCGGTATTCCTGCTGGAGATGGGCGGGCATCTTTTTCCGGCGATCCACCACCTCGTGCCGATGCGCACCTCGATCTGGATCCAGCTGATCTTGGCGACGCCGGTCGTCCTCTGGGCCGGGGCGCCCTTCTTCGAGCGAGGCTGGGCCTCGGTGAAATCGCGCAACCTCAACATGTTCACGCTGATCGCGATGGGCACCGGCGTCGCGTGGGTCTACAGCATGATCGCCGCGCTCGTCCCTTCGGCATTCCCGCCGTCGTTGCGCAGCGCCGACGGCACCGTCCCTGTCTATTTCGAAGCTGCGGCCGTCATAACCGTCCTCGTACTGCTGGGACAGGTCCTCGAGCTTCGCGCGCGTGAACGCACTTCGGGCGCGATCAAGGCATTGCTCGAACTGGCGCCGCGGACCGCGCGCCGGATTGCGGACGATGGCAGCGAGGCGGAAGTCGCAATCGAGGACATCGCCACCGGCGACCGGCTGCGCGTGCGTCCTGGCGAGAAGGTTCCGGTCGACGCGGTGGTAGAGGAAGGACGTTCGGCGCTCGACGAGGCGATGATTACCGGGGAATCGATGCCGGTGACCAAGACCGTGGGCGATACCGTGATCGGCGGCACCATCAACCAGAGCGGCGCGCTGATCGTGCGCGCGCAGAAGGTCGGGCGCGACACGATGCTTGCTCGCATCGTCCAGATGGTTGCGGAAGCGCAGCGCTCGCGCGCGCCGATACAGGGCCTTGCAGACCGGGTGGCCGGCCTCTTCGTGCCCACCGTTCTCGCCGTCGCCGTGGCAGCCTTCGCGATCTGGGCGATTTGGGGCCCGGACCCGCGCTTTTCCCATGCTCTGATCGCCGCCGTGTCGGTGCTGATCATCGCCTGCCCCTGCGCGCTGGGATTGGCAACGCCGATGTCGATCATGGTCGGCATCGGGCGCGGCGCCGGGATGGGCGTACTGATCCGCAATGCCGAGGCGCTCGAACAGTTCGAGAAAGTCGACACGCTCGTCGTCGACAAGACCGGTACCCTGACCGATGGCAGGCCCTCGGTCGTAAAGGTGATCTCTGCCGCAGGCGCCGACGAAGACGAGCTGCTGCGGCTCTCCGCCGCAGTCGAGCGCGCATCGGAACACCCCCTGGCCGCGGCCATCGTCCGCGCTGCCGAGGACCGGTCGATCCCCCTTCCCGACGTCCGCGAATTCGACTCGCCGACCGGCAAGGGGGCGCTCGGTACCGTCGAAAACCGCAAGGTCATACTTGGAAACGCCCGCTTCATGGAAGAACAAGGCATTGCCACCGGGGTGCTACAGGTCGAGGCCGAGAACCTGCGGGGCGACGGCGCGACGGCGATCTTCGTCGGCATCGACGGCAAGGCCGCCGGGATCGTCGCGATTGCCGATGCCGTGAAGGTCACCACGCCCGAAGCGCTCAAGTCGCTGCGCGAGGACGGCATTCGCGTCGTCATGCTCACCGGAGACAATCGCACGACAGCAAGGGCCGTGGCGCGCAAGCTCGGGATCGAGGAGGTCGAGGCGGAAGTCCTGCCCGACCAGAAGAGCGAGGTCATCGCCAGGCTCAAGGCCGAAGGGCGGATCGTCGCCATGGCGGGAGACGGGGTGAACGACGCCCCGGCGCTCGCTGCGGCAGACGTGGGCATTGCAATGGGATCGGGCACCGATGTCGCCATCGAAAGCGCCGGGGTCACGCTCTTGCGCGGGGACCTGAAGGGCATCGTCCATGCCCGGCACCTGAGCCGCGCGACGATGGCGAACATTCGCCAGAACCTGTTCTTCGCCTTCGTCTACAATGCCGCAGGAGTGCCGATTGCCGCGGGGCTGCTCTATCCCTTTTTCGGCATCCTGCTCTCACCGATCATCGCCGCAGCGGCGATGTCGCTCTCCTCGGTCAGCGTGATCAGCAATGCGCTGCGCCTCAACCGGATCTCCCTGTGAACATCGGCGAGGCCTCGCGCAGGAGCGGCGTATCGCAGCGCATGATCCGCCATTACGAGAAGATCGGCCTGATCCCCCCACCCCTGCGGCGCGACAGCGGCTATCGCGACTACGACGCACGGGACGTCCACCGCCTGCACTTCATCGCCAATGCCCGGGATCTGGGTTTCTCGGTCAGCGAAATCGAAGCGCTGCTGGACCTGTGGGACAACCGCGAGCGGGCGAGCAGCGAAGTGAAGGACATGGCCCTGCGTCACATCGAAGAGCTGGGCGAGAAGATCGCGGCACTCGAAGCCATGAGAGCGACCCTGCGGGACCTGTCCGAACAGTGCCACGGCGACGAGCGCCCCGACTGCCCGATCCTGCGCGGCCTCGCCGGAGACGACGCCAACCGGGATTGACCCCCGCCTCTCGCAATGACGAAAAAAGGCCGGGACACGCAGGGCGCATCCCGGCCTTCATGAGATCCGTCTGGCAGGTGCTTCAGTTGCGGCTTGCCAGCTCCGAGTTCGACCAGAGCGCCAGAAGCGTACCAAGCGCGCCCGATAGCAGGTAGGCACCCGAGGCGATCAGTCCGAAATTGACCGAGAGCAGCAGCGCGGCCAGCGGCGCGAAGCCGGCACCGAAGAGCCAGGAAAGGTCGCTGGTCAGCGCCGATCCGGTGTAGCGGTGCTCGCTTGCGAAGCCCGAGGCGACCACGCCCGAGGACTGCCCGAAGGCCAGGCCCAGCAGGATGAAACCGATCACCATGAACACGATCTCACCGGCCGTGCCTGCGTCGAGCAGCTGCGGCGCGAAGCCGGAGAACACGGCGATGCCCACGGCGCAGGCGCCCAGCAGGCGGCGACGGCCGTACTTGTCGGCCAGGCGGCCGGAGGCGATGACCGCGACGACGCCGAAGGCTGCCGCCATCGCCTCGATCAGCAGAAAGCTCGTCGGCGCTTCACGGGTGAAGAGGAACACCCAGGACAGCGGGAAGACCGAGACCATGTGGAACAGCGCGAAGCTGGCAAGCGGTGCGAAGGCGCCGATCACGATGGTGCGCCACTCGCTGCGGATAGTGCCGAGCACGCTGACCGGCTGCAGGTCGCGGCTGTTGAACAAGTGCTCGAACTCGGAAGTGACGACGATGCGCAGACGCGCGAAGAGCGCGACGACGTTGATCGCGAAAGCGACGAAGAACGGGTAGCGCCAGCCCCAGTCAAGGAAGTCGGCAGCAGGCAGCGAAGCGATCATGTAGGCGAACAGCATGCTTGCCACGATCAGGCCGAACGGCGCGCCCAGCTGCGGGATCATCGCGTACCAGCCGCGGCGGTTCTCCGGCGCGTTGAGCGCGAGCAGCGAGGCGAGACCGTCCCAGGTGCCGCCGAGCGCAAAGCCCTGGCCAAGGCGCAGCAGCGCCAGCAGCCAGATCGAGGTGGTCCCGGCATCGGCATAGGAAGGCAGGAAGGCGATCGATGCGGTCGAGCCGCCAAGCATGAACAGCGCGATCGTCAGCTTAGTGCCGCGGCCATAAGCCCGGTCGACGGCCATGAAGACGAGCGAACCGACCGGGCGTGCGATGAACGCCAGCGCAAAGATCGCGAAGGAATAGAGCGTGCCGGTCAGCGCATCGACGAACGGGAAGAACAGCTTCGGGAACACCAGCACCGAAGCGATGGCATAGACGAAGAAGTCGAAGAATTCCGAGGTGCGGCCAATGATCACGCCAATGGCGATCTCGCCCGGCGAGGGCTTGTGATGTTCCTTGAAGATGGGCAGGCCCAGGGCTTCGCGGACTCCTTCGCCGGTCTGGGGGGTGCTGGTCATCTGGATCTCGCGGCCTTTGTTTCTGGTCCGTGCCCGGTGCTGCAATCCTGCGCCTGTCACGGACGAATCACTTGCGGGACGCACGCGGCGCCCGACGTCACATCTGCGCCCTATCGTCATTGATCGCCATCAAGGGGATTGGACAAAATGTCCTATGTTCGCATTCGCAGCATCGGCCTAGGCGCTGCGCCATGCGCTCTCCCGAGTCTCCCCCTTCGCCGCGCCTTCTGTCCGCGCTGGCCCGAGTCCCCGTCGCCCGCACTGCCGCCGCCCTGGCGCTGACGGGCGCCCTTTCCGCCTGCAATACGGTCGTGCTCGACCCGGCCGGCGATGTCGCGCAACAGCAAGGTGACCTCGTCGTCATCTCGACCGTGCTGATGCTGCTGATAATCGTTCCGGTCATGGCGCTCACGATCTTCTTCGCGTGGCGTTACCGCGCGTCGAACAAGGAAGCGACCTACGAGCCGGACTGGGATCACTCGACCCAGCTGGAACTGGTAATCTGGGCGGCGCCGCTGCTCATCATCATCTGCCTGGGCGCGCTGACCTGGGTGGGCACCCACCTGCTCGACCCCTATCGCACGATCGGCCGCATCGACAAGCAGACCGCGGTCGCGCACGATGCCAAGCCGCTCGAGGTCGACGTCGTCGCGCTCGACTGGAAGTGGCTGTTCATCTACCCCGAGCAGGGCATCGCCACCGTCAACGAACTGGTCGTGCCGACCAACCGCCCGCTGCAGTTCAAGATCACCGCATCGAGCGTGATGAACTCGTTCTACGTGCCCGCCATGGCCGGCCAGATCTACGCGATGCCGGGCATGGAAACGCGCCTGCATGCAGTGATGAACGAGACCGGCGACTTCATCGGCTTTTCGGCCAACTATTCGGGCGCAGGCTTCTCGCACATGCGCTTTGCCACGCATTCGGTTTCCGACGCGGACTTCGCCAAGTGGGTCGATGGCGTGAAGACCGGAGGCAAGGACAGCGCCGGCACGCTCGACCGCGCGACTTACCTGAAGCTTGAGAAGCCGAGCGAAAAGAACCCGGTCGCCCGCTATGCCTCGGTCGATGCAGACCTTTACGGCGCCATCCTCGACATGTGCGTGGAGCCGGGCAAGATGTGCATGAGCGAGATGATGGCGATCGACGCGCGCGGCGGCCTGGGCAAGGCCGGCATCCGCAACGTCGAGATGCTCGCCTACGACAAGTACGGCCGCCAGGCTTCGGCAGCGGCGAACGCCAATCCCGACGCCGCCACCAAGCGCGAACTGGCCTGGGTCCGCGCCCTGTGCAAGCAGGAGCCCGGCAAGGCCCCAGACAATACCGTGAAGGCCCCCGCCAGCATGCGCTCGCTGACCGGCGCCGGCCTTTCCGCCCCGCAGTCCGTCGCTCTGGAACAGAACGACGAAGCGCCGGCGCGCCCCCTCCTGATTTCCCGGAACTGACGACATGGAAGCCGTAGATCACTCGCACTGGAGCCTGTTGCTGGGCCGCCTGTGGTGGGATGCCATTCCCACCGAACCGATCGTCCTGGCGACTTTCGTCGTCGTCGCCCTCGGCGGCGCGGCGCTGCTTGCCGGGCTGACCTATTTCAAGCTCTGGGGCTATCTCTGGAAGGAGTGGTTCACCAGCGTGGACCACAAGAAGATCGGCATCATGTACATGGTGCTGGGCCTCGTCATGTTCCTGCGCGGCTTTGCCGACGCGGTGATGATGCGCATCCAGCAGTCGATCGCCTTCAACGGCAATGAGGGTTACCTCAACGCCCATCACTACGACCAGATCTTCACCGCCCACGGCGTGATCATGATCTTCTTCGTGGCGATGCCCTTCGTCACCGGCCTGATGAACTACATCGTGCCGCTGCAGATCGGCGCGCGCGACGTATCCTTCCCCTTCCTCAACAACTTCAGCTTCTGGATGACGACGGCAGGCGCGGTTCTCGTGATGATGAGCCTGTTCGTCGGCGAGTTCGCGCAGACCGGTTGGCTGGCCTACCCGCCGCTGTCCAACTTCGCGTACAGCCCGTGGGTCGGCGTCGACTACTACATCTGGGCCCTGCAGATAGCCGGTGTCGGTACGCTGTTATCCGGCGTCAACCTGATCGCGACCATCGTCAAGATGCGCGCGCCGGGCATGACCATGATGCGCATGCCGATCTTCACCTGGACCGCGCTGTGCACCAACATCCTGATCGTTGCCGCCTTCCCGGTGCTGACGGCCGTGATGACGATGCTGACCGCAGACCGCTATCTCGGCTTCAACTTCTTCACGAACGACTTCGGCGGCAACGCCATGATGTACGTGAACCTGATCTGGATCTGGGGCCACCCAGAGGTCTACATCCTCATCCTGCCGCTCTTCGGCGTCTTCTCGGAAGTCACCTCCACCTTCTGCGGCAAGCGCCTCTTCGGCTACTCCTCGATGGTCTACGCCACGCTGGTCATCACCATCCTGTCGTACGTCGTGTGGTTGCACCACTTCTTCACGATGGGTTCGGGGGCAAGCGTCAACTCGTTCTTCGGGATCACCACCATGGTCATCTCGATCCCGACGGGCGCGAAGCTCTTCAACTGGCTGTTCACGATGTACCGCGGACGCATCCGCTATGAGCTGCCGATGATGTGGACGGTCGCCTTCATGCTGACTTTCGTGGTCGGCGGCATGACCGGCGTGCTGCTCGCAGTGCCGCCTGCCGACTTCGTGCTGCACAACTCGCTGTTCCTGATCGCCCACTTCCACAACGTGATCATCGGCGGCGTGCTGTTCGGCATCTTCGCGGCGATCAACTACTGGTGGCCCAAGGCCTTCGGCTTCAAGCTCAACGAGTTCTGGGGCAAGGTCAGCTTCTGGCTGTGGATCCCCGGCTTCTGGTTCGCCTTCATGCCGCTCTACATCCTGGGCCTGATGGGCGTTACCCGCCGGATGCGCGTGTTCGACGATCCCTCGCTCCAGCCCTTCTTCATCGTTGCGGCCTTCGGGGCCTTCCTGATCGCGCTCGGCATTGCCGCGATGCTGGTCCAGTTCGCCGTCTCGATCTGGAAGCGCGAGGAACTGAAGGACGAGACCGGCGATCCGTGGGACGGCCGCACCCTTGAGTGGTCGACCAGCTCGCCCCCGCCGGAATACAACTTCGCTTTTACGCCGATCGTCCACGACATCGACGCCTGGGACGACATGAAGCGCTGCGGCGTGGAGCGTCCGACCAGCGGCTTCCGCCCGATCCACATGCCCAAGGGCACGGGCGCGGGCGCGATCCTGGCCGGTCTCTCGCTGGTCTTCGGCTTCGCGATGATCTGGTACATCTGGTGGCTGGCGGCGCTCTCCTTCGCCGGCATCCTCGGCTACGCCATCGCCCATACCTTCAACTACAAGCGCGACTACCACATCCCGGTCGAGACGGTCATCGAGACTGAGGCCGCGCGCGACCGCCAGCTTGCGGCGGCGGGAGCCTGAGACATGAACGCCACCACCATGCAATCCTCGCCCAAGGCGAGCCCGGCCGAGATCACCGCCGCGTTCTACGACCTGAACGAGCACGACCATCCCGAAGGCGGCAGCACCATGCTCGGCTTCTGGCTCTACCTGATGAGCGACTGCCTCATCTTCGCGATGCTGTTCGCGGCCTACGGTGTCCTGGGCGGTAACTTCGCCGCAGGCCCGGGCCCCAAGGACCTGTTCGAGCTGCCGCTCGTCGCGCTCAACACCGCGATGCTGCTGTTCTCCTCGATCACCTACGGCTTTGCCATGCTCGCGATGGAGAAGAACCGCGTCGGCCAGACCCAGATCTGGCTGCTCGTCACTGCCGTGTTCGGCGCCGCGTTCCTCTCGATCGAGCTCTACGAGTTCGCGCACCTCATCCACGAAGGCGCGACGCCGATGCGTTCGGGCTTCCTCACCGCGTTCTTCTCGCTGGTGGGCACCCACGGCCTGCACGTCACCTTCGGTCTCGTCTGGCTTTTCACGCTGGTCAGCCAGATCGCGAAGAAGGGCCTCATCCCGGCCAACAAGCGCCGCCTGATGTGCCTTTCGCTGTTCTGGCACTTCCTCGACGTCATCTGGATCGGCGTCTTCACTTTCGTCTATCTCATGGGAATGCTGTGATGAGCGCTGCCGACCACCACATCCACCCGCACCCGCACGCCGACGATCGCCATGCCGGTGGCCACCATGACGGAGATCACGGCAGCCACGGCTCCATGCGCGACTACCTGATCGGGTTCTTTCTCTCGGTCATCCTGACCGCGATCCCGTTCTGGCTGGTGATGACCGGCGCCATCGCCGACAAGCAGGCGACGGCCCTCGTCATCATGGCCTTCGCCATCGTGCAGATCGTGGTCCACATGATCTACTTCCTGCACATGAACACGAAGGCCGAGAATGGCTGGACGGTCATGGCGCTGATCTTCACGATCATCATAGTCGTGATCGCGCTTTCCGGTTCGCTCTGGGTCATGTACCACCTCAATCACAACATGATGCCGATGAGCCACGATATGGGGCAGTTGCCCTGACCGGGACCCGCTCAGCAGGGCCGGAGATCAAGCAAGCGCGGCGGCCCCTCGGGTTCGCCGCGCTTCTGCTTTTGCTGACGGTCGGTTTTGCCGCACTTGGCCTGTGGCAGATCCAGCGCATGCACTGGAAGCACGCGCTGATCGCGCGGGTCGACGCGCGCGTCCATGCCGCGCCCGCCGCCCTGCCCGGCAATGCCGAGCTGATAGCGAAAGGCAGCGACGGCACCGAATATCTTCGCGTGCGCGCAAGCGGCACCTATATCGGCCGGGCCTCCGCACTGGTGCGGGCGGCCACCGAACTGGGAACCGGGTACTGGACGATGACGCCGATGCGCATGGACGACGGCAGGCTGGTCTGGATCAACCGCGGCTTCCTTCCCGAAGGGAGCAAGCTGGCGCAAGTCCGCAAGGGCGTGCCGCAGGGCCGCGTCTCGGTGATCGGGCTGGTGCGCGAGGACGAACCGGGCGGCAGCCTGCTGCAGTCGAACCGCCCCGGGGACGAGCGCTGGTACTCGCGTGACATCGCCGCCCTGTCCCGGTCGCGCCAGCTTGGCCCGGCGGCGCCGGTCTTCATCGATGCGCAGAGCGAGAGCGGCGCAGGCAAGGCACCGGGCGGCCTGGCCCCGAAGCCGGGCCTCACCGTTATCCACTTCCCCGACAACCACCTCGGCTATGCCCTGACCTGGTTCGCCATGGCATTCATGTCGATTGCCGCGACGGTCTTCGTCTGGACGCGCAAGGGCGGCAGGCAGGCGTGCTGAGACTGGCCGCCTTTCCGACGTCCGGCAGCGAGACCTGGCGCAGCGTCATCCTGCTGATGCAGCTGCGCTGGATCGCGGTGATCGGCCAGCTCATCACCATCGTCTCGGTCAAGCAGTTCCTGCATGTTCACCTGCCGCTCGCCGCGCTGCTGATCGCTCCGCTGCTGCTGATCCTGGTGAACCTCGGCTCGGCAAGCGTCATTCGTCGCCGCCGTGCCTTTTCCCAGGCCGAGCTGTTCGTGGCGCTGATGATCGACGTCGTCGCACTGTGCTGGCAGCTCTACCACAGCGGCGGCGCGACCAACCCCTTCACGTTCCTGTTCCTGCTGCAGATCGTGATCGGCGCCGTCATCCTCGAGCCGCGCTGGAGCTGGCTGGTCGCGCTCAACACCTGCCTGTGCATGGTGCTGCTCACCTTCCAGTACGTGCCGCTCGAACTGCCCGCGCCGCATTCCGACAACCCGTTCCGGCTCTACATCTTCGGCAGCCTGTTCTGCTTTCTGCTTGCTGCAGTCCTGCTCGTCTTCTTCGTCGTGCGGCTCGACCGCAACCGGCGCGAGAGCGACAAGGCGCTTGCCGCGCTGCGCCAGCAGGCTGCCGAGGAAGACCACATCATCCGCATGGGCCTGCTCGCATCGGGCGCGGCGCACGAACTGGGCACACCCCTCTCCTCCATGTCGGTGATCCTCGGGGACTGGGCCCACCTGCCCGAGATCAAGGCCAACGGCGAACTCGGCGAGGACCTTTCCGACATGCGCGTCGAGCTGGAACGCTGCAAGACGATCGTCACCGGGATCCTGATGTCGGCCGGCGAAATGCGCGGCGAAAACCCCAGCATCTCGACGGTTCACACCCTGTTCGGGGAAATCGTCGAGGAATGGCAGAGCCGCATGGACGGCGAACTGCGCTTCGTGAATCGCTTCGGTGAGGATGCGACGATTGTCGCCGACCCCGGCCTGCGCCAGGTCATCGGCAATGTAATAGACAATGCGCAGGAAGTCTCGCCCGACCTTGTCATCTTCGAGATTGCGCGCGAAAGCGACAATATCGTCATCGCGGTCAGCGATATCGGCCCGGGCTTCTCGAAAGAGATGCTCGCTCGCGTCGGCCAGCCCTATTCCTCGACCAAGGGACGCGACGGCGGCGGCCTTGGCCTGTTTCTGGTGGTCAATGTGGTGCGCAAGCTAGGCGGCCGTGTCATCGTCGAGAACCGCGAAATGGGCGGCGCAACCGTGCGGCTGATCCTGCCGCTTGCAGCGCTCGCCTATGACAAGGACAACCAGGCATGACCACGAGCGAGCGCAGCGAAGACAAGCCCACCCTGCTGATCGTCGAGGACGATCCCGCCTTCGGGCGCACCCTGCGCCGCTCCTTCGAGCGACGCGGCTACATCGTCGCCTCGGCATCGTCGGCGGCAGAGGCCGACGAACTCGCCCGTGCAGATGACTTCGACTATGCCGTGGTCGACCTAAAGCTGGGCAACGATTCCGGGCTCACGGTGGTGCAGTCGCTCCACGCCCTGCGGCCCGATACGCATATCGTCGTCCTCACCGGCTATGCCAGCATCGCCACGGCCGTCGAGGCGATCAAGCTGGGCGCGGCGCATTACCTGGCCAAGCCATCGAATACCGACGACATCGAGGCCGCCTTCTCCAGCGCGCAGGGCGATCCCAACGTCCCGGTCGACGGGCGCAAGAGCTCGATCAAGACGCTGGAGTGGGAATATATCCACCAGACCCTGGTCGAGTGCGACTTCAACATTTCCGAGGCCGCCCGCCGCCTCGGGCTGCATCGCCGCACGCTGGCACGCAAGCTAGAAAAGCGCCGGATTTGAGGCCACTATCGCGCCATGTCCGAAACGCCCCGCCTCAAGCTCCACGCACGCCTCTATTGCGGAGACGAAATCGCCATGGGGCCGGGCAAGGCAGACCTGCTCGACGCGATCGGGCGTGAAGGCTCCATCTCGGCAGCGGCGCGCGCGATGGGCATGAGCTATCGCCGGGCATGGCTGCTGGTCGACGCGATGAACCGCTGCTGGACCGAACCGCTGGTGGAAACGGTCGCCGGAGGCAGCCATGAACGCGGGGCCCGGCTTTCCACGCTGGGCGAAACGGTCCTGCAACGATACCGCGCCCTGCAGGACCTTCTCGCCAAGGCCGAGTCTTCCGAGGAATACGCCTTTCTCAAGGACGGAGTGCGTCCCGAGCCCCTGCCCAGCCAGAGCGAGTAACGCCGGACAACGGCACCGTATGGCGCCAAGCTTCCTTATCTGTGCATTTTTCTATATAGCTCTTCGGGTTGGTTAAATCCGACCCGGCGAGTCGAAACTTGCCACTGAAACGGCAAAGGCTCGCCCGGTAATAGGGGGAGAGGCCTATGCGCGTTGCGATCGCCATAGTGGCGCTCGTGCTCGGCTCGATCGTATTCCACCTGCTCAGTCCGTGGTGGCAGACGCCGCTTGCGTCCAACTGGGACTCGATCGATTCCGCCCTGCACATCACCCTGCTGATCTGCGCGATCGCCTTCGTGTCGCTCAATCTGTTCCTGGCGCTTGCGATAGTGCGCTTCCGCCACCGCCCCGGCAGCCGCGCCCATTATGCGCCGGAGAGCCCCCGGCTCGAAAAGACGCTGACCTTCTGGACCGGCCTTGGCATCGTCGGGATGCTCGCCCCCGGCCTCGTCGCCTGGGGCAAATATGTCGACGTGCCCAAGGATGCCGCCGTCGTCGAGGCGATCGGCCAGCAGTGGCAGTGGACCTTCCGCTACCCCGGGCCTGACGGCGTGCTCGGAACCGCCGGCGTGCAGTACATGACGCCGGACAATCCCTTCGGCGTCAATCCGCTCGACCCCTTCGGCCGCGACGACATTCTCGTGCAGGGCAACGAACTGCACCTGCCCAAGGGCAAGTCGGTCAAGCTGGTGCTGCGCTCCAAGGACGTGCTGCACGACTTCTACGTGCCGGAATTCCGGGCCAAGATGGATCTCGTCCCCGGCCTCGTCACCTATTTCTGGATGACGCCAACGACCATCGGAACCTTCGACATTCTTTGCGCCGAACTGTGCGGCGTGGGTCACCATGAAATGCGCGGCAAGGTGGTGGTAGAGCCACGCGAAAGCTTCGAGGCATGGCTGGGACAGCAGGAGAGCTTCAACCAGCTCCTGGCGATGTCCAGCCCCGATGCCGTCACGGAAATGTTCCGCAAAGCCAATTCCTGTTCGACGCCGGCAACCTGGGGGGTGCGCTGATGGCTACGACGATTGCCGACGACCTGAGGCCGATGCATCATCCCAAAACCTGGGTCGGCAAATACGTCTGGAGCCAGGACCACAAGGTCATCGCGATCCAGTATGGCATCACGGCCATCGCCATCGGGCTGGTCGCGCTCGTCCTCTCGGTGCTGATGCGCCTGCAGCTTGGCTTTCCTGGCCTGTTCCCGTGGATCCAGCCGGAAAACTACCTGCAATACGTATCGATGCACGGGATGATCATGGTGGTCTACCTGCTGACCGCATTGCTGCTGGGCGGTTTCGGCAATTACATGATCCCGCTGATGATCGGCGCGCGGGACATGGTGTTCCCCTTCGTCAACATGCTCAGCTACTGGATCTATCTGCTCTCCGTCCTGGTGCTCGTCTCCGGCTTCTTCGTGCCCGGCGGACCGACCGGCGCGGGCTGGACGCTCTATCCCCCGCAGGCGATCAGCGAAGGCACGCCCGGCAACCAGTGGGGCATCGTCACCATGCTGGGCAGCCTGGCGATCTTCATCATCGCCTTCACCATGGGCGGCCTCAACTACGTAACGACCGTGCTGCAGGCCCGTACCCGCGGCATGACGCTGATGCGCATGCCGCTGACCGTGTGGGGCATCTTCATCGCCTCGATCATGGGCCTGCTGGCCTTTCCCGCGCTGTTCGTGGCGGCGATCATGATGCTGCTCGACCATTTGCTGGGAAGCAGTTTCTTCATGCCGGCGATGATGACGATGGGGCAGGAGAGCAGCACGCAGGGCGGCAGTCCGCTCTTGTTCCAGCACCTGTTCTGGTTCTTCGGCCACCCCGAAGTCTACATTGTCGCCTTGCCCGCCTTCGGCATCGTGTCCGACCTCATCAGCGTGCACGCGCGCAAGAACATCTTCGGCTACCGCATGATGGTCTGGGCCATCGTGGTCATCGGCGGGCTGAGCTTTTTGGTCTGGGCGCACCACATGTACGTCTCGGGCATGAATCCGTACTTCGGGTTCTTCTTCGCGACCTCGACCCTGATCATCGCGATCCCGACCGCGATCAAGGTTTACAACTGGCTGCTGACCCTGTGGCGCGGGGACATTCACCTGCGCGTGCCGATGCTGTTCGCCATCGCCTTCCTGTTCACCTTCATCCACGGCGGGTTGACCGGCCTGTTCCTCGGCAATGTCAGCGTCGACGTACCCTTGAGCGACACGTTCTTCGTCGTCGGCCACTTCCACATGGTCATGGGCGTATCGCCGATCCTCGTGATCTTCGGTGCAATCTACCACTGGTATCCCAAGATCACCGGGAGGATGTGGAACGAGACGCTGGGCCAGATCCATTTCTGGGTCACGTTCCTTGGCGTCTATGCGGTGTACCTGCCGATGCACTACCTCGGCATCCTGGGCGTACCGCGGCGCTACTATGCGCTGGGCGAGACAAGCTTCATTCCCGAATCCGCGCACCTCGCCAACGAGGCGATATCGGTAGCAGCGATCGTCGTCTTCGCCGCGCAGTTCCTGTTTTTCTACAACATGATCTGGAGCTATTTCCGGGGACCCAAGGCCGATCCCAACCCCTGGGGCGCGGCCAGCCTCGAATGGCAGACGCCTGAGACCCCGCCGGGTCATGGCAACTGGGGGCCACGCCTTCCCACCGTCTACCGCTGGGCCTATGACTACAGCGTCCCCCACGCCGCGCGCGACTTCATCGCCCAGAACGAGCCGCCATCTGCCGATGCGCCTTCCGAGGAGGTGCTGCCATGAGCCTGATTTCGCGGCTTGCCGAGAAAAGCTGGGAGACCCCCGGCATCGACCGTTACCGCGAGCCGGACAGCTATCGCCCAGCGGCCGCGACGGTGGGCGTCTATGTCTATTTCGGCGTCGCCACCGTCATTTTCACGCTGCTCGCGGCGGCCTACCTGGTGCGCATGGGCGTCCCCGGTGCGGTCGATCACGGAACGGGCGACGACTGGCGCCCGATGCCCGAGCCGCCGCTGCTGTGGATCAACACCGCGATACTGCTGCTCAGCAGCCTTGCCTGGGAAGCCGCCGCCCGTGCCTCGCGCCGGGACGACGTGCCCCGCATGCGAACGATGGTGCTGGCGGGCAATGCACTGGGACTGCTGTTCCTTGTCGGGCAGGTGCTGCTCTGGTGGCACTACCAGACCGCGGGCTATTACCTCTCGGCCAATCCCGCCAATGCCTTCTTCTATCTGCTGACGGCGATCCATGGCCTGCACCTGGCGGGCGGTATCTTCGCGGGCGGACGCACGCTCGGCCAGATGGCGATCCGCGCCGACGGGCAGCGGATCTGCCGCAATGTCCGGCTCTGCACGATCTACTGGCACTACCTGCTGGCCGTCTGGCTGCTGCTGGCGGCGCTGCTGGTTGCGACCTGAAAAGAAGCGGGACGATGGGAACATGGACCACGTAACGACAAGCCAGTTGGAACCGCGCGACGCCGCGCAGGGCATCCAGTCGATCGCCGCGGACTGGTCTGCGGATCAGGAAGTCTTTCGCCATACCCATTGGGGCAAGGCGATGATGTGGATCTTCCTGCTCAGCGATACCTTCATCTTCTCCTGCTTCCTTACCGCCTACATGACGATGCGCGCATCGGCGAGCCTGCCCTGGCCCAATACCGCCGAGGTCTTCGCGCTCAGCATCGGCGGCGAGCCGATACCGCTGATCCTGATCGCGATCATGACTTTCGTGCTGATCAGTTCCAGCGGCACGATGGCGCTGGCGGTGAACTACGGATACCGCGGCGATCGCCGCAAGACTGCCGCGCTGATGTTCGCCACTGCCCTGTTCGGGGCGACCTTCGTGGGCATGCAGGCATTCGAGTGGACCAAGCTGATCGTCGAGGAAGGCGTGCGGCCCTGGGCCAACCCGATGGGCGCGCCGCAGTTCGGCGCCAGCTTCTTCATGATCACCGGATTCCACGGCCTGCACGTGACCTGCGGCGTGATCATGCTGCTGATCGTCGCAACGCTGGTCCTGCGCGGTCACTATGACCGCAAGGGCGACTATTCCGCCGTCGAGATCGCAGGCCTCTACTGGCACTTCGTCGACCTCGTGTGGGTCTTCATCTTCGCCTTCTTCTACCTGTGGTGACGCGAAAGGAAGCACGGCATGGACCATGACACCGCGACCGCCCAAGAGGCCCCGAGCGCATCCGCGCATGAGGACGGGCATCAGCAGCATCCGCTGGGGCTTTACCTCAAGGTCTGGGGCTATCTCTTCGTCCTGTCCACGCTGTCGTACCTTGTCGACTACTTCCACGTTCAGGGGATCGTGCGCTGGACGCTGATCATCGTGTTCATGCTGCTCAAGGCCGGGCTGATCGTGTCGATCTTCATGCACATGGCGTGGGAGCGGCTGTCGCTGATCTACGCGATCCTGGTCCCGCCGCTGGTGCTGCTGGTGCTGGTGCGGATCATGCTGTTCGAGTCCGACTACACGTTCTGGACGCGGGCGATCTTCTTCGGCGGAGGAGGCTGAACCATGATCCGGTCGAGATGGACGGCGGCGGGACTGTGCATTGCGGCAACGGTCGGCGTAGCATGGGGGCTGGGATTCTTCTTCGATCACCTCATGAGCAAACACCCGGGCGGCCAGCTCGGCTACGATCCGATGGAAAACAACGCAGCGCCGATGGACATGGGCGCGGTGCAGCGGGGCTGGCCCAACGCCATGCACGACCCGAGCGAGCGGGCGCGCATGATGGCCTACATGCACGGCATGGGCAGCCGCGAGCCGATGCCGATTGCCGCGCCTGCCCCGCAGCCGCAGGCCGCACCTGTGGACCTGGGCACCCTGCTAGCCGGTGCCGAGCCGCAAGTCGGCCAGGCCAAGACACAGGTCTGCGCCAGTTGCCACGATTTCACCCAAGGCGGCCCGAACAGGATCGGTCCGAACCTGTGGGGCGTGGTTGGCCGCGACATCGGCTCTCATGCCGGTTTCGCCTATTCCGATGCCATGAAATCGGAGCCCGGAAACTGGTCCTACGAAAAGCTGTTCGACTACCTCGCCTCGCCCGCACGGGACATTCCGGGAAACAAGATGGGCTTTGCCGGTCTGCGCAAGCCCGAGGACCGGGCCGCGGTCATTCGCTATCTCGCCACGCTGGGCGGCAGTGCGCCCCCGCTTCCCCGGCCCAAGGAGCCGGCCGGGGAAACGGCGGCGCAGTAGCGGCGCTCAGCGCACCACAGCCCGTGTGTAGAGGTGCCAGGTAGCGTAACCGAGTACTGGCAGCACCACCGCCAGGCCGATCAGCGCCGGAAGCGCTCCCAGCACCAGCATTCCGACCACCATCACACCCCAGATCGCAGTCGTGCCGGGGCTTTTCATCGCCACGCGGACGGATGTGCGCATCGCGGTTCCCCAGTCGACGCGATCATCGACCATCATCGGGAAGGAGATGAAGCTCATGGCAAGAACGACGATGGCAAAGCCGAAGCCGACCAGGTTGCCGATGACGATCATCCGCCAGCCTTCCGAAGTCGACAGCACGGTCTGGAAGAAAGTCCCCACGTTGCGGGCCGCATCCGGATAGGCCGCGCCGAAGGTCGTCGCATAGATATACCAGGCCGCGATCAGCCAGACCACGAAGAGCAGCGCCACAACCGCGGCGAGGCTGATGACCGACAGGGCCGCAGGGCCGTGGAAGACATCGAGGAAATGCCGCCAGCGGGCATCGAGGCCAAGTTCCCGGCGCCGGGCCAGTTCATAAAATCCGCTCGCAACGGCAGGCCCAAGCAGGACCGCACCGGCCACGATCGGGAAGACCAGGGGCAGCACCGACTCCTGATAGGCATAGATGCCCGCAAGCATCACCGCCGCAGGATAGATCAGCCCGACGAAAACGAGATCCCCCCGTTTGTCGAGGAAATCGTCCCATCCCTGGGCAAGGGCCGTCATCAGGTCATGCAGGCCGATCTTGCGGATGTGGATCTCATCGCCGGCATGAAGTGAACCGGCAGGACGCGCTATTGCCATGCACATCTCTCCCACGCTCTCAGCCGAGGGGAAATGTTCTGCCTGCAACTCCCAGCCGGGATCATGGCCAAGGGCGTCGATCGATTACCGCATTGCCGATAAGCGAAAGCGCGGTCAGTCAAAATCTCAGCTCGGAGTTGCCCCCACGGCTTCGATTGATGCCCGACAATACGCCCCCGGCGCGCATCATGGCAAGCATTCCGAACACTTTCGCACAGTTATATAACCGATAAACACAAGTGACGGCGCCGCTTTCAACTGCATCGGGATATATCATTAACGCCTTCGGTTCGTCGACAACCGATCCTTGCGCGGCCCAAAACTCGTGGACATTACAAGCTCTTGCCCTAGATATTTGCACCCATTCCGGAGCATGAACCGGGATGCGGCCAAGGCAGACGGGGCAATCGTGAGCGCAGACTTCTACTTTTCGAAGTTCGAGAACCGGCGACCGCCCGCACCCCTGCCCCGATCACGCAGTGTCGAGCTGATCTGGCAGGTCCTCGCGGTCTGCTCCTTGATCGCCGGCGCGTTCTACATTGCCTGGCGCTGGACCAGTTCGCTCAACATGGATGCGCTGTGGTTCGCCATCCCGATGGCGCTTGCAGAGACCTGCGCCTATTTCGGCCTGTTCCTGTTCACCGCCAACCTGTGGAAGACGCGCGACTATCCGCGACGGGAGCCGCCCGCCTCGATCACCGAGTGCGTGCGCGAAGGCGAGGCCGTGAAGCGCCCGGTATCGGTCGACCTGTTCATTGCCACCTACAACGAGGACGTCGAACTC
Source organism: Novosphingobium sp. PP1Y (assembly GCF_000253255.1). Classification (NCBI taxonomy): domain Bacteria; kingdom Pseudomonadati; phylum Pseudomonadota; class Alphaproteobacteria; order Sphingomonadales; family Sphingomonadaceae; genus Novosphingobium; species Novosphingobium sp. PP1Y. Next base: position 1,877,758 of record NC_015580.1, on the reverse strand, counting down.
GTCCGCCTCTCGATCCGCGATGCGAGGCAGGTCACCTACCCCCATCCCATCGATTTTCGCATCCACGTACTCGACGACGGCCGGCGCGACGAAATGCGACAGGTCTGCGAGGAGGAAGGCGTCGGCTACATCACACGAGACAGCAATGCGGGCTACAAGGCCGGCAACCTGCGCAATGCCATGGAGCGCACCAGCGGCGACTTCATCGTGATCTGCGATGCCGACACCCGGCCATTCCCGACGATGCTCGAACACACGCTGGGCTACTTTCGCGATCCCGACGTTGCCATCGTCCAGACTCCGCAATGGTTCTACGACATTCCCGAAGGCGAACGGCTGCAGGATGCATGGGGCCGCCGCGCCGGGTCCGCGGGACGGATGCTGGGCAAGGCGATCGAGACCGTCTTCGGCGAAATCCGCCTCGGCGAAGATCCTTTCGCCAATGATCCCGCGATGTTCTACGACATCATCCAGCGGCGCCGTAATCCCTGGAATGCGGCGTTCTGCTGCGGGGCCGGGTCGATCCATCGTCGCGAGGCGGTCATGTTCGTTGCCCTGCGCGCCTATGCCGATGCCATCGCCCACGATCCCGCCGATGCGCGATCCCGCATTGCGCGCCTGCTGCGCCCGCGCAATGCCGAGGAAGACGCGCTCGCCCGCTGGCAGGCCGCGCAGGAGCAGGAACTGACGCCCTACAAGTTCCACGTTTCGGAAGACATCTATTCGACCATCGTCCTCCATCAGGACAAGGAGCGCACCTGGAAAACGGTGCTGCACCCACAGGTGGAATCGAAGATGCTGTCGCCGCAGGACCTGCTCGCCTGGACGGTGCAGCGCTTCAAGTACGCGGGCGGCAGCCTCGACATCTTCTTCCACGACAACCCGGTGACCCGCCCCGGCATGTCGCTGGCGCAGCGCGTAATGTATCTCACGACTTTCTGGTCGTACCTCGGGGCGCTGTGGAACCTCGTCTTCCTGCTGGCGCCGATCGTCTACATGACCACCGCGATCCCGCCCGTCAGCGCCTACACGGGCGAGTTCTTCATGCGCGCGATGCCGTTCCTCGTCCTTAACGAACTGGCCTTCATGATGGGCACCTGGGGGCTTTCCGGCTTCAAGGGCAAGGTGTCCTACCTTGCCAGTTTCCCGATCTCGCTACGCGCCCTGTGGGCAGTGGTCCGGCGCAGGAAGATCTCCTTCCCGGTTACCCCCAAGCAGCGGCAGTCGGGCACGCACCTGCGTCTCGTGTGGCCGCAGATCGCGATCATGGCAGCAACCGTTCTCAGCTTCGCCTGGTGTGCTTTCCGCCTGTTTGCCGTAGGCGGCGGCTACAGCCTGGGCGGCCTGATCGCCAACGGGCTGTGGGGCCTCAACAATATCCTCGCCATGTCGATCATGGTGCGCGCCGCCTTCTGGAAGCCCGAGGAAGAACGCTCGCCGCCGGAGAACCTGCCATGAGCATTCGCGAGAACCTGCGCCGCGGCCGCAGCCACATCATCACGGCCATAGTGCTGATCGTCGCCGGAGCCCTGGTCGTGCACATCGAGGACCGCAACCTCCAGCGCGAATCGGGCGAGCCGGTGCCCGATCATGCCGCTGCGGTCCAGGATGCGGCAACCACGCCCGGCGGGGCTCAGGACTGAAGTCGCTTAACCAGCGTAAGGCGGTTGATGCCGTCCGCACTGACGTAGTCGATCTCGTCGACGCAGGCCTGGATGATGTTGCAGCCGCGGCCATGGGTCGCTTCGGGATCGACCACCCGGCATTGGGTGAAGTATCCTTCCGGCACCGGCGCCCCGCCATCGCTCAGCACCAGGCGCAGGACGTCTGCCTCCGCGATGACTTCGAGCGTCATTTCGCCCTGCCCGCTGTTGGCGTAGCCGTGCTCGACGACATTGTTCGCCGCTTCGACCAGGGCCAGTTCAACATCGAACGCCGCCAGATCGTCAACACCTTCGCGGGCGCAGAATTCCTTGAGAAAAGCTGCAAGACGGCGAACCTGCGCGAGGTTCGCCGCGATGGCGATGACGGCGGGCCGGTCAGCCGAGAGTGGCATCTGCCTGTTCTTCGGTATCGCAGATCACGAACAGCGTATCGAGCCGCGTGATCTGGAACAGGCGGCGCACCGCCGCATTGGCTCCGACGACCGCGATCCGGCCGCCCGGCCCCATCTGCTTCATCAGCGAGACGAGCACGCCAAGCCCGGTGCTGTCGATGAATTCGACCTGGCCGAGATCGATCAGCACGCGTTCGGGACGGTTCGCGAAAGTTCCCGTCATTTCATCGCGAAACGCCGGAGCTGCCGCCGCATCGAGCCTCGGATGCTGGATCAGGATTCTCAAGATCTGCGTGTTGCCCGTCATGCCGATTGTATCTCCAGAATCTTGTTCTCGATCACGAGGAGCGAAATGTCATCCTCGAAGCCGGCGCTCGACCGCCGGGCCAGCAAGCCCAGTTCCAGTGCGCCAACGAAGTCCCGTATCCGCTTGCCGGCATTGCTTGCGAGCGTCCTCACCAACCTTTCCACTCCGAACTGCTCACCGGCACTGTTGCTGCATTCGGTCACGCCGTCAGAATATAGCACCAGCCTTGCGCCGGGAGGGAAGGCAAAGCGCGTCGGCTTCCAGGATGCATTGTCGAACCAGCCCACCGCCATGCCGTACTCGACTTCGGGAGTCAGGACCTCGTTTCCTACTGCGATCAGCGGGCGCGGGTGGCCGGCGCAGACCATCCAGCACTCCTCGCGCTCGGGCCGGACGATGCCGCATGCAATCGTGGCATAGCTGTCGTCCCCGCGGTCAAGGATCTCGCGGTTGATCGATTCGAGCGACTGCACGAGATCGTCGGGCGACTTCGGGCGGAGCTGCTTGATGCGATGGTGCAGGTGGAACGAGTCGAGCGCTGCAGGCACGCCGTGGCCGCGCACGTCGATCAGGAAGAACAGCGCCCCGCCCTCGCGCAAGGGCGATACGCCGATCGAGTCGCCGCCGAGCATTGCCGCAGGACGATAGAGGTGGCGGAAATTCAAAGCGCCCACGAGCCCTTCGGCCGGCAGCAGCCGCGCATGCAGGGCCGTGGCCGCATCAAGGTCGGCGCGCACCCGGTCGAGCGCTTCACGCGTGCGGCGGTGGGCCACTTCCAGCAGGCTGTTGCGGCGCTGCAGGCGGCGATGGAGCAGGCGGTTGCGCTGCGCGCTTTGGACCGCCAGTTCGAGCTGGACCTGTTCAAAGGGCTTGAAGAAGAAATCGTCGACGCCCGCTTCCATGGCCCGGCGGATCACGACTTCATCGTTGCGCGCGGTCATCATCACGACGTGAAGATAGCTGTCCTCGCTACGCCCGGCGCGGACATGGCGGACCAGTTCGATCCCGTCCATCCCCGGCATCTGCCAGTCGGTGACCAGCAGGTCGACCGGCTTGCGCGCGAGCAGCGCAAGCGCTTCCTCCGCGCTCGCCGCACAAGCGACATTGCAGCCCAGCGCCTCGAGATGGACCGTGAGGACATCGCTCATCAGGTCATCGTCATCGACGACCAGCACTTCGAGATGATAGCGCACGGGGCTGGATTGGAAGGTCTGCATCGGATCCGACAACTGCGAAGGCGTTCCGAAATTATCTTCGGAAATGGTTACCTTTTGGCAAACAACTCTCGATAGGTTGCGGAATGAGCCAGTGTTTTCCGAATGCCGGGAGCACCGTCGACCAGGATCCAATGCCGAATGAACATGACTAACAAGTTCCTGACTGCCGGCCTTATCATGGCTGGCGCGCTCGCATGTGCCGTGCCTGCCCTCGCGCAGGATTCCGGCGTTGCCTATGCCGGAGGATCGGCGGGTGACGGCGTCAACGGCTATGCCGGCGCAGTCGTGGCCCTGCCCGGTGCGCGCCTTGGCGAAGGACTTGCCCTGCGCGCCGGCGTCGGCGGCGGCGAATACCGCTACGAAGCGGGCGGACAGCGCATCGATGCCACTTACGTGAATGCCGAAGTCGCGCTCGTCTATCAAACATCGGGCAACTGGGGATGGGCCAACTTCTCGGCCGGTCCGCGCCTGACCGACACCAGCCTCAAGCCAGACGATCCGGGCAACCGCCTGCGCGGCACGCGGATCGATGCCGCGGTTCAGACCGATGGCGCGCTTGGCACCGCCTGGCGCCTCACGTGGTTCGGATCGCTGGGCATCAACGACCGCGCCTATATCGCTCAGGCCCGCTTCGGTCCGCTGGTCGATGGCGACAGCGACACCCGTCTTGGCGTCGAGGGCGGCATCCAGGGCGACCGCAGCTATACCCGGCGCAGCATCGGCGGCTTCGCATCGACCCGCCTGACCGGCCAGTGGCAGGGCCTTGTCTCGGGCGGCGTGACCGACCAGGCGGGCCGCAACGTCAAGCCCTACGTGGCGCTCGGTGTCAGCCGCGTATTCTGACCCACCTGCCGCGCCGGTGCCGCAGCCAGCGCCGCGGCGCATCGGAGCGCAATACGTCCACGCCTTCCGGAGGAACGCCGCCAGATGAAGACATCTCTCGCCGCTTCGGTATCCGCACGGCGCGAGACCTGGCGCCAGCGTATCGCCAAGATCATCGCCCTGATCGTGCCTCTGCTGATCGGCGGTGTCGCGCTGCTGCTGCAGGAACAGGTGCAGACCACCGACAAGCTGGCTGCAGCCGAGGCCGAAACCCAGGAGAAGCGCAACCTCATCCTCTCGGTGTTTTCCGCCCATCAGGACATCGAGACCGGTGGCCGCGGCTATGTCCTGACCGGCGATCCCGAGTTTCTCCAGCCTTTCGACAAGGGTACCCGCGAACTCGCCCGCATCGAACCGGCGCTGCGCCGAGCCTTCGCCGGGCAACCTGACGACCTCACCGAACTGGCTGCGATTTCGGAGCTTTCGCACCACAAGCGCGATTTCACCGAGCGAGTCATTTCCCTGCAGAAGTCAGGAGACAATCGCGACGCGGTTGCCCTGATCCGCAACAAGGACGGCAAGCGGCTGATGGACAGCATCCGGGTCCATATCACCAGCCTGCTCGAGCGCGAGAACGACCGGCTGACCGAAGTCTCCGCGCGTTCGCAGCAGGCGATCTCGGCTCTGCGCCGGGTGACTTTCGGCCTGCTGTTCCTGCTTCTGGCCCTGCTGCTCGTTGCCGGATTTGCCATCCTGCGCACCCTGCGTGCCCGCGAACAGGCCCTGATCCAGCTCGAGGACGTATCGCTGCGCCGCCAGGCAGTGCTGGAAAACGCCATGGATGGTATCATCACGCTCAACCCCAGCGGTTCGATCGAGAGTTCCAACGCCGCAACGACACGCCTGTTTGGCTTCCGCGAGGCCGAACTGAACCGCCGCGACGTGGCAATGCTGTTCGCCGGTCAGCCTGCGATCGGCGCGTTCGCCCGCGAACTGCGCGAAATACACCTGTCGCGCGACAACCAGGGCACAGCGCGCGAGCTCACCGGCAAACGCAAGGACGGAACCGAATTCCCCATAGAGATCGCGCTTTCTGCGATGGTCCTGAACGAAGGCCTGCGCTACGTGGCGGTCATTCGCGACATCACCGAACGAAAGCGCGTCGAGCAGCTGAAGTCCGAATTCGTCTCGACAGTCAGCCATGAACTGCGCACACCGCTCACCTCGATCGCCGGATCGCTGGGCCTGCTCAGCGGCGGCGCAGCAGGAGAATTGAGTGAGCGCGCCGGGAGGCTGATTTCGATCGCGCAGAACAATGCCAACCGCCTCGTGCGCCTGATCAACGACATACTCGACATCGAGAAGATCGAATCGGGGCGCATGCCGTTCCACAATCGCGAGATCGACCTGACCGCGGCGCTGGCGGAATCCATCGAGGCAAACCGCAGTTTCGCCGATGGCTACGGAGTTCGGCTGGCACTGAAGGCTCCGCAAGGAACGCTGCTCATCAATGCCGACCCGGACCGCCTCGCCCAGGTGTTCGCCAACCTGATGTCGAATGCGATCAAGTTCTCGCCCAAAGGGGGGACCGTCACGGTAACGGTCACGCCCGGGACCAGGTCTCATCGCGTGTCTTTCGCCGATGAGGGGCTGGGCATCCCCGAGGAATTCCGCAGCCGGATCTTCGGCAAGTTCGCGCAGGCGGACTCGTCCGACACCCGGCAGAAGGGCGGGACAGGCCTCGGCCTGTCGATCGTGCGCGAGATCGTCCAGCGCCTTGGCGGCGAAGTGAGCTTCGAAAGCCAGCTCAACGAGGGCACGAGTTTCCATGTCGACCTGCCCGCCATGATTGCAAGGCCCCGGATCACAGAGCAGGGGCACGAGGCGAGCCTGCTCCTGTGCGGTAACATCGCGGCCAGCGCTTTCGCAGAGGCCCTGCGGCGCTCCGGGAACGCGGTCAAACTGGTCGGCAACATGGAACAAGTCCGAGACGCACTGGCCGAGAGCGTTTATGACGGCATCGTGGTCGACATGGGGCTGCGGGACGGCGCCGGGATCGAAATCATCCGCACGGTGCGCGAGACCGCCGAACACGCGCAAACCCCGGTTCTCGCGCTGGGCGGCAGGCCCGGTCCCGATGAAATGGAAGGCGATGCCGCGCTCGTTCTGGACTGGCTGTCCAAGCCGGTCGAGGTCACGCGCCTGATCGACAGCGTCGATGCCGCCGCCCGAGTCCTCGACGGCACGCGCCCTCGCGTCCTCCACCTTGAGGATGACCCCGATATCGCCCGTATCGTCGCCGAGGCCCTCGAAGGGCGTGCCGACGTCGTGACCGTGGATGGCCTGGCAGCGGCGCGGCGCGAACTGGCCCAGCGCAGCTTCGACCTGGCGATCCTGGACCTTACCCTGACCGACGGCGACGGCAGCGCCCTGCTTCCCGACCTGCACCGCAACGGCGAACCGTTGCTGCCGGTCGTGATCTTCTCCGCGCAGGACGCCGATCCCGAAACCGCCGGTTCGGTCGATGCCTACCTGACCAAGGCCCGGACTCCGATCGGCGCGCTGGTTGGCATCGTCGAAAGCCTCACCTCTCCGACAGACACCCGGGAAACCGTCGCATGACCATCGAAATCCTCTACGTGGACGACGAGCCTGACCTGCGCGAGGTCGCAACCATCGCGCTCGAGATCGATCCCGAGCTTCATGTGCGCGCCTGTGGCTCGGGCGCCGAAGCACTGGCGATCCTCGAAACATGGACGCCCGACCTTGTCCTGCTCGACATGATGATGCCCGACATGGACGGGCCGACCACCCATTCGGAAATCAGGAGGCGCTTCGGCAGCCGCGTCCCGATCGTTTACATCACCGCCCGCGCGCAGGAGCACGAACGCCAGCACCTGATGTCGCTCGGAGCGCTGGGCGTGATCGCCAAGCCATTCGACGCGATGACCCTGGCCACACAGGTCCATGAGTTGGTCGACCGTGTCTGACCTCGAAGACAAGCTGGCTCCGCTGCGCCAGCGATTCTTGGAACGCCTGCGCGGAAATCTGCCCGCCCTGCTGGCATTGCGCGAGGATCTTGAAGACGAGATCGCGCGCATGGAACTGATCGCTGCCGCGCACAAGATCGCAGGCATGGCCGGTACCATGGGCTATCCGGAGTTGGGAGCGGCTGCGCGAATGCTGGAGGAAGGCCTTGTCTACCGGCCCGGCGAAACCACCATGTCGCGCGCCGATATCGACAAGCTGACCGACTGCATCAGGGCGCTTATCGGCAAGGACTGAGCCGAAGACCAGCACGATCAAACCGACCCTGGCGCATGCGAAGCCTTTCCGGTTCATTTCCGAAAATAGCGCCACGGAAACAATTCGTCACGGAGACGAAGGAACCAGGACACGAAGAACTCCCAATCAGGAGCCATCGAGATTCCACATGGGAGCACAGAATGTTTTCGGCAGCGCTTTTCGCCATTTCCACCCTCGCAAACCCGGGCGTTTCCTGCACTGCGACAGCCCTTGCCTGCATGGAAACGGCTCCGGCAGCCCAGGCCTATCCGCATCGCCCCTTCCTCAAGGCCAAGGGCGTGATCGGCATGAGCCGCATCAATTCCTCGGAAACAAAAGGCAACGAACAGGCAAAGCTTTCCTGCGCCGCGCACCCCACCAAGAACCCTTCCTGCCGCCACCGCCTGGTGAAGGCACAAGGCGAAGCATCACGCTCCGACTTCGCACTTGAGACGGCACGCGAAGAGAGCGCGCAATGATCCTCGCGCGTTCGCTGCTGCCCTTGGCGCTGGCGATCGCGCCCTTCGCCGGGGCCGGTTCCGCATTCGCCTACGACCGGCTTCCCGCCGCCTTGGCGCAGCTCACTCCCGATGAGGTTCGCGAGCAGGTCAAGGTCCACGACGATCCGGCCACCCCCCATGTCGTCGTGTCCACCCGCGAAGCATGGGATCGCGGTCGCTCGATCGGCGGCGCCCACGCTCGCGACGTCCACCTGCGCGCGCTGGTCGATCGACAGTCCGGCGCGGTCCGCTGGCAGGTTTGGCACGAGCTGGTGCATCCGGGCCCGACCCCGCGCGTGGTCGGCGTCAATTACGAAGCCGGCGGGCAGACCGCCCAGGCCGACCTGCTGTTCGCCGAGCAGTGGAAGGAGGACTGCCCCTCCGTCGACGCCATCCACCGGGCGTGCAACCGGCACACACGGCTCGTCTTCGAACTGCCGGAGCAGGTCGTGAGCGAGATCGCGGAAAGCTACACGCCTGAAAGCCGCAGGCCATGGCAGCTCAAGTTCAGGGCCGAGAACGGCAAGTCGATCAGTGGCGGCCTCGCCCCGGCAGAAGCCGCAGGTCTGCTCGACGCTGTCGAGACAGTGCGCCAGGCCTTGCCTCGCACGCTGGGCTGATCGAAAAATCCCGATATTCGCGTCGTTGCGGTTTGCCTGACCGCACCGGCCTTCCTATTTACCTGGCAACATGCAAGAGACGATGACGTTCGCACACAGAATCAGATCCCCCCACGACATGATCACTACGCCCCCCACCATTCTTCTCGTCGAAGACGATGGTGCGCTCCGTACGTTAACCGCCCGGGCCCTGCGCCAGAGCGGTTTCAACGTGTTGACGGCGGCAACGGGGGCGGAGATGTGGGTCACCCTGCGCGAATCCCCGGTCCAGCTGATCGTGCTGGACATCATGCTTCCGGGCACCAGCGGCTTCGACCTGTTCCGCAGCCTGCGCCGGGAAAGCGACATTCCGATCATATTCATCTCCGCAAAGGGCAGCGAGGAAGATCGCGTGCTCGGGCTTGAGCTGGGCGCCGACGATTATCTTCCCAAGCCGTTCAGTACGCGCGAACTGGCGGCCCGAGTCAGTGCAGTCCTGCGCCGCGGCGGCTACGAAGGTACCATAGAAAGCCCCGCCGACGGCCGCGCGCCCGAACTGATCTACTTCGATGGATGGCAGGTTTCGCTCGCGCGGCGCGAACTGCGCTCTCCGAACGGCGCCATGGTCGACCTGACGGGTGCGGAATTCGACCTGCTCTCCACCTTCCTGGGCTATCCCCAGCGGGTGCTCGGGCGTGAGCGCCTGATGGAACTGTCGCGCTCGCGTATCGGCGACAGCTCGGATCGCAGCATCGACGTCCTTGTCAGCCGACTGCGTCGCAAGCTCCAGACCGAAGACAAGGAGTCGCCGATCGTCACGGTGCGCGGCGTCGGCTACATGTTCAGGGCGGAAGTGACCCGTACCTGATGCTCTCGCGCGGCATGGGACTGTTCCGGCGCCTCGGCCTGCCAGAGCGCCTGCTTGCCGTTCTCCTGCTTGTCCTCGTCGTCGACATCATCGCCAACACGGTGCTGTTCGAACGTGTCAACTCGTTCGAACTGCGCCGTGACGATGCCGAGCGGATTGCCGAAAACCTCGTGCTGGCGACCCGCGCCATAGAGCGTGCGCCGGGCGTGGAGCGCGACGCCATCGCCGATGCGCTGAGCACGGATCGCTTTTCGCTCGAGTGGTCGCCCCCCTCTGACCGCAAGCGCGGATCGCTGGGCCTCGCCAACTTGCGCGCGCAAGTCGTGGAGATCGAACCCACCCTTGCCACGGGCGACATCGAACTGCACCTTGAGGAGCTTCCGGGCAAAGGCAATATCGGCGGCTCGATCCTGCTGTCGGACCGCAGCATTCTCAAGTTCCACACCCACGCCAATGCCGCCTGGAAGCTGACCGCCGGGCGGCTCGTGAGCATGATCCTGCCCACTCTGCTGCTGATCGCCTTCGCCTGGGTGCTGTTGCGCGCGATGCTCAAGCCGTTGCGCTCGTTGATCGGTGCGACCCGGGAACTGGGCTCCGGACCGCCCCAGCCCGTGCCCGAACGCGGCCCGGACGAGATGCGCCAGCTGATCCGCGCGCTCAACGACATGCAGGAACGCATCCACCAGTCTCTGGTCGACCGCACGCAGACGATGCTGGCGATCGGGCATGACCTCAAGACACCGCTATCGCGCATGCGCCTGCGCCTCGACGACGGCAGCATCGGGCAGGAGGTGCGCGAAGGCATTTCCCATGACATCGACGAGATGCGCATGCTGATCGAATCGATCCAGGCCTATATCGACAACGGCGGCGAAACGATTCCGTCCGAGCGCATCAACCTCTCGATCATGGCCGAAACGCTCGTCGATACCGCTGCAGACCATGGCGCCGACGCTCGGTTCGAGGGCACACCCGGCGTCATCATCAAGGCCCGGCCGGTGGCCATACGACGCGCGCTATCCAACCTCATCGAAAACGCCATTCACTATGGCGGCAACGTCCGGGTCACCGTGCGCCGCGACGGCGACGGCGCGGAAGTCGTCGTCGAGGACGATGGTCCCGGCATCCCGGAAGACCGCATCGCCGATGCTCTCCAGCCCTTCGTGCGTCTCGATACGGCGCGCAGCCGCGACACCGCAGGCATGGGGCTTGGCCTGCCGATCGTCCAGAAGGCCGTGCGCGCGGAGAACGGAACGCTCGACTTGCGCAATCGGCGCGACGGCGGCCTTCGCGCGACCGTCCGCCTGCCACTTGCGCCCGAATGACGAATCGCCGCACCGCAGCAAAACTTCGTAACGTTCGCGAACAATGACGGACAAGCACGCCACCTAGCTCTTGGAGCAGAACCTGAGGGGAAAACCCGCAGGACGATTCTACCCAAGGAAAGGTAATCAACGTGAACGAGTTGATCGGTCGCGTCTTCAGCTTCGAGAAGACGATCTTCCCCGCCAGCAGCGACTTGTTCGGCAAGCTGGCAACCCAGGGCCAGGAGCCCAAGGCGCTGATGATTTCCTGCGCGGATTCGCGCATCGTCCCCGAGCAGATCATGCAGGCCCAGCCCGGCGACCTGTTCGTCTGCCGCAATGCCGGCAACATCGTCCCGCCCTTCGCAACGATGAACGGCGGCGTATCCTCCACGGTCGAATATGCCGTCGCTGCCCTCGGCGTGCGCGACATCATCGTGTGCGGCCACTCGGATTGCGGCGCGATGAAGGCACTGAGCAACCCGGTCGGCCTCGACAAGATGCCCAATGTCGCAGCATGGCTGCGCCACGGTTCGGCGGCCGAGCATATCGTGACCACCTGCCACCCCGAACTGGGCGAGCGTGAGCGCGTGCGCGCCATCAGCCTCGAGAACGTGATCGCGCAGATCGCCCACTTGCGCACCCATCCATCGGTCGCGGCAGCCATCGCCCGCGGCGAAATGTCGCTCCATGGCTGGTTCGTCGACATCCACGCCGGCCAGGTCCTCGGCCTCGACGGCGATACCGGCGAATTCGTGGCCCTGCGCGAGGATCGCGAACTGCCCGTCGCGCTCAAGGCCCGCACCCGCATCGCCACCGAATTGGCCGAGGCCGCGGAATGAGCAGCGCTGCCGCCGAAACGCGCAATGGGCCTTTTGCCTTCTTCGCGCGCGACTTCACGGCCTCGATCGTGGTTTTCCTGGTTGCCATGCCGCTGTGCATGGGCATTGCCATCGCTTCGGGCGTGCCGCCTGAAAAGGGCCTCGTCACCGGTATCATCGGCGGCATCATCGTGGGCCTCTTCGCCGGTTCACCGCTGCAGGTCAGCGGCCCTGCAGCAGGCCTTGCCGTCATCGTCTTCGAGTTCGTCCGCGAAAACGGCCTCGAAGCGCTCGGCCCGGTCCTGCTGCTGGCCGGCGTGATCCAGCTGGTGGCCGGCGCGCTCAAGATGGGCGGCCTGTTCCGCGCGATCAGCCCGGCCGTCGTCCACGGCATGCTCGCCGGTATCGGCGCGCTGATCGTCATCGGCCAGTTCCACATCCTGTTCGACGCCAAGCCGATGTCGAGCGGGCTGGAGAACATCGCGATGATGCCCGCCCGGGTTCTGGGTCTCGATCTCTCCAGCGTGTCCGCCACCGAGCTGGCTCTGGGCCTTGGCCTGCTGACCATCGTCATCATGCTCGGTTGGGAAAAGCTGCGCCCCAAGTCGATGGCTCTCGTTCCGGGCGCCCTGCTCGGCGTGGTCGCTGCCACCGCCGTGGCATGGATGCTGGGCCTGGGCGTGGCGCGGATCGAGGTACCTGCTTCGATCGGTGCGGCCTTCGCGCTGCCCACCAGCGCGGAATGGTTCGCCCCGCTTGCCAATCCTGGCCTGATCGTCGCCGCCGTGGCGATCGCCTTCATCGCCAGCGCCGAAACGCTGCTCTCGGCCGCCGCGGTCGACCGCATGCATGATGGCGTGCGTACCGAGTACAACAAGGAATTGCGGGCGCAGGGCATCGGCAACTTCCTGTGCGGCATGGTCGGCGCGCTGCCGATGACCGGTGTGATCGTGCGAAGCTCTGCCAACGTGCAGGCCGGCGCCAAGACCCGCCTGTCGACGGTCCTGCACGGTGTCTGGATCCTCGGCTTCGTCGCGTTGCTGCCCTGGCTGCTGCGCGAAGTGCCGATGGCTGCGCTGGGCGGCGTGCTCGTCGTTACCGGTTGGCGCCTCGTCAGCCTGAAGCATGTCCAGCACCTGCTCAAGGCCCACGGCTACCTGCCGGCGGCGATCTGGGCAGTGACGTTCATCCTGGTGGTAACCACCGACCTCCTGACCGGCGTGCTTGTCGGCCTTGGCCTGTCGCTGGTCGAACTCCTGCCCCACGGCCGTAACCTCGGCCTCAAGGTCCATGAGCACGAGGACGAGGCCGGACCGCGTCTCGAGCTGCACGGCGCGGCCACCTTCCTCGGCCTGACACGGCTCAATGCGGTGCTGGAGCGCCAGCCCGCTGACCGGCCCGTCCACCTCGACCTCGATCGGGTGCGCGCCATGGACCACACAACGGCGGAAACGCTCAGCGAGTGGATCTCCCGCCGGCGACAGCGCGGCCACAAGGACAAGGTGACCGGCCCGGCCTCGATCCTGAAGCCGTTGCCGCTGGCGACCTGATAGAACTGACCCTGAGCAGTCGGACACCTCCACGTCCGGTTGCCATCTGCGGGCGGGTACACGCAAGTGTGTCCGCCCGCTTCTTTGTTCGGGCAAGCCCCACAGACAGGCAAGGGACCCCGGCGCCCGAATCTCCGTGCTGCAGATGCGAAACAATTTGTCACGGAAAGGCAAGGCTGCGGACAACTTGCGCAAATAATGTCGACACGGTCATCGCGATACGCCTGCGCCACGCAGCGACAGGCGACGAGGTGACCGCAGGATGGAACACGAAGACACAAGTCAACATGAGGGTGTTCCAAATATGACGTTTCGTCTGCTTTCCGGCGTTGCCGGTCTCGCCGCTGCCAGCCTCGGCATGGCTTCTCCTGCGCTCGCGCAGGACGCTCCCGGCCCCATCACCGTTTCGGGCGAAGTCGCCCTCGTCTCGGACTACCGCTTCCGCGGCGTTTCGCAGACCGACGAGGAAATGGCAGTACAGGGCGGCATCAACGTCGAACATGAGAGCGGCTTGTACGCTGGCACCTGGGCGTCCAATCTCTCGGGCTGGGGCACTTTCGGCGGCTCGAACATGGAGCTCGACCTCTACGCCGGCTATGCCACCGAAATCGCCAGTGGCCTCAACGTCGACGTCGGCATGACCTGGTTCATGTATCCGGGCGGCGCCTCCGATACCGACTTCGCCGAAGTCTACGTCAAGGGTTCGACCACGTTCGGCCCGGCCGACTTCCTCGTCGGCGTCGCCTACGCGCCCAAGCAGCAGGCGCTCGGCAAGGTCTACAACAACGCCGCCAGCTACAACGCCGGCATCCCCGACAATCCGGGTGCCAAGTCGGACAACGTCTACATCTGGTCCGATGCCAGCGTCGGTGTGCCCAATACGCCGCTCACGCTCAGCGCGCACCTGGGCTATTCCAACGGCAACTCGGGCCTTGGCCCGAATGGCACGAGCATCGCGCCGACCGGTGAATTCCTCGACTGGTCGCTCGGCGCCGATCTCGCGCTTGGCCCGGTGACGCTGGGCGTCGCCTACGTCGACACCGACATCTCCAGCTCGGATGCCGCCTACCTGCAGCCGAACTTCGCCTCGTCGAAGGACGGCTCGAAGATCGCCGACTCGACGATCCTGTTCTCGATCTCGGCAGGCTTCTGACCTTGATGTCCCGCCCGGATGCGATGCGCGTCCGGGCGGGCATCTCCCTCTAGCTTCGCCGCGCGCCCGTCTGGCCGAAGCGCGCGACCAGATCGTAGAGATCTCCGCGAAAGTGCTGGCGCACGAAAGTGATGCTGTCCTTGCCGCGCCATGTCCTGCGCTCGACCAACAAGGTCGCCGTTCCGGGCACAACCTCCATCCAGCTTGCCACTTCGGCATCCGCACCTTCCGCCGCAATGCGCGTCTCGGCTTCGTCCCAGGGCACGTGCCGCAGCAGCCATGACCCCGGCGCCTGCTCGGCAAAATCGACGAATTCGATATCCGGCACTGCCGTCAGGTCGACCTGGCGATGCTCGACCGCAAAAGCCGCATCGTTGGCGTAGTGAACCCCTGCCAGAGACAGCACCCGCCCTCGCTCCGGCCCGAAAGGACTGTCGGGCCCTTCGGTGATCTCGCGCTTGCGCAAGCGATACTGGTGCACTTGTCCCCGCGCCGCGATCTCCTCGGCCAGGTCGGGAATGTCCAGCACCATCGAATGTACCCGCGGCCGGGACACGAACGAGCCGGCACGCTTGCGCCGCTCGATCAGTCCGGCGGCAGCGAGCGCGGACAGCGCCTTGTTCACCGTCATGCGCGAACAGCCGTAATGCGCCATCAGCTCCGCCTCGGTCGGCAGCCGCTCTCCCGGAGACAGCTCGCCCGAAACGATACGTGCCTCCACTTCGGCGCGAATGCGTTCGCCCAGCGGCAGTGTCATTGCGCCAGCCGCTTGAGGGTTGCCGCGAAGTGATCGACGATCGCACCGCGCCGGACATGGCGGCCATCCCGTACGATCCGGCAACCACGCCGCCACACGCTTTCGATAGCGCCCTGTCCGGCGGAAAATACGAAGGCATCGAGCAGCGCATCGTCGCTGCGCCCGATCAGCGACGGCGCATCGGCGCGCAGGCTCACCAGATCCGCCGGCGATCCCGGGGCAAGCGGCGCAGGAGCCGCCAGTGCCTGCGAACCGCCCGCCACCGCACCATGATACAGGAACCGACCGGTCGATCCTCCGCCCGGTTCTGTCAGGCAGCTGCGGCCATGGTGCGAAAGGCGCTGGCCATATTCGAGCAGGCGGAGTTCTTCGGTCATGTCGATCCGGACGTTGGAATCGGAGCCTATGCCAAAGCCCAGCCCACCTGCCAACGTTGCGGCAGCGGGAAAGATGCCGTCGCCCAAGTTCGCCTCGGTCATGGGGCAAAGCCCCGCAATCGCGCCGCTGCGGATCATACCCCTCCACTCCGCTTCGTTCACGTGGGTTGCGTGGACGAGGCACCAGTCGGGTCCGACCTCGGCATTGTCGAGCAGCCACTGCACCGGCCGCGCACCGCTCCAGGCAAGGCAATCGTCCACTTCGCGCTGCTGTTCGGCGATATGAATGTGCACCGGGCCATCATGCCCCAACGCGGTCACCTCGGCCAATGCGACGGGCGTGACCGCACGCAGCGAATGCGGGGCGATACCGAGGCGCGCATCGTGCAATCCCGCCAGCGCGTGCCGCGAGGCATCAAGCAGCCGCGCGTAACTCTCTGGATCGGTAACGAAGCGACGTTGCCGAGGTGAGGCAGGCAACCCGCCGAAGCCTGCCTGCGCATAGAAAACCGGCAACAACGTAAGCGCTATCCCGGTCTCGGCGGCGGCTTCTGCAAGCGCTGCCGCCATGCGCGCCGGTTCTTCGTAAGAATGGCCGGAAGGATCGTGATGCAAATAATGGAACTCGCCAACGCGGGTGAAGCCCGCCTCCAGCATCTCCATGTAGGCGAGCGCGGCGATAGCCAGCATCGCTTCGGGATCGAGCCGATCGACGAAGCGGTACATCGCCTCGCGCCAGGTCCAGAAGCTGTCCTTGCCCTCGCCGCGATACTCCGCAGCGCCTGCCATGCCGCGCTGGAAGGCGTGGCTGTGCAGGTTGGGCATGCCGGGCAGTCCGATGGCGTGGCGCCTGTCGCCGGGCCGCGGCGCGGCATCGGGCGTGATCGACACGATCAACCCGTCCTCGAGCACCAGACGTACGGCGCGCTGCCAGCCGCCGGGCAGGAGCAGGCGTTCAAAATGCAGCACCGTTTCCGTGTTCATGGCGCGACTCCATCGGCTCGATTTAATGTCTATACATTATTGCACGTCCATGCCAAGATTTCACTCTCGAAATGGAGGCCGCGATTCTCGTGAAGTGCGACAGGGTCTGGATGAATGCGCGTCTGGCGACGATGGCCGGGCCCGGTCTCGGCGTGGTCGAAAACGGCGTCGTGGCAGCGCGCGGCGGCCAGATCGCCTATGCGGGACCGCGCAGGCTGGCTCCGGACTTCGCTGCAGACGAGACGGTCGATTGCGCGGGTCGCTGGATCACCCCGGGCCTGATCGATTGCCACACGCACCTTGTCTACGCGGGCAACCGCGCGCAGGAATTCGAACTGCGGCTCGCCGGTGCGAGTTACGAGGAGATCGCTCGCGCCGGTGGCGGCATCGTCTCGACCGTGGCGGCGACGCGCGCCGCCAGCGAAGCCGAACTGGTCGCAAGTGCCCTGCCCCGCCTCGACGCGCTGATCGCCGAAGGCGTCACCACCATCGAAATCAAGTCGGGCTACGGGCTCTCGCTCGATGCCGAACGGCGCATGCTGCGCGCTGCCCGCCGACTTGCCGACGAACGCGCCGTCGGCGTGACAACAACCTTTCTTGGCGCCCACGCCCTGCCTCCGGAATTCGCCGGCAATGCCGATGGCTACATCGATACCGTGGTGCGCGAAATGATCCCTGCGCTTGCCGCCGAAGGGCTGGCCGATGCCGTCGATGCCTTCTGCGAAAGCATCGGCTTCACGCCCGCGCAGACCCGGCGCATCTTCGAGGCGGCGCGCCAGGCCGGCCTGCCGGTCAAGCTCCATGCCGAGCAGCTGTCGAACCGGCACGGCGCAGCCCTCGCTGCAGGTTTCGGAGCACTCTCGGCCGACCATCTCGAATGGCTCGACGATGCCGGCGTCGCCGCGATGGCCGGTTCAGGCACTGTCGCCACCCTGCTGCCCGGAGCCTTCTATTGTACCCGCGAGAGCCGCGTTCCGCCTATCGGAGCCTTGCGCGGCGCGGGCGTACCCATGGCGCTTGCTACGGACAGCAACCCCGGCACATCGCCGATGACGTCGCTCCTGCTGGCGATGAACATGGGGGCGACGCTGCTTCGCATGACTGTCGAGGAATGCCTGCTCGGCGTTACCCGTCATGCGGCCCTCGCACTCGGGCAGGGCGACAGGATCGGCACGCTGGAGGCAGGCAAGGCCTGCGACCTGGCAATCTGGGACATCGAGACCCCGGCCGAGCTTGTCTACCGCATCGGCTTCAATCCCCTTCACGCCCGCATTCGGAGAGGCCAGTGAATACCGTTACCCTGAAGCCCGGCAGCGTTCCGCTGGCCGAATGGCGCGCCATCTACCGGGGGGCGCGTGTCCGCCTCGATGCCGGGGCGAACGAGGCCATTGCCCGCGGCGCGCAGGCTGTGGCCCGCATCGTCGCGCGCGGGGAGCCGGTCTACGGCATCAACACCGGCTTCGGAAAGCTGGCCAGCATCCGCATCGAGGATGCCGACCTTGCCAAGCTACAGCGCAATATC
Organism: Novosphingobium sp. PP1Y; assembly: GCF_000253255.1. Taxonomy (NCBI): domain Bacteria; kingdom Pseudomonadati; phylum Pseudomonadota; class Alphaproteobacteria; order Sphingomonadales; family Sphingomonadaceae; genus Novosphingobium; species Novosphingobium sp. PP1Y. The sequence goes on along the minus strand of NC_015580.1, from coordinate 1,859,636 downwards.
GTCCTGAGCCATGCCGCCGGTACGGGCGAGCCGACGCCCGTCGAAGTCGTCCGGCTGATGCTCGCTCTCAAGCTCGCCAGCCTGACCCAGGGCGCATCGGGCATCTCGGCACGCACGGCGGGTCTGCTCGAAGCGATGCTCGAAAGGGACATTACACCGGTCGTGCCTTGTCAGGGGTCGGTCGGCGCGAGCGGAGACCTCGCGCCGCTTGCCCACATGGCGGCGACGATGCTGGGCGTGGGCGATGTCTTCGCGCGCGGTGAACGCATGGCTGCCGCAAGGGCGCTGGCCGATGCCGGACTGGAACCTGCCGAGCTTGGCCCCAAGGAGGGTCTCGCCCTGCTCAACGGCACGCAGTTCTCCTGCGCATGGGCACTTGCGGGGCTGTTCGAGACCGAACGCCTGCTGCAATCCGCACTGGTCGCAGGCGCCCTATCGACCGAGGCGGCCAAGGGATCGGACGCGCCCTTCGATCATCGCATCCACACGCTGCGCGGCCATGTCGGCCAGATCGCCGCCGCCGATGTCCTGCGCTGCCTCATGGCCGGTTCGGCGATCCGCGCCTCCCATGTCGAGAACGACATACGCGTGCAGGACCCCTACTGCCTGCGCTGCCAGCCGCAAGTCATGGGTGCCGCGCTGGATGTGCTGCGGCAGGCGGCCGGGACCCTTGCCATCGAGGCCAACGGCGTCTCGGACAATCCGCTGATCTTCCCTGAAACCGACGAGGCGCTGTCGGGCGGCAATTTCCATGCGGAGCCGGTCGCTTTCGCCGCCGACATGATCGCGCTGGCAATCTGCGAGATCGGCTCTCTTTCCGAACGCCGCACTGCCATGCTGGTCGATCCCGCGCTGTCCGGCCTGCCCGCCTTCCTGACGCCCGAGCCCGGGCTCAACTCCGGCTTCATGATCCCGCAAGTGACCGCCGCCGCGCTCGTTTCCGAGAACAAGCAGCGCGCCTATCCCGCCAGCGTCGATTCCATCCCGACTTCCGCCAACCAGGAGGACCATGTCTCGATGGCTGCGCACGGGAGTCGTCGCCTCGTGGCCATGGCCCGCAATGCCACCGCTGTCGTCGGCATCGAACTGCTGGCCGCCGCGCAAGGATGCGACTTCCATGCCCCGCTACAATCGAGCGAGGCGTTGGAGGCAGTCAGGCACGCCGTGCGCGCAAAGGTCCCTGCGCTTGGCCCGGACCGCCATTTCCATCCCGACCTGGAAGCGGCCAATGCGCTGATCCGTTCGGGCGCCATCATCTCGGCGGCAGGCGTCGAGCTGCCGGGCGTGGCATGAGCGACTGGCTCGACATAGACCGCGGCGATGCACCGCTGATCGTCTGCTTTCCGCATGGCGGCACTGCGATCCCGGAAGCCATCGAGGCGGGCCTGAGCTCGCCCTGGCTGGCGCGCAAGGATGCCGACTGGCACATCGCGCAGCTCTACGCCTTCGTGCGCGACATGGGCGCGACGACGATCCGCACCGCCATGTCGCGCACGGTGATTGACTGCAATCGCGATCCTTCCGGCCTCTCACTCTATCCTGGCCAGGCGACTACCGGCCTGTGCCCGACCGAAACCTTCGACGGTGAGCCTCTCTATTCGGCCACCCGGCCCGACGAAGCCGAAATCGCACGGCGCCGGGCAAACTGGTTCGATCCCTACCACGCGGCCCTGCGCGACGAGATCTATCGCCTGCGCACCCGCCACGATGACATCGTCGTCTACGACGCCCACTCCATCCGCAGCCGCGTGCCGCGCCTGTTCGAAGGCGAGCTGCCGCAATTCAACGTGGGCACCAATGGCGGTGCGACCTGCTCTCCGGCGCTACGCGAGGCCGTCGCCTCGATCTGCGCTGCCAGCGGGCACAGCCATGTTGTCGACGGGCGTTTTCGCGGTGGCTGGACCACCCGCCACTACGGCGCGCCCGACATCGGCATTCACGCGATCCAGATGGAACTCGCGATGCGCGGCTACCTTACCGAGCCCGAGGCGCCCTCGCCCGACAACTGGCCCGCCCCGCTTGGCACACAGCCCGCCGTCCTGCCCGTGCTGCACCGGATCATCGAAGCCTGCCTAGACTTCGCGAAAGGAAGATCATGACCCGCCTCGACAATTCGCGCCGGATCGTCCCTGCGACCGGAACCGAACGCACTGCGCAAAGCTGGCTCACCGAAGCGCCCTTACGCATGCTCATGAACAACCTGCACCCCGATGTGGCCGAGCGTCCCGAAGAACTCGTTGTCTATGGCGGCATCGGCCGCGCCGCACGTGACTGGGAAAGCTACGACCGCATTGTCGAGACGCTGCGCCGCCTCAAGGACGACGAGACGCTGTTGATCCAGTCGGGCAAGCCGGTCGGCGTGTTCCGCACCCATGCCGATGCGCCGCGCGTGCTGCTTGCCAATTCGAACCTCGTACCGAAGTGGGCGAGCTGGGAGCACTTCAACGAACTCGATCGCAAGGGACTGGCGATGTACGGCCAGATGACCGCAGGTTCGTGGATCTACATCGGCAGCCAGGGCATCGTTCAGGGCACTTACGAGACTTTCGTCGAAATGGGCCGCCAGCACTATGGCGGCGACCTCACCGGGCGCTGGCTGCTTACCGCCGGTCTTGGCGGCATGGGCGGCGCGCAGCCGCTCGCAGCGGTCATGGCTGGGGCTTCCTGCCTTGCCATCGAATGCCAGGAAAGCCGCATCGATATGCGTCTGCGCACAGGTTATCTCGACCATCGCGCCGCAACCATCGAGGATGCCATGGCGATTCTCGAAAGGGCGCGCGCCGAAGGCAAGGCCGTCTCGGTCGGCCTGCTCGGCAATGCCGCCGCGGTGCTGCCCGACATGTTCGCGCGCGGCATCCGCCCCGACTTGCTCACCGACCAGACGTCCGCCCACGATCCGGTGAATGGCTACCTGCCCCTGGGCTGGACCGTCGCCGAATGGGTCGAGCGCCGGGAACGCGAACCCGAAGCGGTAGCCAAAGCCGCCAAGGCCTCCATGGCGGCCCACGTTCGCGCGATGCTCGACTTCCATGAAGCGGGCGTGCCCACGGTCGATTACGGCAACAACATCCGCCAGATGGCCAAGGACGAAGGCGTCGAGAACGCCTTTGACTTCCCCGGCTTCGTCCCCGCCTATATCCGCCCGCTGTTCTGCCGCGGAGTCGGCCCGTTCCGCTGGGCCGCGCTTTCGGGCGATCCGGAGGACATCTGCAAGACCGACGCCAAAGTGAAGGAACTGCTGCCCGACGATACCCACCTGCACCGCTGGCTCGACATGGCGCGCGAGCGCATCCACTTCCAGGGCCTGCCAGCGCGCATCTGCTGGGTCGGCCTGGGCGATCGGCACCGGCTCGGACTTGCCTTCAACGAGATGGTGGCGAGCGGCGAACTCAAGGCCCCGGTCGTGATCGGCCGCGACCACCTCGATTCCGGTTCGGTCGCCAGCCCCAATCGCGAGACCGAGGCCATGCGCGACGGCTCGGACGCGGTTTCGGACTGGCCCCTGCTCAACGCCCTGCTCAATACCGCCAGCGGTGCAACCTGGGTCTCGCTACATCACGGCGGCGGCGTCGGCATGGGTTATTCGCAGCATGCCGGCATGGTCATCGTCGCCGACGGCAGCGACGCGGCAGCGAGGCGTCTGGAGCGCGTCTTGTGGAACGATCCGGCCAGCGGCGTTATGCGCCATGCCGATGCAGGCTACGAGATCGCGCTGGACTGCGCGCGCGAAAAGGGACTGGACCTGCCCGGTATTCTCGGCTGACGATTGCCTATCCCGCTCATCCCCGGCTAAAGGCACCGCCATGGACAGGTCACCCATTCTCGTCGTCACCACCGGCGGCACCATCGACAAGCAGTATTTCGACGCGCTCAGCGAGTACCAGATCACCGAAAGCGTGATCGAGAAGCTGCTGAAGATCGCGCGCGTGACGCATCCGTTCCGGATCGTCGAACTGATGCGCAAGGACAGCCTCGAGCTGACTGACGAGGATCGCGCACTGATCGCCGCGACGATTGCCAATGCGCCGGAGAAGCGCGTGGTCGTTACCCACGGCACCGACACGATGGCTGTAACGGCGCAGGCGTTGGCGCACCTCACCGACAAGACTGTCGTGCTGGCTGGCGCGCTGGCCCCGGCAAGGTTTTCGGAAAGCGATGCCGCGTTCAACCTTGGCATGGCCTTCGCTTGCTGTCAGGCGGCCAGCCCCGGGGTTTGGATCACGATGAACGGGTCGGTCTTCGATGGCCTGAAGGTCCGCAAGGATCGTGAGGCAGGCACTTTCGTCGAGGTCTGATTGACACCTTAGGTCCGCCACGGAACCGAAACGGACCCATCTTCCCTCAGAATACGCAGAGATCCGGAGCGACCCGTTCGCGCCTCTCCAATAAGTAGGCCCTTAGCCTGCAGATAGGAGGCGCAGGCCGTGGCTGCTCACGACTTTCGCCTTCTCCCCCGCTGTCGGCAACGGCAGATACGTCGCCCCGCACCCTCCCGTGCCCCGGTCGACATGGTGAAGGGAGCGTCGATGACTCTCGTGACACGGCTCGATACAGGCTTGGAGACTGCGCTGGCCCGCGCACCGATCGGTGCCATGTGCGTTGACGATACCGGCGTCGTCTCCTGGGCCAATGCCGCCCTCGCCGCGATCCTCGGGGAAAGCGATCCTGCCTCGCTGCACCAAGGACTGATCTATGCCCGGATGGCCGACGACGACGCGGACACGCTGCGCCAGATGCTGGACATGTCGGTCGAGGCTCGCGGCGGCCGCACATGGCAGTCCGCGCTTCTTGACATCGACGGCAACAACCATCCGGTCGACCTGACGCTGGGAGACGGTCCCGGCTCTGCCGGTCAGCACACCATCGTCTACGTCCGGAGCCTCATGCGACAAGTCGCCGCGGAACGCCGTTTCAGCCAGATCTTCGAGAATCTGCCGCTCGGTCTTCTGCTTGTCGACGACCGGCAGCGCATCGTCCAGGTCAACCGGACGCTGGCAGACGAGTTCGGCTACAGTCCGGAGAGCCTCGTCGGCCAGCCGCTCGATTTGCTGGTGCCGGATCGCTATCGCCATGGCCACGCTAGCCACGTCGATGGCTACATCGCCGCGCCCAGCTCGCGCATGATGGGTTCGGGGCGCGATCTGACCGGCCTGCACAGCTGCGGTGAGGAACTGCCGGTCGAAATCGCACTCACCCGGCTCGAACAGCCCGACCGGCCGCTGACCATGGCGATCGTCAGCAACATCTCGCAGCGCAAGAGCGCTGAAAGCGCACTGCAGCAGACCAATGCCCAGCTGGAGGAATTCACTTATGTGGCCAGCCACGATCTGCGTGCCCCCCTGCGCGGTATTGGCGACCTGGTGAGCTGGATCCGCGAGGATCTGGGCGAAGACAAGCTCCCGCATGACGTGCGCCACAACTTCGATCGCATCGCCACGCGCATCGCTCGCGCCGAGCAGATGATCGATGACCTGCTGGACTATGCCCGGGCCGGCACCCCAGATACGATGATCGAAGTGATCGATCCGCACGAACTGGTCGCGGAGGCGCTCGCTCATGCGATGGTGCCGGAAAGCTTCAGCGTCGAGTTGGACATCGCCGGCGGCCCCATAACGGCCCCGCGCGCGCCCCTCGCCACCTCCTTGCGCAATCTGATCGGCAATGCCGTGAAACACCACGGCCAGCGCTGCGGTAATCTGCGCATTACCTTGCGCGAAGAAGGCCGCTTCGCCGTCTTCACCGTTGAAGACGACGGTCGCGGCATAACCGAGGGCAACGAGGAACGCATCTTCAAGCTGTTCCACCGCGCTTCTCCCGGCACGGACGGTGACGGCGTCGGGCTCGCCTTCACCCGGCGTATGATCAACGCGCATGGCGGAATGATCACCGTCGTGCGCGGCAAGGGCAAACTGGCCGGTGCCTGCTTCGAAGTACACTGGCCCCGAATCCTGCTGCGGGAGAGGGACAATGGCTGAAACCGGCGAAATGGCCGAGGCCGATGACCGTGCTGCACTGGCCGATTGCACGGTCCTCATCGTCGATGACGACGATGTCGCCATCGAAGGCGTGCTACGAAGTTTTCGCAAGCATCACGTCCCCTGCAGGACGCTGACGGCCGGCGACGGGAGCGAAGCATTGGCGGTACTCTCGGGCGATCACCCCGACAAGAAGCTGACGACGCCTGTGATCGTCCTGCTCGACCTCAACATGCCGCGCATGGACGGCTTCCAGTTCCTCGAAGCCGTGCGCGCGGACACGCGATTGCGGCGCACGGTGATCTTCGTCCTTAGCACCTCCTCGCGCGATCAGGACCGCTGCCGCGCCTACAACGAGCAGGTGGCCGGATACATGGTCAAGTCCGAGGTCGGGCCGCAGTTCGCCCGCCTTGCGGAGTTCATGACCAAGTACACTTTGACCCAGGAACTCCCGTAAGAGCAGGCTTTCAAGGACCCCCACGATGAAAGGCTTTTCCAAGACCGGCAACGGCCTGTCCGCCCTGATCGTCGATGACGACGACGTCGATCGTGAACGGCTGATCCGCATGCTCAGGCGCTGCCCACGCGACATATCCATCACCGAAGCCACATCGCATGCCGAAGCGATGACGCTTATCCGCAAGCCGGCCAGCCACTTCGACATCGTCTTCCTGGACTTCGGCCTGCAGGATGGTGACGGACGCGATCTCATTCCCGCGATCCGTGACGAAATCGATCCCGACTGTCCGATCGTCGCCGTGACCGGAAACAGCAACGAACAGATCGCGGTGGATTCGATCAAGTCCGGCATGACCGAATTCCTCGCCAAGCGTCAGCTCTCGCAAGAACAGGTTCTTGCCTCGATCGAGGAAGGGATTGCCTGGCGCAAGTACCGGCAGGAGCTGCGCCGGGCGGAAGAGGAACTGACCCACCGCAGCCTGCACGATCCGCTGACGGACCTGCCCAATCGCACCCTTTTCTTCGACCGGCTCGGCCAGTGCTGCGCCCGCGCCCGGCGCCATGGCGATTCCTTTGCCGTACTGATGGTCGATCTCGACCGGTTCAAGGAGATCAACGACAGCCTCGGCCATGCCGCCGGCGACCTGACCCTGACCGTGATCGCCCAGCGCCTGCGCAGTCATTTGCGCGAAGTGGACACGGTCGCGCGACTTGGGGGTGACGAATTTGCCGTCATCCTGCAGGCCATCGATTCCACCGAACTGGCCCTGAAGATGGGCAGGAAGCTTACCGACCTGATCGAACAGCCGGTCGCCTGCGGCAACCACATGCTCAACGTGGGGGGATCGATCGGCATCGCCCTTTGCCCCGAGATGGGCACTGCCGCGCAGACCCTGCTCTCGGCGGCCGACGATGCGATGTACCTGGCCAAGCGCGGCATCGACAAGGTCGTGATAGCCACCGACAGCCAGACACGACCGGGCCCTTCGCTGGATCGCAAGGGTATGCTGGTGGAACTGGAAAACGCGATGTCATGCGACGCCGTCGATTGGCACTGGCAGCCCAAGGTCGAATTGCGATCGGGACGAGTCCTCGGTTTCGAGGTCCTCGTGCGCTGGCGCCATCCTAGCGGGGCGCCGGTGCCTGCCGACCAGCTGATCCACACCGTCGAGCAATCGCCATTGCTCGAATCCTTCACCAACCATTGCCTCAACAAGGTGCTGGGTCAGTTCGCGCAGATCCAGGACCGGATCGACGAGGCGACCATCGCGATCAACATATCGGCACGGATGCTCGAAAGGGCCAAATTCATCGAGAACCTGCCCCAGCTGATCGCCCGCCATGGCGTCAATCCACGGCGTCTGATTTTCGAACTCACCGAGACCGCACTGATCGCCAATCCGGCTCAGGCACAGCGCGTGATCGAAAGGCTGCGCGAAAACGGAATTGGCCTGTCCATCGACGACTTCGGATCGGGCTTCACCTCGTTCGGCTACTTGCGCGAATTTTCCATCAGCGAAATCAAGATAGACCGCTCATTCATCTCGCGCTTCACCGAAAGCCGGTTCGACCAGTCTCTGGTCAACAGCCTTGTCGTGCTTTGCGAGAACCTCGGCATCTCGCTTGTGGCCGAAGGCGTCGAAACACCCGAAACACAGCAGTTGCTCACCACCCTGGGCTGCAACGCCGGACAGGGATACGGGATCTGCCGCCCCATGCCTTACGAAGATGTCCTGCCCTGGATGACCCAGCGCGGCGACGCAACGCCGCAACACCGGCTGCGCGCATGAATCAAGCCGCAACCGGTACGATCAGAAACTCAGGGCCGCGCCTTGGGCTACCGTTTCCACGCGCCCGGCCACCCAGATCGAGCCGTCCGCTTCCTGCGAGCAGTGGACATGGCCGTCGGCACCGGTCCTCTGCCCCTGTCCGGCAAGGTAGCTGCCACTCGCCAGGCCTTGCCCGAACAGGTACTGCGCCACCGCGGCATTGAGGCTTCCCGTCACCGGGTCCTCCACCATCGCCTCGGTCGGATCGGCGAAGAAGGCCCGCACTTCGAATTGCTTGTCGTGCCCCGGCCCCCAGGCGCCAAGCAGGCCGACATCGGTGGGCATCGGCGCACGCGGCACCGGGTTTGCGGCCACCACCTGCTCGGCTGACTTGAGGTGAAGGAGCTTCCAGCCCGGTCCGTTATCGGCATGCACGGCTGCGATCACCTGGTCTTCCGCCACACCGGTAAGGCGGATGGCTTCGGCCCGGTCCTCGTCCGACAGCGGTCCGGTGCGCAGCAGGTCCGGTGCGCGAAATGCCAGCCGGTCGGCATCCTGCCGCACTTCGACAAGGCCTATGCCGCATTCCTGCATGATCCTGCCCGCATGTTTGGGAACACCGCCCGAGGCAAGCCAAACATGGGCCGTGCCCAGCGTCGGATGCCCGGCGAAAGGCAGCTCACCCGCCGGATAGAAGATACGTAGGCGGTAATCGGCGGCGGTGTCGGTCGGCGGCAGGATGAAGGTCGTTTCCGAATAGCCGAGCCATCGCGTCAACTTCAACATCGCGTCGGCTTCGAGATCCTCAGCTCCGCGCACTACGGCCAGGGGATTGCCGCTCAGCGGTCCGGACCCAAAGACATCGACGAGATCGATTTGCACCTAATGAACCTTTCATCATTGCAGTTCACTTCATCGCAGGATTACATCGGTCTGTCTCCAGTCCCGGCGACCCAACGAACCGTTCATCCGGCGTTGGGTTCAGGTGAACCTAAAAGCAATTCAAAGGTTCAAGACAGGCACTTGCAGGAGGACGCAATGTTCAAGAAATCCATTCTGGCTTTCACGGCCGCCGCCTTGGCGATCCCGGCCGTGCCGGCCGCTGCCGATCCGCCGCCGTGGGCACCCGCGCACGGCTATCGCGAAAAGGAACGCCATCACCGCATGTACGATTCGCGCGGCCGTTATTACGAACCGCGTCGCATCACGCGCCGCGATCGCGTCTGGCGTGGACGCGATGGCCGCTATTACTGCCGCCGTGACAACGGTACGACCGGTCTGATCATCGGTGCCGGCGTCGGCGCTCTCGCCGGGCACGAACTGGCGGGTAACGGCGACAAGACGCTTGGAGCGATCCTTGGCGGCGTTGCCGGCGGCCTGCTCGGCCGCACCATCGACCGCGGCGATCTCAAGTGCCGTTGACCTGAGCGGCATTGCCTCAAGACGCATGGGGCGTCCCGTCGAAACCGACGGGGCGCCCTTTCGCTTTGCGTCCATCTGGCGCAGCGATAGTTGCGAAGGACTGGAATTCCAGCGCTATCCCCGGCCGGCTGTATATGCTCCAATAAGGCCGATGACCCAAAACGACATTCCTGAAGCCACATGACCATGCGACCGACGATGATGGTGACGGGCGGCGCGAAACGGATCGGCGCGGCCATTGCGCGTGCCTTCGGAGCCGCCGGTTGGCACGTCGTAATTCACTACGGCCAGTCGACGGCGCAGGCCGAGGCGCTGGCGGGACAGCTTCCTTCCGCCGAAATCGTCAGCTGCGACCTGGGCGATGGACAGGCCGCCGTTGCACTGGTGGAAAGCCTTGCCGTCCGGCTCCAGGACTGGCGGGTGCTGATCAACTGCGCAGGTGTGTTCGATCTCGATACGGCAGAGGCGCTCGACACGTCCACCTTCGCCAAGGCGATGCAGGTCAATGCGTGCACCCCGGCGCTGCTTGCCCAGGCTTATCTGCGCCATGCGCAGGCAGTGGGCGGGCGACGGGTGATCCATGTCACCGACCAGAAGCTGCTCAACCCCAATCCGGACTTCTTTTCCTACACGATGAGCAAGCATGCGTTGGCCGCAACCATTCCGATGCTGTCGATGGCCCGCACCCATGCCGAGGATCGCATCTATGGCATTGCCCCCGGGGCCATCCTGGCCAGTCATGACCAGACCGAAGCCGAAACCGAAGTGTCCCACCGCATGAACCTGCTGGGTCGCAAGACCACGCCGCAGGACATTGCCGAAACGGCCCTGTTCCTGGCGCAAGGCTGGCTTGCGAGCGGAGAAACCGTGTTCGTCGATTCCGGCCAGCACCTTCTCGCCCAGGAGCGCGATGTTCTGTTCCTCGCCCGGCAATAGCGTAGCTGGTTCCGGATAAGTCCTTGCCAGTGGCCAATTGCCGGCTACGCTGTCCACATGGCCCGGAACCATTCGCACTGCGACAGGTTCAGGCTCCGTAGGTAAAAGAATTATCCAACGGGATCATAAGCATATGTCGAAGATGTTGCTCGAACGATTTCTCGGCAAGGCGGTTCGCAAGGGCATTCTCGAAATCACCTATTCGGACGGCACCCGGACGCGCAAAGGCACGCCAGAGCCCAATTATCCCGATGTCGCCGTGCGCTTCACCGATCCCATAGCCGAGCGCAAGATCATCCTCGACCCGCGACTGGGCGCTGCCGAGGCTTTCATGGACGGTCAGCTGTTGGTTGAGCGCGGCGACATCATGGAACTGGTCCAGCTCCTGCGCGCCAATCGACCGTGGGATCGCGGCGGCAGTTTCGGCGAAGGATCGAGACTCAAGAAGATCGGAACGCGCGCGCTCACTGTAATCGACGGCATCAACAAGGCCGCCCGCGCCAAGGCCAACGTCGCCCACCACTACGACATCGGCAACGACCTTTACACGCTGTTCCTCGATCGGGACCACATGCAATACAGCTGCGCCTACTGGCCGAATGCGGACGGAAGCGACAGCATGTCGCTGGAACAGGCGCAGGAGGTCAAGCTCGCCCATATCGCCGCCAAGCTCGCGCTCGCTCCCGGCCAGCGGGTGCTGGACATTGGCTGCGGTTGGGGGGGCATGGCGATCTACCTGGCCAAGCATGCCGACGTGAACGTCCTTGGCATTACCTTGAGCGAGGAACAGCTTGCCCTTGCACGCAAGCGGGCCGAGGCCGCGGGCGTGGCGGACCGAACCCGCTTCGAACTGGTCGACTACCGCGATCTTGCGGCCCAGGGGGAGAAGTTCGACCGCATCGTCTCGGTCGGCATGTTCGAGCATGTCGGGCAGGCGCAGTTCAACCGCTTCTTCCAGGACTGCGCGAAGCTGCTCGTCGACGACGGTGTCATGCTCCTGCACACCATCGGGCGCATGGGCGGCCCGGGCTCGACCGATGCCTTCACCCGCAAGTACATCTTCCCCGGCGGCTACATCCCCGCGCTGAGCGAAACCATCGCGGCCAGCGAACGCTATCGCCTGATCGCCGCCGATGTGGAGAACCTGCGCCTGCACTACGCACTGACCCTGCGCGAATGGTACAAGCGCTGCGTCGCCCACAAGGACGAGATCGTCGGCCTCTACGGAGAGCGCTTCTACCGCATGTGGATCTTCTACCTCGCCGGCGCTACCGCCGCGTTCGAGAGCGGGAGCATGTGCAACTACCAGATCCAGTACACCCGCCGCCGCCGCGCCCTGCCCCTCACCCGGGACTACATGGCAGCACGAGAGAAAGAGCTGCTTCGCGCCGGGTGATTGCGAGCGCCTTTTTAACACCGGCATTGCGCCGAACCGCCCCCGCTGTTAGGCGCGCGTCGCAATTCCAGCGTCGATTCCAGCGGAGCTCGCAAGCGTCATGTCCGATATCAAGAAGGTCGTCCTCGCCTATTCCGGTGGGCTTGATACCAGCGTCATCCTCAAGTGGCTGCAGGTCACCTACAATTGCGAGGTCGTGACCTTCACGGCCGACCTCGGCCAGGGCGAGGAGCTTGAACCCGCTCGCGCCAAGGCCAAGCTCATGGGCATTCCCGACGAGCACATCTACATCGACGACCTGCGCGAAGAATTCGTGCGCGACTTCGTGTTCCCGATGTTCCGTGCCAATGCCCGCTACGAGGGCGACTACCTGCTCGGCACCTCGATCGCGCGTCCGCTGATCTCCAAGCGCCTCATCGAAATCGCCCACGAGACCGGCGCCGACGCCGTCGCCCACGGCGCAACCGGCAAGGGCAACGACCAGGTCCGCTTCGAGCTGTCGGCCTACGCGCTCGATCCGAACATCAAGGTCATCGCTCCCTGGCGCGAGTGGGACCTCAATTCGCGCACCGCGCTGATCGCCTGGGCCGAGGCCCACCAGATCCCGGTGCCGAAGGACAAGCGCGGCGAAAGCCCGTTCTCGACCGACGCCAACCTCCTGCACACCTCGTCGGAGGGCAAGGTGCTCGAGGATCCGTGGGAAGAGACCCCCGACTACGTATATTCGCGCACCGTCAATCCCGAGGATGCGCCGGACCAGCCGGAATACATCACCGTCGACTTCGACAAGGGTGACGGCGTCGCGCTCAACGGCGTGGCGATGAGCCCGGCCACCCTGCTCACCCAGCTCAACGAGCTGGGCCGCAAGCACGGCATCGGCCGCCTCGACCTCGTCGAGAACCGCTTCGTCGGCATGAAGTCGCGCGGCATGTACGAGACGCCGGGTGGCACGATCTACGCCGCTGCCCACCGCGGGATCGAGCAGATCACGCTCGACCGCGGCGCCGCGCACCTCAAGGACGAGCTGATGCCGAAGTACGCGGAACTGCTGTACAACGGCTTCTGGTTCGCCCCGGAGCGCGAGATGCTGCAGGCCGCGATCGACCACAGCCAGCTGCGCGTCAACGGCACCGTCCGGCTCAAGCTCTACAAGGGCATGGCCTCGGTCGTCGGCCGCAAGTCGCCCGATTCGCTGTACTCCGAGCGCCATGTCACGTTCGAGGACGATGCGGGTGCCTACGACCAGAAGGACGCCGCCGGATTCATCAAGCTCAACGCCCTGCGTTTGCGGTTGCTGGCCCAGCGCGACGCTTCCTGAATCCTCTCAAACGGTTAACACATTCCGGCGGTCCGTTGCCAAAGCGCGACGGGCCGCTTTTGCATGAGTCCCCTTTTTGCGTTGCGGCATGTAGGAGTCCCCCACACCTGAAACGGGACGGAGTGGGGAATCTTGGCAGTTCGACCGGGCAACCGGAAAGCACACCTGCTTGTCGCGCTTGCGGCACTGGTCACGCTTCCGCTTGCAGGCCCCATCCACGCCGCCGACGTTGCCGTGCCCGAGCTGGCCCCGCAGCAGGCCGCACCGGCGCTGACCGCGCCCGCCGCTTCCACCGTCACGACCGGTGATGTCGCCCCCGCCCCCGCCGAAATCGACGCGCCCGAGTTCGATCCGATCGGTTCGGGCATGGCGAGCTACTACGGCCGCCAGTTCGCCGGCAACCGCACCGCCAGCGGCGACCTGTTCGACCCGCAGGCGCTGACCGCGGCGCACCGCACCCTGCCCTTCGGCAGCAAGGTGCGCGTGACCAACGAGGCGACCGGCGATTCGGTGATCGTCACCATCAACGACCGCGGGCCGTTCCACGGCAACCGCGTGATCGACCTCAGCCGCGCCGCCGCGGACGAGATCGGCCTGACCCGCGCCGGCAAGGGCCGCGTGGAACTGGCGCTCCTGGCCGACTGAGCCTTCTTTTTTTCGGTTTTCCGCTGGGCTTTTGCATCGGGGGGCTTCGACAGGCTCTGCCTGAGCGGGTCCTGCGCCTGAACGCGCATCCCTGCGAAAAACCTGCGCGCTTTCGCCAGATCCATCACCGCAAAAAGTCGGCCAGCGCGGTGGTGGGAGGGGGGTGGGAGCATCACCGCGCCGGCCTTCACTTGCGATAACATCGGCCCCGGCAATCCGTTCCCGGCGCCTGCGGATTTTTCGAAAGACGCTGCAAGGCCCTGCAGGTTTACACGGTTTACACTGTCCAGAGAGGTACGGCGCGGGCCCGTCCAGCGACTTGTACTCCATCGGCGCCCCGTCATCCGCATCGCCGCCGTGGCCCTGCCCGCCCGCATCGGGAGAAGCGAATTCGGCAGGCAGATCGTCCAGCCCCGGCCCGATCCAGCCGTCCCAGGCGACCACGCCCTGCCCGCCGCGCGCGTCCGCTTCGCGCTCCTGCCGGGCCTGCCGCAGCACTGCGTCGACATGGTCGCAGGCGCGGGCCTGCCATGCGTCCCAGTCCTGCCCGGCCCCTTCCGGGTCCGCCGGGGCACAATCGACATAGTCGCGGCGCGAGAGCGGCAGGACCGGATCGGGCGCGTCCTCGTCCAGCATGGGATCGAACGCCGGATCGAGCGCCGGATCGAGAGGGGACTGGAAAAAGTCCGCGTCCGGCGCCTCGCCAGAAAGCAGCGCCAGCACTTCATCGAAGCGCCCGGCCTGCTCGCTCACGTGGTGCTGCTCGGCCAGCCGGTCCAGCCGCGCGAGGTGGGCCAGCAGCAGGCGGGAATCGTAGCGCCGCCGCCGCCCGACCAGCTCTCCGCGAAACCACACCGCCTCGTCCACCCCGTCGATCGCGCGGGTCGCCAGCACTTCCTCGGCATGGGCGCGCGCGAGAAGCAGCGCCGCGGACCAGCCTTGCGCAAAGACCGCATCGCGCCGCCGCAGGAGATAGGCGGAGGTCCGGCTCATCCCCACTTGCGCACAGGCCGCGCGCACATCGCCCCGGTCGGCAAGGTGGTGGAGGAAGGCAACCTTGCGCGCATCGCTCCAGCCATTGTGGGGCACGCCGTCCCCCTCCCGCTTGGCGGAGGGATCAAGGGTGGGCATTCCATCCCCCTGCCCGTCCCGTTCCCCCTGCCCGCAGCCCCGGGCCTGCCCGAAGGACGAGGCCACCGACGGCGAGGCCATCCCGGCGCCGCAATCCCGGTCGAAATGGTCAGGGCAAGCGGAGGCGGGCCAATCGTCGGACGGCAGGCCGATATCGCGCGAAGCCGGTATCCACCCCCGCCCGAAGCGCGTGGGCGGCGCAGTGTCGCCTGCTTTTGCCGCAGAGGGACCGGAAGACGGACGGGCATCCGGAGCGGCGCCATTCGGCGCGCCGGGCGTGGCTGGACTGGAACTGTCGGACATGGTTCACCCCCTCGAACTGGAGCATCAGGACCGGCGCGAATGACCCGCGCCGGGGTGAACCGGGGTATTTATGGCATGTGGGGGTGTGTAGGAAAGTCTCTCGAAGCTTCGCGCTAAAATGGTGAAATCTGCGTGACACCAAAGGCAACGACGCTCTAATTTTGTCGCACTTTATTATCCAAGAGAACAAGTAAGTTTGTGAAATTCACAACAGACCAACACTCTCTAATCGTCATCGAGATTGAAAAGTACATAAAGAACGACGAAATAAATCGAGATAATTTGCAATTAATTATACAAAAATCAAATCCGCCAACAGACATAATTGATATATACATGATACAGCCAAACAACATCATAATAGACATTTGATAGCCATAAATGTAGTCTTGCATCGGATTCTGCTCCGACAATACTCGCTCTTGAAATTTATCATTATTAAGAATTGTCGCAGCTCGAGCCGTCCAAGCAACTGACATACCCACCAAAATAGATGCAGCGGGAAACAATGCCTTCCCAGCGAAATAGAATCCGTCAACCTTCAAAAAAACGGTCAACACAAATGCAATAATGAAGTCAATTAATAGCCACCAATTAAGGAGAAGTCTAAATCCAGTTCTGCGACCAAATTTAGAAAACATCCATGGCCAAAAAGTTTCAATCATTATTTACACTTCTTAGGCGCCCATAGGCTGAACGCAAAGCCATTAACATTTTTTCCTTCATCTCATCTATGCCTTCAGAAAATTGTATTCTCTCGAGCAATGGAGTTCCGCGAAGATAGATCGTTTTCGGCTTCGTATCAGATTCTTCTAGAATTGTAGCACTAGCGGTGTCGCCGAGTGAGGCTGCACTTCTTGCGACTTCTTCAACAAGTTCTTTATCCAGATCAGGGCCACGCGTTTCGATTGTTGTCCTCGAACCACCGATTGCCTTATTATACCTTTCCGCTGGGCCGTGTATAAGAGCTTGAACGTCATGAGGGTTCTCAAACTCAGCAACGAATTGAAACCTCGTGACTTTATAGGCGCCCTTCACCTGCTCTATAAAACCTTCAGGGTCTCTCAGCTCATCAACAACGATTCTAAACCCTGCATCCGCGGCAAAGGGAACACTATTGAGGAGTTTCTCAAGCTTCAAAGCAACCTCCTCCGCCTTTGCAGAAATGGGCGACTTTTTCTCAATTACGCACGCTTGAGTCTGACCATCGAACACCCCGTATACGTAAGGGGCTCTTTCGCCTTCTGAATCATAGAAGAACTGTTTCGCGTCATCATACTTCGGAGTATTTACTGATTGAATGCGGCCTATTTGAAAAGCGATTGCAGCGCTGGAAAATTTATCGGTCCCAGCAATATGCCACTCACTGCCTCCGCCGATTTGCGCAACAGGATGCTCCTCGAATGCATCAAATATCACCTCTTGCGGCGCTCTATTTTCAACAAACAGGTCAGCTTGCGGCAAATGCTCACACCTGATTCGAAATACGTGTAAAGCTTTTTCCATGTAACTCCTCGTCACTACCAAACGGCGGTGATAAGTTGAGATTCTCTACTCAAAAAGGCAATTATCGCCACTTGAAGTTACATTTTATTAATCGACGCAGCAGCCCAATATCGCGCGACTGATAAACATTTTACATCACTTCCCCAACAACGGCTTCAAATAATGCCCCGTGAATGAGCGCTTGTTCTTCACCACCTGCTCGGGCGTGCCTTCCGCCACGATCTCACCGCCGCGCACGCCGCCTTCCGGGCCAAGGTCGATGATCCAGTCGGCGGTCTTGATGACGTCGAGGTTGTGTTCGATCACCACCACCGAATTGCCCTGGTCGACGAGGCGGTGGAGCACTTCGAGGAGCTTGCGCACGTCCTCGAAATGCAGGCCGGTGGTCGGCTCGTCCAGAATGTAGAGCGTCTGCCCGGTGGAGCGGCGGGCCAGTTCCTTGGCCAGCTTCACGCGCTGCGCCTCGCCGCCCGAAAGCGTCGTCGCCTGCTGGCCGACCTTGACGTAGCCCAGCCCCACTTCGTTGAGCATGTGCATCTTGTCGCGGATCGGGGGCACGGCCTTGAAGAACTCTTCCGCGTCCTCGATCGTCATGTCGAGCACGTCGGCGATGGAGTGGCCCTTGAACTTCACTTCCAGCGTTTCGCGGTTGTAGCGCTTGCCGTGGCATTCCTCGCAGGTGACGTAAACGTCGGGCAGGAAGTGCATCTCGATCTTGATCAGGCCGTCGCCCTGGCACGCCTCGCACCGGCCGCCCTTGACGTTGAAGCTGAAGCGCCCGGGCTTGTAGCCGCGCGCCTCCGATTCCGGCAGGCCGGCGAACCAGTCGCGGATCTGGGTGAAGGCGCCGGTGTAGGTCGCCGGGTTGGAGCGCGGGGTGCGACCGATCGGGGACTGGTCGATCTCGATCACCTTGTCGCACATCTCCAGCCCGGTCACCCGGTCGTGCGGGCCCGCGATCATGCGCGCGCCGTTCAGCGTGCGCGCGGCGGCGGCGTGGAGCGTATCGAGCGTGAGGCTGGACTTGCCCGAGCCGGAAACCCCGGTGACGCAGCAGAAAGTGCCCAGCGGGAACTTCGCGGTGACGCCGGTGAGGTTGTTGGCCCGCGCGTTCTCCACCGTGACGAAGTGGCCGTTGCCCTTGCGGCGGGTCTGCGGCACCTCGATCCTGCGCGCGCCGGTGAGGTACTGGGCGGTGAGGCTCTGCTTGCTCTTGAGCACCTGCTTGAGGGTGCCTTCGGCCACCACCTCGCCGCCGTGGACGCCCGCGCCGGGGCCGAGGTCCACCACGTGGTCGGCCGCGCGGATCGCGTCCTCGTCATGCTCGACGACGATGACCGTGTTGCCAAGGTCGCGCAGGCGCTTGAGGGTTTCCAGCAGGCGGTCGTTGTCGCGCTGGTGCAGGCCGATGCTCGGCTCGTCCAGCACGTAGAGCACGCCCGAGAGGCCCGAGCCGATCTGGCTGGCGAGGCGGATGCGCTGGCTCTCCCCGCCCGACAGCGTGCCCGAGGTGCGGTCGAGGTTGAGGTAGTCGAGCCCGACGTTGTTGAGGAAGCCGAGGCGCTCGTTGATCTCTTTCAGGATGGCGCGGGCGATCTGCTGCTGCTGGTCGGTGAGCTTGCCTTCCAGTTCGCCGAACCACGCGAAGGCGTCCGCCACCGAAAGCCGCGCGGCATCGGCGATGTCGCTATCGGCAATGCGCACGGACAGCGCCTCGGGCTTGAGGCGCTTGCCGTCGCAGGTCTCGCAAGGCTGGGCGGTCTGGAACTTGGCCAGTTCCTCGCGCATCCAGGCGCTGTCGGTCTGGATCATGCGGCGGTTGAGGTTGCCGATGACGCCCTCGAACGGCTTGTTGACGGTGTATTCCTTGCGCCCGTCCTTGAAGGTGAGCGGAACCGGCGCGCCCGCGGTGCCGTAGAGGACGACGATCTTCACCTCGTCGGGCAGGTCCTGCCAGGGCGTGGTGAGGTCGAAGCCGAAGTGCGCGGCAAGGCTGGAGAGCACCTGCATGTAGTAGGGGCTGGGCGGGTTGGACTTGGCCCAGGGCACGATCGCCCCCTGCTTGAGCGTCAGGTTCTCGTTCGGGACGACGAGCTGCGGGTCGAACAGCAGCTTCTCGCCCAGGCCGTCGCAGGCCGGGCACGCGCCCTGCGGGGCGTTGAAGCTGAACAGGCGCGGCTCGATCTCCTCGATGGTGAAGCCGCTGACCGGGCAGGCGAACTTCTCGGAAAAGACGATGCGGTTGGGCGGCAGGCCCGCGCCCTTGAGGTTGCGTCCCTGCGCTTCCTCTTCCTCGCGGCCCGGGACGTTGCCGTCCGCAAGGTCGACATAGGCGAGCCCGTCGGCCAGCTTGAGCGCCTGCTCGAAACTGTCGGCAAGGCGCGTCTGGATGCCCTCCTTCACGGCGATGCGGTCGACCACCACCTCGATGTCGTGCTTGTACTTCTTGTCGAGCGCGGGGGCGTCCTCGATCGCATGCATCTCGCCGTCGATGCGCACGCGGGTGTAGCCCGCCTTCTGCCACTCGGCCAGTTCCTTGCGGTATTCGCCCTTGCGGCCGCGCACGACGGGGGCAAGCAGGTAGAGGCGCGTGCCTTGCGGCAGGGCCATGACCCGGTCGACCATGTTGGACACCGTCTGCGCCTCGATCGGCAGGCCGGTGGCGGGCGAGTAGGGAATGCCCACGCGCGCCCACAGCAGGCGCATGTAGTCCCAGATCTCGGTCACCGTCGCCACCGTGGAACGCGGGTTGCGGCTGGTGGTCTTCTGCTCGATCGAGATCGCGGGAGAAAGCCCGTCGATATGCTCGACATCGGGCTTCTGCATCATCTCGAGGAACTGGCGGGCATAGGCGCTCAGGCTCTCGACATAGCGGCGCTGGCCCTCGGCATAGATCGTGTCGAACGCCAGGCTCGACTTGCCCGAGCCCGAAAGGCCGGTGATGACGATCAGCTTCTCACGCGGGAGCGCAATGTCGAAGCCCTTGAGGTTGTGCTCGCGCGCGCCGCGCACGGTAATGTGAGAGAGACTCATGGGGAGCGTGTGTTCCAGATTTGTTCGCGTCGATCAAGCGGCGGGGTGACTTGCCCGCAAGATGGGATGCAAACGGTTTATCGCAATGGCTTTGCATCGCCCCGGACGAATTGGCAAAATGCGCGCAGGGTTCAGGTGAAGGTCTAAAAGATCATGCAGCGTTTTGGTTTCCTGTGCGCAGCGGCGCTGGCCGCGGCGACATTGTCCGGTCCGGTCCATGCGGACGATCCGTACGAGAAACTGACGCCCGAGGAACTCGCCCGCGACAAGGCGACGATCCGCCGCCTCAACCGCGAACAGCTCGACTACGTGCGCAAGCGCGACGCGCAATATGCCAAGGGCTGGCGCGCCTACGACGACGCCCGGCGCTCGCCTGACTATGGCGAAAGCCGCTATGCCCGGCAGATGCGCGACTACGAGGCCGACCGCCGCGACTACGAGCGCGCGATGGCCGACTGGCGCGAAGACGTCGCCGCCTGCCGCGCCGGCTACTACTCACGCTGCCGCCGCTGAGGCGGGCGAGTCCCCGGGCTGACTTGCGCCCGGCTGCATCTTCCCTTCGAGATTGCCGCACAGGCGGAAATCCAGCTCTCGATGCGCGCTATCGCGCGTCCTGCCACAGCCCAGCTTTCCCCGCGCCGGCGAATTCCCGGTTTACACGCTGGCGCCCTGTCGCACGCAGGATGCAAGCGAACAAACTCTTGAGTCGCCCCCTTCCCCAATACTGCGAATGCGCGTAAAAATGTCGCCGGACACCAAGAAGACGAGTCGAATTTTACAAGTAATGGTAACTCCAAGTAATTTTATTTCCGACAGCACTTCAATACCGGGGTGAGTCGAGGGGTTTCTGAATTCTGTAAATCATTTCAGCGTCGTAGTGAGGATATCTCGCGGCGCTCAGGTCTTGTCG
The DNA here is from genome assembly GCF_000253255.1 of Novosphingobium sp. PP1Y. Taxonomy (NCBI): domain Bacteria; kingdom Pseudomonadati; phylum Pseudomonadota; class Alphaproteobacteria; order Sphingomonadales; family Sphingomonadaceae; genus Novosphingobium; species Novosphingobium sp. PP1Y. Next base: position 1,838,833 of record NC_015580.1, on the reverse strand, counting down.
GGCATCTTGCCACATCTACCGATTCCGGGTCGCCTGGAACTTCTCGAGCCGCAGGTTGCAGAGCCTGACGGTCCTTGCCCTGCGCCTCATATCGTCAGGAGACGAACCATGAAGAGAATCCATGCCGCCATCCTCGCCGCGACAATGTTCGCCATCGCAACTCCTTCGCTTGCCGACGTCGTGGTGAAGGACACCGCCTGGTCCAGCCTTCCCCATCGCGAAGTGCGTTTCAATGACCTCAACCTCGACACCCCCCAGGGCATCGACAAGCTCAATGTGCGCATTTCCGCTGCCGTAAGGACGGTCTGCGGCCAGCCCGATGCCCGTATCCCGCGTGAAGTTGCCATGACCCACACCTGCCGCGACCAGTCGCTGCAACGCGCCTTTGCCGATCGCGATTCGATCCTGGCCGCGCGCCTTGCCGCCCGGGACGATCCGAGTCGGCTCGCCGCGCTCGATACATCGATCGCCATTGCGGCCCGCTGAGGAACGGGCGCCGAAGGACCGCCCACCCCCTTCACACCGGACGGTCGACTGAACCGGAAGGCAGGGAACGCTCGCACGCTCCCTGCCTTCGGTCACCCCGTGAGGCAAGCATCGGGCTGCGCAGGCCTGGCGGTCCTGCCTGCCCGATGCTTGCCTCACGGGGCGGCTAACCTAAGATGGGGGCATGAGAAAACTTCCCCCCGTTCTCGCCGCAGCCCTGCTGGCTGCCAGTTCCCACCCTGCCCTTGCCAAGGTCTCGGTCGATGCCGACCGGATCGCGGCCGACGTCAAGACGCTTGCCTCCGATACTTTCGAAGGCCGCGCGCCCGGCACCGCGGGCGAGGACCGCACGATCGGCTACCTGATCGCGCGGTTCCAGGACCTTGGCCTGCAACCCGCCGGCCCGGACGGACAGTGGATGCAGACCGTCCCGCTGCTCCACACGAAGCTTGAAAAGGCGCGGACCCTGGCCTTCACCGGCCCCAAGGGCGCGATGCCGGTCGAACAGGCCAAGGACCTTTACGTCTCCACCGTGCGGCCCGACGACATTGCCGCCATCGAGAACGCGCCCGTCGTCTTCGTCGGCTATGGCGTGAATGCGCCCGAGCGCGGCTGGGACGACTTCAAGGGCGCGGACCTGAAGGGCAAGGTGGTCGTCTTCCTCGTCAACGATCCCGACTTTGCCGCGAAGCAGGGCGAGCCGGCGGCAGGCAAGTTCGGCGGCCGGACGATGACCTATTACGGGCGCTGGACCTACAAGTTCGAGGAAGCCGCGCGGCAGGGCGCGGTAGGCGCGCTGATCGTGCACGATACGCAAGGCGCGGGTTACGGCTGGAACGTCGTCGTCAGCCCGGGCGGCGAGAACTACGACATCGTGCGCAAGACCGAGGACCTGACAAGCCTGGCCCTGCAGGGCTGGCTATCTGGCGATGCGGCCAAGCGCCTGTTCGCCAGCGCCGGGCTGGACCTAGCCAAACTATCGGCGGCGGCGCGGCGGCCCGATTTCCGGCCGGTGCCGCTCAAGGGCGTGACTTTCGATGCCGACGTGCCGGTAACTCACGAGCAGATCGCCAGCCACAACGTGCTCGCGCGCATCGAGGGCACGACGCGCGCCGACGAAGTCGTGATGTTCGGCGCACACTGGGATGCCTACGGCAAGGGCGAACCCGACGCGCAGGGGCGCATCTACCGCGCCGGGGCCAACGACGACGCGCTGGGCATCGCCGCGATGTTCGAGATTGCCCGCGCCATGAAGGCCGAACCCGCACCGCAGCGCAGCGTCGTCTTCGCCGCGTGGACGGCCGAGGAGCGCGGGCTGCTCGGCTCCGAGTTCTATGCGGCCAACCCGGTCTATCCGATGGAAAAGACGGTCGCGAACCTCGCCATCGACATCCTGCAGACGGCAGGCGCGGCGAACGACGTCGTGCTGGTGGGCAAGGGTCAGGACACGCTGGAGGACGACATGGCGCGCGTCGCGGCCACGCAGGGGCGCACGGTGACGCAGGAAAGCCTGCCAGAGCGCGGGCTGTTCTACCGCGCCGACCATTTCTCCTTCGCCAAGCGCGGGGTGCCGGTCATGCTGCTGATGGGCATTGCCGGGGCGGCTGACCTCAAGCAGGGCGGCACCGCGGCCGGTCAGGCGTGGATCGATGCCTATACCGGCAACTGCTACCACCAGGCCTGCGATGCATGGTCGAGCGACTGGAACCTCGACGGGGCCGTGCAGGACATCGACCTGATCGGCACCATCGGCGAGGAACTGGCGAACTCTGGCAAGTGGCCGCAGTGGAAGGCCGGCTCGGAGTTCAAGGCGATCCGCGACAGAAGCGAAGGCGTGCGGCAATAACCATGCGCCTGCGCCTTCCGATCAGCGCGCTGCTGGTCCTTGCGCTTTCGGCCTGTGGCGGCGGGGTGAAGTTCCGCCCCGTCAGCGACACGCCGGTGCGCGTGGGCCCGCCCTACAAGATCCGCGGCGTGACCTATACGCCCGCCGCGGATCCGCACTATGACATGCTCGGCTATGCGACGTGGTACGGCAACGAGTCCGGCAACCAGACCGCCAATGGCGAACGCTTCCGGCCCGACTGGGTGACTGCCGCGCACAAGACGCTGCCGCTGCCCAGCTATGTCGAGGTTACCTCGCTCGATACCGGTCAGCGCATTATCGTGCGGGTGAACGATCGCGGGCCCTTCGGCGAAAGCGCGCGGATCATCGACCTCTCGCGCGGGGCCGCCGAGCTGCTGGGCGTGCGCGCCAGGGGCAAGGCGGCGGTGCGGGTGCGCGTGGTCGAACCGACCGAGCGCGACCGCGCGGCCCTGCGCGAAGGCAAGGCCGCAAGCAAGCTGCCGCCGATCCCGGAGCGCACGCTGGCCAACCTGCAGGCGCAGTTCGCCCGCGGGGTCGGCTCGCGCTGAGGCCCCGGCCTTACTCGGCCGCTTCGAGCTGGGCGTAGGCGTCGGCTTCCTTGCCGATCAGGATATCGGCCAGGAACCAGTAGGCCTCACCCCAGGCGGCCAGCACTTCGTCGCTGGCGGCATCGCCCAGCACGTCGCGGATCGCCGGAAGCAGGGCATCGGCGACGTAAGGGTAATGCTCGGCCTTCACCCCGGTCTCGACATGGCGCTGGACCATACGCTGCACCGGCGCGGTGAGATTCTGCAACTTGTCCACATTCTGCGCATAGGCAAGGATCGCGGCGGCAAGTCGGCGCGGCTGTTCGCCGGAAACCTGCGCGGCCTGGTCGAACATCGCCTTCACTTCCTCGTTCACGAACAGGCGCTCGTACATGCGGGTGGTGATGGCGACGCCGTGCTCCTGCAGCACGGGCGCGGTGGCCTTGACGATGGCGACGGTCTGTTCGGAAAGCGGCTGAGCCATGACGAATCCCCTAAAAGATGCAAACTGAATGCATCTATACAGCGCGACTAAAAGATGTAAATAGGAAGCATCATTATTTCGGAGACCCGCCTTGCGCCTTACCGCGCACACCGATTACGCCTTGCGCATCCTGCTCCACGCCGCGCTGACGCAGGCGCAGGACCCAGACGCCCTGCTCTCGATCGCGGAGGTGGCTAAGGCCCATGCGATCTCGCGCAACCATGCCATGAAAGTGGTCAATGCGCTGGGCAACGCGGGCCTGCTGGAGACCCTGCGCGGTCGCGGCGGCGGTTTTCGCCTGGGCAGGCCGGCCGACGAGATCCGGCTGGGCGACGTCGTGCGCCTGACCGAGCCGAACCTGCAGCCCGCCGACTGCGGATCGTGCGTCATGCAGCGCCACTGCGGCCTGATCTCGCCGCTCGACCGGGCGGTGCATGCCTTCCTCGCCGAACTTGACAAGCAGACGCTGGCCCAGGCCGCGGTGGAATCGCGCCTTCCCGCCATGGCCGCGCCGCTCTGACGGGAACTTTCAGCGCCCCTGCACGTTCTCCTCCATGCGAGAGGAGAAAACGCAATGGACACGACCAAGATCGGACAAGAGATCCCCTATCGCCGCAAGAACGATCCGCGCAGGACCGGCTCGCTGATTTTCGATCGCGAGCGCGACGACCATGTGCGCGACAATGAAGGCGGCGAAGAGATGAAGGTCTGGTCCGGCGGACACTTCAAGAAGAGCTGACCGCCGGATCGACAGCCCCCTGCGCAAGTTTCCGCCGACGCAACAAATGTTCGTCTGGCGCAGGGGGTGCATGGTGTTTGGAACAGCCCTGCTCCCGCTTGCACTCGGCAGCCTGCTGACGCGCGTGCGCAACGTGTTCGGCCAGCTCGTTTCGGCCAATACCAACGACACGCCCGATGCCATCGATACCGCGATGTCGCCCAAGCTCGCATCCCTGTCCCTCGAGACGGGGAGGAAATCCGGGCTGCGGCATGGCGGCCGGTCCCGCTCATCCTGAGCCTGCCGAAGGACAGGCACCAAGGCCGCCCTAGCGCGCGTCCAGAGTAAAGGGCGAAGGCTGCCCCAACGACAGGGCACGCTCGCCCGGATCGCCCAGCCAGCGTGCCGGGCAGTTCCAGACCCGGTGGATCACTTCGCGGGCCAGCGCGATCTCGGGCGGGCCCTCGGCCTCGACCCTGCCGTTCTTGAGCACCACCACCTGATCGGCGTGGTTCATTGCCGTCGCCAGGTCGTGCAGCACCAGCACGACACCGCGCCCGGCCCTCGTCTGCTGGCGAAAGCGCCGCATCAGGGCGGCGGCATGGGCAAGATCGAGATTGGCGAAAGGCTCGTCGGCCAGCACCCAGCCGGGGCGGGTCGCCAGGACGCGCGCCATCAGCGCCCTTGCCCGCTCGCCGCCCGACAGACGCGAAACCGGGCGATGGCGAAGGCCTTCGAGGTCCATCGCGGCAATCGCCTCGTCGATGGCTTCCTGCGCTTCCTTTGCCGGGGCATCCTTCCACGGCAGGCGGCCGATCGAGACCAGCACTTCGACCGAAACGTCCCAGGCCACCTCAGGCGACTGCGGGAGGTAGCCGATCCACTGCGCACGCTGGGCCGTCGAGCATTGCGACAGGGGCCGTCCGCCCAGCTGGACATCGCCCACATCGGGCCGCAGCAGCCCGGCCATGCACGAAAGCAGCGTCGACTTGCCCGCGCCGTTGGGGCCGCAGATCGCCGTGACCATCCCGCGACGGCACTGCAAGGACACTCCGTCGAGCCGGTTCTTCACGCTCAGGTTGCTGGCGCCAAGGCTCATGCCAGTTCCTGACGCATCTTGAGCAGCAGGTGCAGGAAGAACGGCGTCCCGAGCAGGCTGAGGGCGATGCCGAGACGCAGTTCGCCCCCGGCCAATGGCAGCACGCGGCACAGGCAATCGGAAATGAGCAGGAGCAGCGCGCCTGCCAGCGCGCTCGGGACGATCAGCGAGGACGGGCGGTGGTCGGTAAAGGGGCGCACGAAGTGGGGCACCATCAGGCCGACGAAACCGATGATCCCGGCCACCGCCACGCCCGAGCCGACCGTCAGGCCGATGCCGATGATCATCATCGCCTGCAGCCGGAACGGCTCGACCCCCAGCGAGCGCGCCGCGGCTTCGCCCAGCGTCAGGGCATTGAGGCTGCGCCCGGCGGCCAGGAGCACGCCGATCCCCGCGGCGGTAAGCGGCAGGGCGATCCAGACTTCGCGCCAGGAGCGGTCGGCAAGCGAGCCCATCGTCCAGGTGACGATCTCGGTCATGGCGAAGGGCGATGGGCTCAGGCTGATCGCAAGGCTCATCAGCGCGCCGGCAAGGCTGGAGACCATCAGGCCCGCCAGCGTGAACAGCGCGACGCCGCCGCTGCGACCGGCGATCAGTGCCAGCAGCGTCATCGCTCCGCAGGCCCCGGCAAGCGCGAAGACCGGCAGCAGCCACGGCGAGGCGGCATAGCCGGTCCAGAAGCTGAGCACCGCGCCCAGCGCTGCGCCGGGTGCAATGCCGAAGAGACCCGGGTCGGCCAGCGGATTGCGCAGGAAGCCCTGCATCGCGGCTCCGGCAGCGCCCAGCCCCGCGCCCACCACCAGCGCCAGCACCGCGCGCGGCAGACGCAGCTGGACGAGGATGATCGAAGCATTGTGCGCCGTCGGCGAAAAGGGATCGATCCACACGCGTCCGGCGAGCAGTGAGAGCGGCACGGCCACCAGCAGGCCGGCCAGCAGCAGGAGGATGAGGCGCGGGTTCATCGCACCCGTGCCGTCCGGATCGCCGCGTCCTGCCGGTCCAGTTCGCGCCGGGCGCGCCCGAGCGCGTCGATGGCGCGCGGGATCGTCGGGCCGCCGCACCAGAGGATCGAACGATCGAGCGGAAAACGCTTCATGCGGCTCAGGCTCGCGAGAGCGGGGTGATGCAGCATGCGGTCCTCTTCGGCCAGCGGATTGCCAACTGCGAAGACGACGCGCGGCGGATCGGCCAGTACTTTCTCGAGCGGCAGGAAATCGGCCTGCGAAAGCCCGCGTGCACTGGCCGCGTTCGTAAAGCCGGTGTGCTTCATCATGTCAACGATCAGGGTGTCGTCACCTGCGACCAGCCCTGCCGATTCCCAGACCAGCGCCGGTACGGGCGTAGCGCCCCGGGGCGGCGCGGCGCGGGCCAGCGCCTCGTCGATCCGGCCGATCAGGCGCTTGCCCAGTTCGGGATGGCCGGTGAGGCCCGCAAGTTCCCGGATCTGGCCGCGCGCAGCCTCAAGGTCCGGCGCAATCGGCATTTTCACCACCTTGAAGCCCAGCTCGTCGAGCGCGCTGGCCGTGGCGGGCGGCAGGAAACTGCTGGCGACAACCACTTTCGGGCCGATGGCGGCGACTTCCTCCACCGTGCCCGAGACCGCGCGGTAACCGCGCGCCTTGGCAAGGTCCATCGAAGTGGACTGGGCATCGTGGCTGTAGCCCGAGATCGCCAGCAACTGGCCCGGCCCGGTCACTTCTGCCAGGATCGCATCGGTGCAGGGATTGAGCGAGACGATGGTCGGGTGGGCCGGATCGCCCGGCGCGGCAAGCGGGGCGGCCCCGGTATGGCCGCCCCCGCAACCCGATATGCAGGTCCATGCCAGCGCAAGGACCCCGGCGCGGACCAGGGCCCGCGCCAGATGCTTCCCTCCGGTCCTCCCGGACTGCGGGGGAAGCGACAGGGTCACATCTTCACCCGAACCCCGGCATAGGCCGAGCGGCCCGGCGTGCCGTAGCCCGAGACCGTCGTGTAATCGGCATCGGTCAGGTTCTCGATGCGCGCGAAGACTTCGTAGCGCTGCGCTATCGTGTAGCTCGCCCGCAAGGTCGCGGTCACGTAACCGTCCAGCGGGGTCAGATTGTAATTGTCGTTGTAGCTGTCGGACACCATGCGGATATCGCCGCCCAGCGTCAGCCCTTCAAGCGGCGCGTCCCAGTCGGCCGAGACGGTGAGTGCATTGCGCGGACGGCGGGCAAGGTCGTTGCCCCGGTTGAGATCGCCGGCCGTGCGGTTCACCGACTTGACGTAAGTATAGACCGCGCTGGCACGCAGTCGCTCGGAAACCCGGGCGCCCAACTCGATCTCGGCGCCGGTTGCGCGGGCCTTCCCGACATTGGCATAGAAACCGTAGCGGCCATCCCCGCAAAGCGCATCGCTCGATCCGAAGCACGAGACGTAGTCGATCAGGTTGCGGCTGTCGCGGCGAAAGCCGGTGACCGCGAAGTGCAGCGGGCCGTTGCGGTCGCCATACTCGATCCCGGCATCGTAGCTGCGGCTGCGCTCGGGCATCAGCTCGGGATTGCCGTATTCGGAGAACAGCTGATAGAGCGTGGGCACCTTGAAGCCTTCGCCGTAGGAGGCGCGGATGCGCCAGCCCGCCGCCACGGTGACGCTGCCGTTGGCACCGAAGGTCCACTTGTCGCCGAAATTGGAGTGGTCGTCGTAGCGCACGCCCGCGGCCAGGCTGAACAGATTGCCGTAGTAGCCGAGCAGGCCGTGCACGCTCGTCAGTTCCGCGTCGGCGCGAATGCGCGAGCCGTAGAGGAAATCGTCGGACTTGATGTGCGACCATTCATGGGCGCCCCCGAAGTCGAGCCGGACGGCATCGGTGGCGTCGTAGGAGCCACTCAGCTCCGCCCTTTCGCTGCGGCCCTGCGTTTCGGAATTGAACTGGTCCGAGATCGTCGGGTCGTAGTAACGGCGGCGGGTGTCCGAAACCTGATAGCCTGCATCGAGCGTGAGCGCATCGCCGGTCCACGTCAGTCCCGCGCGGCCGCCCAGCTCGCGGGTCTTCTGGTACTCGGGCGTATCGGCGAAAGTGTAATCGGGCGCCGGATAGCCATCGAGGTCGAGCGTGCCATCGGTAAAGCGGCCCACCACGCTGGCGGTAAGGCCCGGCACCAGATCGACGTGGGCACGGCCACCGGCCCGCCACTGCCTGAAGCCGTCGGCCTCGGTACCGGACGCCGCCTGGCTGATGCCATCGGTGCGCATGTAACCGCCGTTGAGGTTGACGCCGTAAGTCTCGCCGGAAAGCCCGGCCGAAACCTGCCCGTCGAAGCTGTCGCGCGCGCCATACTCTGCCGAGCCCTCGACGCCGTTGACGTCGCGGCTGGTGATCGCCAGCACGCCGCCGATGGCTTCCGATCCCCAGACGACCGAGTTCGAGCCGCGCAGCAGTTCGACCCTGCCGACCGGCCCGGTCATCAGGTTGCCGAAATCGAACCCACCGCTGGGCGCGGCAATGTCCGCAACGCGCAGGCCGTCGACCAGCACCAGAAGCTGCTGGGAATTGGCGCCGCGCACGAACAGGCTCGTCGTCCCGCCGATGCTGCCGTTACGGCTGAAGGTCACGCCCGGCAGGCGCTCCAGCACGCGGGCGACGTCCGGCCCCTGGATGGAATCGATCTCCTCGCTGCCGACGACGCTGACGGGCTGCCCCGCCTGATCGACGCGCAGCGCGCTGCCGGTCGCGATCACCGTGATCGCGTCGCCCAGCGGAACGAACGGCGCGACATCGGCCTCATCGGCAAGAGCGGGGGAAACAAGAGCGGGTGTGGACACGGCAAGCGCGGTGCCGAGCAGATACAGATACTTCACGTACAAACCTCCAACCTGAACGAAGCGTCGCTCGTGGCTGAGGCCGCGCCTTCACGGCGCATGACTCGCTGCATTCCGGTCCAACCCGCCCGGCGCGGAACGACCATCACTGGCAGGTCTCCTGGCTCCCGGATCATAGCGCCGCCCCACCTTCCCGGCATCCTTGTGACAAGACACCAGTGGCCAATCGGGACGGAACTCCCCGGTCACAGTTGCGGGGACAGCGCCGGAATCGAACCGGCTTCCCTCTTAGGTCCGGCAAGCCGGACAACCCGTGACGTGGCCGGGCGGATACTGCGGTGTTGCAGGCTTTGCAAGCACGGCCACGCAAGTACCTGCCCGCGCAACCGGTTTGTTTACCGGTTAAGGCTACAAGGCGGCGGTGTGTCGCTTCGGGACGGCGACCACGGAGCGGATGCGCCGGATCGATAGGCGGGTTAGGCGCAGGATGCGCCGACGAGCCACGTTGACGGGGCGCACGTTGAAGTGGCGCACATTGACGGTGCGCACTTTGACGGTGCGCACTTTGACAAGGCGAGCGAAAGGAACCGAGTGACCGAGCCACCTGCCCTGATGGCCCTGATCGGCGAAAGCGAGGCGCGCCCACGCGACTTCGCGGCCCGGTTCGAGCGCGGGCGCAGGAACCGGCATGCGCACCGCGCCCATCTGCAGCGGCGCTGGAGCGTGGCTGCTGCAGGCCTTGCCGCCATCGCCCTGCCCGCCTTCGCCTCACCGGGACACTGGGACCGCTTCACCATCGCCGCTGCCACGGCCGAGGCGCAGACCCCCGAGCCGATGCCCTTCGAGCGCGCCGGATCGAGCTTTCCCGGCTCCGCCTTCTATTACCTCGAACAGGAAGCCGCGCCCCTGAAGGTGGGCGAAGGCATCCATTCCGACGCCGGGGACGCGGCCGCACCGCCCCCTGAAGCCCGCGCCCCTGCCCGCCCGCTCACCATCGATGCCAGCGGCATCGACCGCACCCGCGCGCTGCAGTGCATGACCGCCGCCATATACTATGAAGCCGCAAGCGAGGCCGAAGCCGGCCAGCGTGCGGTTGCGCAGGTCGTGCTCAACCGGGTGGCCCACCCGGCCTATCCCAATACCGTGTGCGGCGTGGTCTACGAAGGATCGGAACGCTCCACCGGCTGCCAGTTCTCGTTCACCTGCGACGGCTCGCTCGCACGCAAACCTTCGCGCTATTTCTGGGACCGGGCGATGCAGGTCGCCCGCGCCGCGCTGTCGGGCTACGTCTATGCCCCGGTCGGCCTGGCGACGCATTACCACACCGTGCAGGTCCATCCCTACTGGGCTGCGAGCCTCGATTACCTCGGCACCATCGGGGCGCATCGCTTCTACAGCTTCCATGGCGCGGCGGGCCGCCCGGGCGCCTTCCGCTTCGCCTACCTGGGCGGCGAACCGGCAGCCGCGCCGCACCCCCGCGACACCGCTTCGCCCACCATGGCGGCGGCAGACACGCTCGATCCGGTGGCGATCCAGCGCCGGTTCGATGCACAAGGGGCAGCGCCGACTGCCGCGGCAAGCCCGATCGAGACAGCCGCCGCCAAGACCGCGCCCGCGCCGATCTATTCCAGCGCCATTCGCGAACGCGGCGGCGAAGCACTCTACCGGGCGCAGAAGCTGCCCGAAACCGGCGACATCAAGCCGCAATACGCCAATAGCGGCCGCTGGATCGCCCAGCCGGGCACCTGACCCGGCGCGATCTGTCTCCTTTCGGGGCACCGTGGGGCCATGGCAAGAATTCGGCAACCATAGGCCATTACAAACACTTAGAGCATCATCGCCATAAGGGTGCCGATCAGAACAACGACACAAAGGGCCCGCCTGACATGACGATCCGCTTCTCCGCTGCCTATGGCGGAAAAAGTCCAGCGATTGTGCGTGCCCTGTGCCCCTCCGCCCCCCTGGGCGCAGTCAACGACAATGGCTGCAGGCCCATTCTCGGCGGCTCCGCCCGCCGCGCCATCGCTGCCTATTCGGAACAGATGCACCTGCCGATGCAGGCGGCGAACGACCAGCGGATGCTGACCGAGGCCCTGCGCCACTTCGCTCGCCACGGCCTCTCGGCCGCTGCCCATGCGCGCGAGAACGCGGAAGCCGCCAAGGCCGCGAGCGACGAGGAAGCGTGCCGCTGGTGGATCTCGATCTGCCGCCAGCTGGACCGCCGCATGGCCGACGCCCTGGCGCGCAAGATCGCCCGCCACGGCTGATCCTGCGGCGGCGAGACGGCCGCGCCCCATCTTCGCAGGTAATGCCGCGCGCGAGGCCCATCCTTCGACAGGCTCGGGACGAGCGGTGCGTGTGGGGTGAGCGCAGCCGCTCCGAATCGCGACGGCGCGCAAGCCCCTCAAGTCCGCGCATCTTGCCCTTCCGGCGATTCGCCCCGAGCCTCTTGCAATGCCCTGGCTTCGGTGAGAGACATGTCCCGCGCCGCGCAAGACTTACGCAAACCTTGCCAAATCGTTGAAAATCCGCGCCTGGCGGTCCTGTTTTATCGCCACTATTGCAATTGCGAACTATTATCAATTAAAAGTGCCCGCTTGCGCCCTGCCCGCGTCGTTTCGCGGTTGCAATGTCGGTGCGAGGGGCGTAGGGCCCGCTTCGCAACTGACGGCACCTGCCTTATGCGGGACAAAGCAGGCCGCCTTTCACGTCCGAGGTCCCGCCATTGGGAAGGACAAGCACGCATCATGGCTCGTAAGAAGATTGCCCTTATCGGCGCCGGCAACATCGGCGGCACCCTCGCGCACCTCGCTGCGCAGAAGGAACTGGGCGACATCGTCCTGTTCGACATCGCCGAAGGCATCCCCCAGGGCAAGGCTCTCGACCTGTCGCAGTGCGGTCCCGTCGAAGGCTTCGACGCCGCCATCACCGGCACCAATGACTACGCCGACATCGCCGGCGCCGACGTCATCATCGTCACCGCTGGCGTTCCCCGCAAGCCGGGCATGAGCCGCGACGACCTGCTGGGCATCAACCTCAAGGTGATGAAGTCGGTCGGCGAAGGCATCAAGCAGTACGCTCCCGACGCTTTCGTGATCTGCATCACCAACCCGCTCGACGCGATGGTCTGGGCGCTGCGCGAATTCTCCGGCCTGCCCCACAGCAAGGTCGTCGGCATGGCCGGCGTGCTGGACTCGGCGCGCTTCTCGACCTTCCTCGCCTGGGAATTCGGCGTTTCGGTGCGCGACGTCACCAGCTTCGTGCTGGGCGGCCACGGCGACACCATGGTCCCTGTCGTCGAGTACTCGACCGTCAAGGGCATCCCCGTTCCCGACCTCATCAAGATGGGCAAGTCGACCCAGGAGCGCATCGACGAGATCGTCAAGCGCACGGCCAACGGCGGCGGCGAGATCGTCGGCCTGCTCAAGACCGGCTCGGCCTTCTACGCTCCGGCCGCTTCCGCCATTGCCATGGCTGAATCCTACCTCGGCGACCAGAAGCGCATCCTGCCCTGCGCCGCCTACCTCGAAGGCCAGTACGGCGTCGACGGTCTCTACGTCGGCGTGCCGGTGAAGATCGGCAAGGACGGCGTCGAGGAAGTCATCGAGATCTCGCTCGACGAGAAGGCCAAGGCAGGTCTGCAGGTCTCGATCGACGCGGTCAAGGAACTGCTGGTAGCCTGCAAGGGCATCGACGGCTCGCTGGCCTGAGGAAATAGCCGTCGTGCGATGCGGGCCTGACAATCTCGCCAGTATCGCACGGCGCAAATAGTTTCTTGGAACCTCCCCAGCCAATCAGGCTGCTTCCACGATCAGGAACAGGAAAAAATCCATGTCCATTCTCGTCGACAAGAATACCAAGGTCATCACCCAGGGGATGACCGGCAAGACCGGCAGCTTCCACACCCAGGCCGCGCTCGACTACGGCACGCAGATGGTTGCCGGCGTCACCCCCGGCAAGGGCGGCACCGAACACCTCGGCCTGCCCCAGTTCGACACGGTTGCCGAAGCCAAGGCCGTGACCGGCGCCAATGCCTCGTGCGTCTACGTTCCGCCCTCGGGCTGTGCCGACGCAATCCTCGAAGCCATCGATGCCGAAATCGAACTGATCGTCGCCATCACCGAGGGCGTTCCGGTTCTCGACATGGTTCGCGTCAAGCGCGCCCTGACCGGTTCGAAGTCGCGCCTCATCGGCCCCAACTGCCCCGGCCTGCTCACCCCCGGTGAATGCAAGATCGGCATCATGCCCGCCAACATCTTCTCGAAGGGTTCGGTCGGCGTGGTCTCGCGCTCGGGTACGCTGACCTACGAAGCCGTGTTCCAGACCACCAATGCGGGCCTCGGCCAGACCACTGCTGTCGGCATCGGCGGCGACCCGGTCAACGGCACCAACTTCATCGACGTGCTCGAACTCTTCCTCGCCGACGACGAGACCAAGTCGATCATCATGATCGGCGAAATCGGCGGCTCGGCCGAAGAAGAAGCCGCGCAGTTCCTCAAGGACGAGGCCAAGCGCGGCCGCAAGAAGCCGATGGCCGGCTTCATCGCGGGCCGCACCGCCCCTCCGGGACGCCGCATGGGCCACGCCGGTGCCATCGTCTCGGGCGGCCAGGGCGGCGCCGAAGACAAGATCGCAGCCATGGAAGAAGCTGGCATCCGCGTTGCGGCCAGCCCCTCGCTGCTCGGTGAAACCCTTGTGGAAGCCCTCAAGGAATTCGCCTGACGATCAGGTCGGTGCATGTGTCCGGCGGGGCCGCCCCGCCGGACCATGCGCCGGGTCGCCAAGTACAGGCAGAACCATAACTGCATAAACGGCCAGCCAGGTTTTCCTCCCCGGGAACCAGCCGGCTTCCAATTGATTGCTCGGTAACGTCGGGCTGTTAATCCGACGAGGTAAGGTGATTCCGATGGGCAACGAAAATCTCGATTTCACTCCGGACCTCGGCATGGACGAGCCCCAGCCCGGACCGAGCTGGCAGCGCAGCAACTGGCCGCGCGTAGGGGCCGAGTTCGAGGACGACCTCACCCAGGGTCTCGATCCCACGGCCCTCAAGGTCCAGATCGAAAAGGCCGCTGCCAAGGGCGGCAAGAAGGTCGATCAGGCCAGCCTCGACCAGGCTGCCGCCGACGCGATCCGCGCCATGATGCTGATCCGCACCTATCGCGTGCGCGGTCACCTGGCGGCGGACCTCGACCCGCTCGGCCTCAACCAGCGCAAGCTGCCGCAGGACCTCACCCCCGAATACCATGGCTTCACCGGCGACGCGCTCGACCGGCCGGTGTTCGTCGGCGGCAACCTCGGCCTCGAGTGGACCACGGTGCGCGAACTGGTGCAGATCCTGCGCGCCAACTACTGCGGCAAGGTCGGCCTCGAATACATGCACATCGCCGATGTCGAGGAACGCCGTTTCCTCCAGGAGCGGATGGAAGGCGCCGACAAGGAAATCGAGTTCACCCCCGAGGGCAAGAAGGCGATCCTTCAGGCCGTCGTGCGCGGCGAGCAGTACGAGAAGTTTCTCGGCAAGAAGTACGTCGGCACCAAGCGCTTCGGCCTCGACGGCGGTGAATCGATGATCCCGGCGCTGGAGTCGGTGATCAAGTACGGCGGCGCCCAGGGCGTCAAGGAGATCGTCTACGGCATGGCCCACCGCGGCCGCCTCAACGTTCTCGCCAACGTGATGGCCAAGCCCTACAAGGTCATCTTCCACGAATTCTCCGGCGGCACCGCCAACCCCGAGGACGTCGGCGGTTCGGGCGACGTGAAGTACCACCTGGGCACTTCCACCGACCGCGAGTTCGACGGCATCAAGGTCCACATGAGCCTGATGCCCAACCCCTCGCACCTCGAAACGGTCGATCCGGTCGTGCTCGGCAAGGTCCGCGCCTACCAGGTTTTCCATGACGACATCGGCGACGACGTGGGTCCCGGCGCCAAGCACAAGCAGGTCCTGCCGGTGCTGATCCACGGCGACGCAGCCTTCGCCGGCCAGGGCGTGGTGTGGGAATGCTTCGGCCTTTCGGGCGTTGCCGGCTACAACACCGGCGGCTGCATCCACTTCGTCATCAACAACCAGATCGGCTTCACCACGACGCCGAACTTCGCGCGCAACTCGCCCTACCCGACCGACGTCGCCAAGGGTGTCCAGGCGCCGATCCTGCACGTCAACGGCGACGATCCGGCCGCGGTTACCTTCGCCTGCAAGCTGGCGATCGACTATCGCCAGACCTTCGGCCGCGACATCGTGATCGACATGTGGTGCTACCGCCGCTTCGGCCATAACGAAGGCGACGAGCCCAGCTTCACGCAGCCGCTGATGTATGCGCAGATCAAGAAGCACCCCTCGGTCAGCACGATCTACGCCGAGCGCCTGAAGGCCGAAGGCGTGATCGACGACGCCTTCCTTGCCGAGACGGTGGAAGGCTTCAACAACCACCTCGAAGAGGAATTCGAGGCGGCCAAGACCTACAAGGCCAACCATGCCGACTGGTTCGGCGGGCGCTGGAGCGGCTTCAACAAGCCGGTCGATCCGGAAACCGCGCGCCGCAACGTGCATACCGGCATCGAGGGCAAGCTGTTCGACAGCCTCGGCCGTACCCTCACCACGGTCCCCGACGACCTGACCATCCACAAGACCCTCGCCCGCGTCATCCAGGCGAAGGACGAGATGTTCAAGACCGGCGAGGGCTTCGACTGGGCCACCGCCGAAGCGCTCGCTTTCGGCAGCCTCGTCTCCGAAGGCTACGGCGTGCGCCTGTCCGGCCAGGACTGCGAACGCGGGACGTTCTCGCAGCGCCACGCCGTCTGGGTCGACCAGAAGACCGAGCGCAAGTACACGCCGCTCGAAACCCTGCCCCACGGCACCTTCGAGGTTCTGAACTCGACGCTTTCGGAATACGGCGTGCTCGGCTTCGAGTACGGCTATGCCAGCGCCGATCCGAAGACACTGGTCCTGTGGGAAGCGCAGTTCGGCGACTTCGCCAACGGCGCGCAGATCATCATCGACCAGTACATCGCCGCATCGGAAGCCAAGTGGCTGCGCGCCAACGGCCTCGTGATGCTGCTGCCGCACGGCTACGAAGGCCAGGGTCCGGAGCACTCCTCCGCCCGCCTCGAACGCTACCTGCAGCTCTGCGCCTCGGACAACATCCAGGTGTGCAACATCACTACCCCGGCCAACTACTTCCACGTGCTGCGCCGGCAGATGCACCGTCCGTTCCGCAAGCCGCTGATCATCATGACGCCCAAGTCGCTGCTGCGCCATCCGATGGCGAAGTCGCCGGCTTCGGAGTTCGTGGGCGAAGGCCACTTCTTCCGCATCCTGTCGGACCCGAAGGCGCCGAGCGACGAGAAGACCAAGAAGGTCATCCTGTGTTCGGGCAAGGTCGCCTACGACCTGTTCGAGGCGCGCGACCAGAACGACATCGACGACACCCAGATCATCCGCATCGAGCAGCTCTACCCCTTCCCGGGCGAACCGCTGGCCCTGCGCCTCTCGCGCATGAAGAACCTCGAGGAGATCGTCTGGTGCCAGGAAGAGCCTAAGAACAACGGCGCCTGGTTCTTCGTCGAATCGCTGATCGAGGAATCCGCCAAGGAAGCCGGCGTCTCTGCGTGCCGTCCGCGCTATGCCGGCCGCGGCGCCTCGGCCTCGCCCGCAACCGGCCTTGCCAAGCGCCATGCCGCCGAACAGGCCGCGCTGGTGGCCGATGCACTCCACCTTTCCGTCCGTGACGAACTCCGACGCAAGCAGAAGGCTTGAGATAACCCATGTCCACCGAAGTCAAGGTCCCCACGCTCGGCGAATCCGTTTCCGAGGCCACCATCGGCCAGTGGCTGAAGCAGCCCGGCGAGGCGGTTGCCGCTGACGAGCCGATTGCCAGCCTCGAGACCGACAAGGTCGCCATCGACGTCATGGCCCCGCACGCGGGTGTCATGGGCCAGCAGCTCGCAGGCGAAGGCGACACCGTCACCGTCGGTGCGCTGATCGCCACCATCGAGGAAGGTTCGGGCTCGGCCCCGGCTCCCAAGAAGGAAGCCGCCGCGAAGAGCGACGCTCCGGCCCCTGCCGCTGCTGCGCCCGCCGCCGCCCCGGCCGCTGCCGAAGACGCACCCTCGGGCGCCTCGGTCCTCTCGCCGGCAGTGCGCCGCGCGGTGCTGGAATACGGCATCGATCCCTCGACCATCAAGGGCACCGGCAAGGACGGGCGCATCACCAAGGACGACGTGATCGCGGCCGCCAAGAACAAGCCGGCTTCCGCGCCTGCCTCGGCCGCTCCGGCCGCATCCGCCGCGCCCGCGCGCAAGGAAGAGCGCGTCAAGATGACGCGCCTGCGCCAGACGATCGCCAAGCGCCTCAAGAGCGCGCAGGACAATGCCGCCCTGCTCACCACCTTCAACGACGTCGACATGTCGGCGGTCATGGAAGCGCGTGAGAAGTACAAGGACGTCTTCGCCAAGAAGCACGGCATCAAGCTCGGCTTCATGTCCTTCTTCGCCAAGGCCTCGGTCCTTGCGCTCAAGGACATCCCGGCGGTCAACGCCCAGATCGACGGCGACGAGATCGTCTATCACGACTACGTCGACATCTCGATCGCGGTCTCGGCCCCGAACGGCCTCGTCGTCCCGGTCGTGCGCGACTGCGACAAGCTGGGCTTCGCCGGCATCGAGCAGGCCATCGCCGACTACGGCAAGCGCGCCAAGGAAGGCACGCTGACCATGGAAGACATGAAGGGCGGTACCTTCACGATTTCCAACGGCGGCGTGTTCGGCGGCCTGATGTCGACCCCGATCATCAACCCGCCGCAGTCGGCGGTGCTGGGCCTCCACCGCATCGAGGACCGACCGGTCGTGCGCAATGGCGAAATCGTCATCCGTCCGATGATGTACATCGCGCTGTCCTACGACCACCGCATCATCGACGGTCGCGAGGCGGTCACCGCGCTCAAGACCATCAAGGAAGCGATCGAGGATCCCACGCGTCTCCTGATCGACCTTTGATCCCGATCACCCCGCCCACCTTCGAAGATCGACGGACCGGGCGGGGTTTTCACTTGTGCTGAAATGACTATTTTCCCCTCGTGCCGCACCTGCTTCGGGCACGAGCGTACGGAGGCCTCACATGGCTGATTACGATTACGACGTCCTTGTCATCGGTGCCGGCCCGGGCGGCTACGTCGCCGCTATCCGCGCCGCGCAGCTCGGCCTCAAGACCGCCTGCGCCGAAGGGCGCGAAACGCTGGGCGGTACCTGCCTCAACGTCGGCTGCATTCCCTCCAAGGCGATGCTCCATGCCTCGGAATACTTCGAGCAGGCCGCCAGCGGCGCGATGACCAAGCTGGGCGTCAAGGTTACGCCCGAACTCGACCTGGAGGCCATGCACGGCCAGCGCCGCGATTCGGTGAAGGGCCTGACCGGCGGCATCGAGTTCCTGTTCAAGAAGAACAAGATCGACTGGCTCAAGGGCTATGCGCAGTTCAAGGACGCGCACACCGTCGAAGTTGCCGGCAAGTCGGTAACCGCCAAGAACATCGTCATCGCCACCGGCTCCTCGGTCACCCCCCTGCCCGGCGTCGAGATCGACAATGACAAGGGCGTCGTCGTCGATTCGACCGGCGCGCTGGAACTGGCTTCGGTTCCCAGGAAGATGGTCGTCATCGGCGGCGGCGTGATCGGCCTCGAGCTCGGCTCGGTCTGGCGACGCCTCGGCGCGGAAGTGACCGTCGTCGAATTCCTCGACCAGCTCCTGCCCGGCATGGACGGCGAAGTGCGCAAGGAAGCGGGCAAGCTGTTCAAGAAGCAGGGCATGACGCTCAAGCTGGGCACCAAGGTGACCGGCGTCGAAGTGAAGGGCAAGAAGGCCAAGGTCACCGTCGAGCCAGCCGCGGGCGGCGATGCCGAAGTGATCGAGGCCGACGCAGTGCTCGTCTCAATCGGCCGTCGTCCCAACACCGAGGGCCTCGGCCTCGACAAGATCGGCCTCGAGCTCAACCAGCGCGGCCAGATCGAGACCGACCACGACTTCGCGACCAAGGTCGACGGCGTCTGGGCCATCGGCGACGTGATCCCCGGCCCGATGCTGGCGCACAAGGCCGAGGATGAAGGCATTGCCGTGGCCGAGAACATCGCAGGCCTCACCGGCATCGTGAACCACGACGTCATCCCCGGCGTGGTCTATACTTTCCCCGAGATCGCCGGCGTCGGCCTGACCGAGGAAGCGGCCAAGGAACGCGGTGCAGTCAAGGTCGGCAAGTTCCCGATGCTCGCCAACTCGCGTGCCAAGACCAACCACGAGCCCGACGGCTTCGTGAAGGTGATCGCCGATGCCGAGACCGACCGCGTGCTCGGCGTGTGGTGCATCGCCTCGGTTGCCGGCACGATGATCGCCCAGGCCGCGCAGGCCATGGAATTCGGCGCGACCAGCGAAGACATCGCCTATACCTGCCACGCGCACCCGACCCATTCGGAAGCGATCAAGGAAGCGGCGATGGCCGTGACCGGCAAGCCAATCCACATCTGACCGTCTATTGCAGACTGACATGAAGGCCGGTGCTGCCCCGCAGCGCCGGCCTTTTGTCTTTCCGGCTCCCGGTGCAGATCGCGTGCAGCACGACAACGAGACTCTCGGGAAACAATCGGGAATTGAAGCGGCTCTATCCGGGGCATGATCATTTTTTGATCACTATTGCCTAATTTTTAAGCAGATAGAGATGGATTGATATGTCGCTGGCCCTGATTCCCCTTGCCCTCGTCACTGCAACCGCTCCCACCCACTCCATCGACATCCACCACAGCGGTGCGAACCATGCCGTTGAGTATCGCGGCGTGATCGAGACCAATGCGAAGATCCGCAGGACGGGCGCACCCACCCGCGCCCACAGCACCCGCTGCGATCTCACCGCTACCGTCTCCGTCGAGCGCCACATCATGATGGGCGCGAGCACGCCGGCGCTGACCAGCACGATTGCCCCCACCAAGGTTCTCGAACAAACCGCATACGGCCCCTGCGCGAACGCGGCGGAACGTCTCGAAAGGCTCGTGGCCGCACATCACGGGAAGATCTTGAAATTCCTCGCCTCTGCTGCAGAAGCGGACCGCCCGTCTGCGCTTGCCGCCATCGAGGCGGTGCGTTCGCTGGCTGTCAATTGAATCGAACCAAGGAAAAGACTTGTCCCTTAACCCACACTACGCCCTTGCCGTTGCCCTGCCGCTCATCCTCGCAGCCGCCCCGGCCTGTGCGCAATCCATGGAGCAGACCGGCGCCAGCATCGAGGCCACGACCGACTATCGCGAGGACGGCCTGAGCTGGAGCGACAGCGCCCCGGCCCTGCGCGCCGAAGGCACGCTCGCCCTGAGCCATGATCTCTCGATCTCGGCCAGCGTCGCCACCCTGCGCGGCAGCCGGCGTCACGGCGGCAGCGATTGGGGCTTCACCATCGCCCCGCGCTATTCCACCTCGGCGGCGGGCTGGGATCTTT
Source organism: Novosphingobium sp. PP1Y (assembly GCF_000253255.1). Lineage (NCBI taxonomy): Bacteria > Pseudomonadati > Pseudomonadota > Alphaproteobacteria > Sphingomonadales > Sphingomonadaceae > Novosphingobium > Novosphingobium sp. PP1Y. The sequence continues at coordinate 1,818,395 of NC_015580.1, read as the reverse complement.
CCGCAGGGATTGCCGGCCACCTGTTCGCCGGGGCCGATGATGGTGCGAAGGGCCTCGACTACGTGGAACTGGAAGGGCGCGCAGCCCGCACGCTGGGACCGGCACAGCTGGCCCTGGGCGTCAGCTACGCGCCGTCTCAGGATGCCATCGGCGGCAGCTATGGCCATGCCGGCGCCGACCTTGGCGTCGGCCTGCCCGGCACGCCGATCACCGCCTATGTCGGCGGCGGCTACGCCTTCGGCAATTCGAACGGCGATGCCAGGAGCACGCGCCTGCGTCCGGACGGCAACTACGCCAACTGGTACATGGGCGCCGAGCAGAGCTTCGGGCCGATTGCGGTGGGCGTGCTCTACTCGGACACCTCGATCAACCGGCACCGCGCCGCAGCCGTGGAATATGGCGACAAGGGCACGGGCGAACGCCTGAGCGCCTACGCCCGCGTCTCCCTTTAACCCCTTGCCCCCGCAGGACCAGCCTGCGGGGGATTCCCGAGACACTCGCCGCGCGCCGAATGCATGCCTGCGCGCGGCGAGCCGAAGAACGCATTCTCCCGTCACTCGTTTACCCGAGGCTGCGCCTCCACCGGTCGAAAGCCGATGGAATGCGCCGCCCCGATCGGCGAGTTCGCTTTCCGGGGCCGGTCCCGGGGCGATGCCCTGCACCGGCCCGGATCGCGGGTCGCACCGCCGCAAGAGGCCCCACGGCGCAGGGCAGGAGTAGCGTTTGAACAGGATCGAATGTCTCGATGGCCTGCGCGGCCTTGCCGCGCTGTGGGTACTGATCGGCCATTGCCTGATCCTTACCGGCTTTTCCCTCCCGATTCTCGGCAAGCCGGACCTGGGCGTCGACCTGTTCATCCTGCTGTCCGGCTTCCTGATGACTTTCCAGTTCCAGCTGCGAAAGGACAGGGAAGACTGGGCGCGCCCCGCCACCTGGGCTGCCTTCTGGACCCGGCGCTTCTTCCGGATCTCGCCGCTCTATTTCGTCCTGCTCGCCGCCGCGTTGCTGGCGGGCAAGGCGATCTACGCAGACCGCGTCGTGATCGACAGTTTTCTCGGCCAGTCCCTGCAGGCGCCGGAGCGCTATACCGACGCGAGCGCCTCGAACATCGCTCTGCACGTCACCTACCTGTTCGGCCTCCTGCCCGAATATGCCTTCCGCACACCCCTGCCCGACTGGAGCCTCGGGCTGGAGATGCAATTCTACGCAGTGTTCCCCTTCGCCGTACTCCTTGCCGGACGCTTCGGCTGGATAAGGACCGCGCTGTGCGTCTCGATCCTCTCGGTATCGATTGCCCTGCTGGCGGGCGCGCTGGGCGCGGCCTATCCGATGCCTTCGTTCCTGCCGCTCAAGATGCACCTGTTTGCCGCCGGCATGCTCATCGCGGCGGCGCTGGAAAGGCAGCAGGCGGCCTGCCTCGCCGCCGCTGCCGTGCTGGTAGCCATCCCCATCGGCGGCAAGACCGACCTGCTCCACCTCGTCGTGCGCGAGGGGATCTTCCTCGGCTTCTTCGCGCTGGTGCACTGGCGGGCGATACCGTGGATCGACCGCCTGTCCCGCCTGCTCGGAGCGCCGCCGTTCCACTGGCTGGGCGAGCTGTCCTACGGCGTCTATCTCGTCCACCTGCTGGTCCTGCACCGCGTTGCCGCCTGGACCATCGAGGAATGGGCGCAGGACATGCCCGCGGCCGCCCGCTTCACCCTGACTTTCGCGATCACCGCGCCCATCGCCTACGGGCTGGCCTACGCGAGCTATCGGCTGGTCGAGCTGCAGGGACAATCGCTTGGCCGGGCCGTCATCGCCCGCTTCGGCCGGCGCAAGCTTGCGCGCCAGACCCGGGCAGAAGAATACGCTGCCCCCTGAGGCAGTCCACCACGCGACTAGCTGGCGCAGCTCGCGCTTGGCCCCGCCCCGCATTGCTCCTATTTCTGATGCCATGTCCCTGCGCCCGTTCCATCTCGCCTTTCCCGTCCACGACCTTGCAGCCGCGCGCACTTTCTGGGGCGAACTGATCGGCTGCCCGGAAGGGCGCAGCAGCGACGGATGGATCGACTTCGATTTCTTCGGACACCAGATCGTGGCCCATCTCCTACCCGGCATGGCTCCGCCCGACGCCGGAGCAAACCCGGTAGACGGGCACGACGTGCCGGTGCCGCACTTCGGCGTGGTCCTCACCCTGGAGCAATGGCGCGAGCTGGCAGAGCGGCTGACGACGGCCGGCATGGACTTCGTCATCCCCCCGCACGTGCGCTTTCCCGGTCAACCCGGAGAGCAGGCGACGATGTTCTTTCGCGACCCTTCGGGAAATGCCATCGAAATGAAGGCCTTCGCGGATTTGGGTCAGCTTTTCGCGCGCGCATGATCCGGCGGCGCTCCCCCCAGGATCTTCCACACATTTGCTAACCCGGCTAAGTTAAATTGCTGATATGCCGCTTGAACTGATTATAACCCAGTTCCTATTTAACGTGATGCAAAGCATTGCAAAGGGATTGGGGTGAAGGCGGCCTACTATCAGGAGAACGGCGGACCGGAGGTCCTGCGTTACGGATCGGTGCCTGATCCGCAGCTGGCCGAGGACGCCGTGCTGATCCGTGTCGAGTTCATTTCCGTAGAGGGAATGGACATGGTGTGCCGTCACCTGATCCCTTTCGAGGAAGAGCAGCATATCGCCGGCTGCCAGGCGGCTGGCACTGTCGAGGCACTGGGCAGCGCCGTGAGCGGCTTTCGCATCGGCGACCGCGTCGTCGGCTTCCATTTCGGCGGCAGCCATGCCGAACTTTTCGCCGCGCCGCAGGGCAGCGTCTGGCACGTCCCCGAGGGCATGGACCTCGCCCTGGCCGCCGTCGTCCCCCTCACCTTCGGCACTGCGCACGATTGCCTTCATGCCTTCGGACAGGTTCGGCCGGGCATGGACGTGCTGGTCCATGGCGCGACCCTTGGCGTCGGGATCGCCGCGGTCCAGCTTGCCAAGGCCGCGGGCGCCAAGATCACCGGCACTGCCCTTGGCGACGATCGCCTGTCGCGCATCGCCCCCCTCGGACTGGACCATGCCATCGACTATCGCGATCCCGACCGGGTCAAACGCTTCCGCGAGATCACGTTCGGCAAGGGCTTCGACCTCGTGATCGACTCCGGCACCGGAATGGAGAAGGATTCCGTCGTCCAGTCCATGCGTGTCGGGGGCCGCTACGCCATTGCCGGTGTCGCCAACACCCGGCTGCCGCAGTTCGGCTATCTGGAAACGATCATGCACGGCCTTGTCGTGGGCGGCATCACCATCGCCCATGCCATGCACACGCCGCGCGGCCATGCCGTCGTATCCGAATTGCTCGAAAGCGCCGCGCGGGGCGAGATCGAGATGCCGATCGAGCACGAATTCGCCCTGTGCGAGGCCGAGGAAGCCCACCGCTTCGTCATGGAAGGCCATCCCTTCGGACGCGTGGTCATGCGTCCCTGAGGGGCTGTGGACGGCCTTTATCCAACACCGGCATTATCCCCCGTCACCCCGGAACCGATCCCGGGTCCCGCTTGCGCAGGGATGACGGGGAAATGACATGCCGAATCTGCGATCAGATCGCGTCGGGATAGATCGGCCTAATGTCGACCGGCAGTGAGCCCATCGAGGCGATGGCGGCTTCGGCATGGGCGTCGAGCTTCGCCCACTTGTCCATGAAGGCCTTGGTGCCCGCGTAATCGCCATGGGCCTGCAGCATCAGAATGTCATGCAGCAGATCGCGAACGCCCGCTTCCATCCGGGTGTTATCGATGACGTAGCGGCCTGCGGCCTCGTCCCAGCGAAACGCGCCCTTGTCCAGCAGGTAGGCGTATTGCAGCGCCGCGCCCTTGCCGTGCGCCTCCACCGCGCCGAAACGCACGGCGCGGAAGATGCCGGTGAAGTAGGTGGCGAAGAGCTGCGGCTTCTCCGCCGCCGGGATCTCTCCCTTGCGCATCATCAGCAGGATGTTCCAGACCCCCGCGACGTCGGCCTTGGCCTCTTCGAGCGCCGAGCCCTGTTCCTTGAGCATCTTGTCGACCGTCGTCGTCTCGCCGTTCACGACGATCGTGCCCGGCCCGAGGCTGTGCGAGAGTTCATGGAACAGCGTCTCGAACTGCATGTACTTCTTGTCGACGAGCGCGGCCTGATCGGGTTCCAGCACCAGTGAGCCCATCGGCTTGAGGATGCGTTCGAACTTGGCGCCCAGCACATTGGACAGGATCACCTTCTTCGCGCCCTTCGCCTCGCGCACGCGCTCGTCGTTGGGCAGGTTGAAGGCAATGGTCTGGACGCCGGGCACGTTGTCGCCCCCGCCGTGGACCTGCTCGGCCACCGCAATCGGGCTGGCGAAGCCGCGCTGGAAGTTCTTGTAGCGATCCTCGATGGGAAGATTGGCTTCCATGTCCTTGAGATAGTTCTTGTACTTGGCAAGCGCTGCGGACTCCTGCGGGTCCTTGAGCGTCACGAAGCTCTCGAAGGCGGTCTTCGCGCCCATCAGGCGGTCGGTATAGACTTCGTATGGCCCGATCGCGACTTCGATGGGCGTGCCGGTCAGGTCCATCCAGGCCAGCTCGCTCTCGAAATAGTCGTCGGTGCGGAAGGCCCTGGCGCGCAGGGACAGGAACTTCTTCAGGCTGGCGTTGCCGGTTCGCGCGGCAGCCTGCTCCAGCAACTGCGCGGCAGGTTCCAGCCACTGCCTGTACTCCACCGAGTACGGCACCGCGACCAGCCTGTCGCCCTCGCGCTTCACCACCGTATAGGGGCTGAGCAGTGCCTCCTTCTGGTCCGGGTGGGCCGCGATATAGGCTTCCAGCGCCTCGCGCGTCAGATCCTCGGGATAGAAGCCTGCACCTTCGGGCATCGGGGTCGAACCCCAGAAGGGATGAAGCTCGGCCAGTTCGTCCCAGGGGCCGAAGTTGCGGTCGAACATCTCGACCAGCAGGTCGCGGTCGGACCGGCGGTTCATCGAGACCGCGCGGCGCACCTGCGGGTTTTCGGCATAGCGCTGGCGCAGGTAGATCTCGCTCATCAGGTCCGATGCCTTGATCAGCAGGTTGACGACGTCGCGCTGCTCCTGGTTGAGGAAGCCGGTCTCGACGTCCATCCGGATCGTCGCCAGCTTCTCCTTCTGCGCCGGCAAGTTGTAGTCGCCATCCGCCTCGGCCGGGATCGGACGGACATCGGCCGGCGGCACCGAAGCGACTTCGCCGGGGGCCTGCGTGCACGCACCGCCGGCAAGCAGGAGGGGAAGGAGCGAGAAGCGCATCAGCATGGACGCGGACGTCTTTTCCGTTGCGGGCGTTCTGTTCGTTGCGGGCTTGTTATTCGTTGCGGGCATGGGGGGAATGTCCGTTGATTGTGTGTGACCTGTCTCGAGACTTAGCGCCCTGCCATGGCGACGCAAGGCCCCTGCCCTGTGCTGTGGATGGTGCTAAGGGACAGGCATGATGCCGATGCTTTCCGCGATAACGCCGCCGCCCGTGCCCGCCCTGCCGCCGATGCTGGACCTGCTGGGCATTGCCGTCTTCGCGCTAACCGGCGCACTGGTGGCCGCGCGCCTGCGCCAGACATTCGTGACCGTGGCCTTCTTCGCGCTCGTCACCGGCGTCGGCGGCGGTTCGGTGCGCGACCTGCTGATCGGCGCCCCGGTATTCTGGATTCAGGACCCGCTCGTCGCGCCCGTCTGCTTCGCCGTCGCCCTGATCGCCTGGTTTACGCCGGTGCGCTGGTGGGAAGGCAAGCTGCTCGAATGGGCCGATGCGCTGGGGCTGGCGACTTATGCAGTGTTCGGCACGATCAAGGCGCTGGCCTGGGGCGTGCCCACGGTCGCTGCGATCATGATGGGCGTCATCACCGGCTGCGCCGGCGGCATCGTGCGCGATGTCCTTGCCGGCCAGCCCTCGATCCTGATGCGCCCGGAACTCTACGTCACCGCTGCAGCGCTTTCCGCCGCTCTGGCCGGTCTCGGCATCGCGCTTGGGCTGTCGGCGCAATTGACCTGGGCGATCGCGGTGTTTGCCGGCTTCACCATGCGCGGTGCGGCGATCCACTGGTCCATCGCCCTGCCCGGCCATGCCGGCGCGCCGGAGGACTGAGGCGCCGGCCGCCTCGCCCGTCGCCAGTCTCGAGAAGCGTCGACCCTGGCGTGACTGGACGGGAGATCAGATCAGGGCATGGCCGTCGACCGCCACCGAGCGCACGCGCCCCTCGCGGTCGATGCTGCAGGCAAACTCGCGGCCATCCTCAAGCCGGCCTTCGACGCTGTAGCGTTCACCCATGCGCGCGACAGTGTCGACGGTATCGATGCGACGTTCGCCGCGTTCGATCTCGTCGGCGCAGCTTGCCACCATGTCGTCGAAGCTCTCGTTCGAACGGGCGCCCTCGGGATAGTCACGCGGATTGCCCCGTTCCTCGCGCGGGACGTCACCGTAACCGCGATCCTCGGGCGCATCGTAGTCCGGCCCGCCGGGGTAGCGGGAGGGTTCCTCGACCTGCTTGTCCCTCGCGGACTTGCTGGCAGCGCTGGCGATGGCTGCGATCCCGCCGACGATCAGCAGGCCGGCCAGAACGTCACCGCCATCGAGGCCGCGGTCATGGTGGTGATGGCGATAGCCCCGCCAGTCGCCGTAGCCGCGGGCGAAAACCGGCGTCGCGGTCATGGACAAGGCCGCAGCGGCGGCAAGCGAGACAGCTATGCGTGAACGGAAGGTCTGCATTGCAGGTCAGTCCCACATCCGGCGTGCACGATCCGCGCCGCCCATCATCGACATGAAATAGGCGGCCCATGCTTTCTTCGGCATGAACCGCCCATCCTCTCAGCCATTCGGCTCGTCGCAAATGTTACAGGCCGCGAATGCCCTTGAAGTCGAGGTCGCGGATCCCGCCGCGATAATCGACCTTGCACTCGAACGAACCGGAATCGTAGCCGCGCAGCGAGCTGTTCCAACCCCGGTAATCGCGGTTCCAGCCCCGGCCATAGTCATGGTCGCCCGAGCGCCAGTGACGGCCCATGGCGTTCACCGCGATACGGCCCTTGACCTTGTAGCCGTAGCTCTTGCGATCGACCTTGCGCACGTCGGTTACCTTGGCCCTGCCGCCATAGCTGTAGCGGCTGGCCGCCCGCTCGGCCGTGCGCACGCATTGCTGCACGGCATCGCGCGCGCTCATGCCCCGGCCATATCCGGCCCGGCCATAGTCGTAGCGCCCGCGGCGATCGCGGTCGTAGCGATAGTCGTAGCGGTCGTTGCCGCTGCTGGCGGCCGCGGCAACCGCAGCGATCCCGCCGATGACGAGGGCACCGGCAATCACGTCCCCGGTGCCGATCCCGCCGCTGTGGTCCCGGGCCAATGCCGGGCTGGCCGTCGCAACCGCCATGGCACCGGCGGCCACGGTGCCGACCACATTCCTGGTGAACTTTTCCATGGCTTCGTTTCCTTTCTCATCCGGACGCCATGTCCGGGCATGAGAAGGTCCTAGCAATCGGGCCATGAGGTGACGCTGAACCCCGGCTACAGCCATTGTTCAGCTAAGTGGTTATTTTTCTGAACGCTGGCCGCCTTGCGAAATCTTCAGCCCGGTCCAGCGCGCAATGAAGGCGAGGATGTCCGCGCCTTCCTCGATCGCCTTGTCGGTGGGCTTGCCCGAACCGTGCCCGGCCCGCGTCTCGATCCGGATCAGGTGCGGCCTGTCGCCGATATCGGCCGCCTGCAGCGCCGCAGTGTACTTGAACGAGTGCCCGGGCACGACGCGGTCGTCGGTGTCCGCCGTAGTCACCAGAATCGCGGGGTAGTCCACCCCGCCGCGAATGTTGTGATAAGGCGAATAGGATCGCAGGATGCGAAAGTCGGCCTCCTTGTCGGGATAGCCGTAATCGTCCACCCAGTACCGCCCGGCCGTGAAACGATCGAAGCGCAGCATGTCCATCACGCCCACTTGCGCCACTGCGGCCGCGTAGAGATCGGGCCGCTGGTTGACCACCGCGCCGACCAGAAGTCCGCCGTTGGACCCGCCCTGGATGGCAAGGCCGTCCTTCTTCGCGATGCCCTCGTCGATCAGGTACTCGCTGGCGGCGATGAAGTCGTCGAACACGTTCTGCTTGTTCGCGCGGCGCCCCGCATCGTGCCACTCCCGCCCGTATTCGCCGCCGCCGCGCAGGTTCGCCAGGGCAAAGGCACCGCCCGCCTCCAGCCAGGCAAGGCGCACCGCGGAGAAGCCCGGAGTCAGCGAGACGTCGAAACCGCCGTAGCCGTAAAGCAGTGTCGGCACCGGCCGGTTCATCCGCGCCACCGTCTTGCCGCGCACGACGAACATCGGCACGCGGGTGCCGTCCTTCGACCTGAAGAAGCGCTGCTCGACCGAATAGTCCTGCGGATCGAAGCACAGCTTGGGCTCGGCAAAGGGTTCGGTCTCGCCCGAAGCGATGTTCATGCGGTAGATCGCGGCGGGACAGTTGAAACTCGAAAAGGCGTAGAAGGTCTCGGGATCACCTGGACGGCCGCGAAAGCCCGAGGCTGTGCCGATACCGTTCAGCGTGATCGTGCGCCCCGGCCTGCCATCGAGTCCGATGATCTCGGCATGACTGGCGGCATCGCGCATGTAGTTGAGCACGAGCTGATCGCCGACGATGCCCGCGCGCTCGAGGATGTCCGTGCGCTCGCCGACGAGTTCGGTCCATTCCGGATTGTCCTTGGACAAGTCGATGCCGACCAGGCGGTAGCGCGGCGCATCCTTGTTGGTGACGTACCACAAGTGCTCTCCGGAGCCTTCGACGAAGCGCCAGTCGTCGGTGAACCCGGAGACGATCTTGCGCGCCTTCCAGCCCTGCTCTGCGCGCTTGTCGAGATCGATCACGGAGACCTCGTACCGCGCATCGGTGCCCACGGACGTGGTGATGACCGCCAGCCTGCCGTCCTGCGTCACCCGCGCGAAGTGATTGTACTCGGGATGATCGGGCGTCGCGAAGACCACCTCGTCTTGCGACTGCGGTGTGCCCAGGCGGTGGAAATAGACCGTGTGGTTGTAGTTCAGCCCCTGGAACGCCGTCCCTTCCTCCGGCGCGGGAAAGCGCGAATAGAGGAAGCCTTCCTCGCCGACCCAGGACAGGCCGGTGAACTTGGCCCAGCGCACTGCGTCTTCCAGCGGCTCTCCGCTGCGCACGTCGAGTACGCGCAGGATGCGCCAGTCGCTGCCGCCGTCCTGTACGCTGTAGAGCAGGAAGTGCCCCTTCTCGGAGGGTTCCCAGGCGTCCAGCGCGGTCGCGCCGTCGCTAGCCCAGGTATTGGGATCGAGCAGGAGCTTCGGCTTGCCGTGCAGCCCCTTGCGCACGAACAGCTGCGACTGCGGCTGCAGGCCGGAATTGCGGGTATAGAAATAGCGCTGCCCCGCCTTGTCGGGCAGGCCGTAGCGCTCGTAGTTCATGATCTCGCGGATGCGCTGGGCAAAGCGCGCGCGCTGCGGCAGGCCAGCGAGGTAGTCCTCGGTCACCGCATTCTCGCGCGCAACCCACTCGGCCACCTCGGGCGACTGGCGCACGTCCGCCTCCAGCCAGCGGTAGGGATCGGCGATCTTCTCGCCAAAGTGGGTCTCGACGATGTCGTCGCGGCGCGTTTGCGGATAGGTCTGGTCAGCCATGGTCCCGGCACAGATGGGCGTCGCCAGCGCCAGCGACAAGGTCAGCGCCAGCGACAGGGTCAACGCCAGCGAGAAGATCGGCGCCCGCGACGGGGCCCCGGCCACAGGGGGCAACCAACCCAGTGCGACTGCCTTGAGGCGCCGCATCGTTCTCTCCCAATCCCAAACGCAAGAGCGGCCGCGAGTCTAGCACTCGCGACCGCTCACGCAATCTTGTCGATGAATGCGACCGGGCTCAGGCCTCGGCGTATTCCTCGGCTTCGTTCATCACCGGACCCGAATCCTGGCCCTTGGCGTCGACGTCACGGTCGACCAGCTCGATGATCGCGATCGGGGCTGCGTCCGAAGCGCGGATGCCGGCCTTGATGATGCGGGTGTAGCCACCGCTGCGACCGGCATAGCGCTCGGCCAGAACTTCGAAGAGCTTCTTTTCCTGGGCCTCGTCCATCAGGCGCGAGTGGGCCAGACGGCGGTTCGAAAGGCCACCGCGCTTTGCGAGCGTGATGAGCTTCTCGATGTAGGGACGCAGTTCCTTCGCCTTGGGCGTGGTGGTCTGGATCTGCTCGTGCTTGATGAGCGCGGCAGCCATGTTGCGCAGAAGGGCGGCGCGGTGGCCCGAGGTGCGCTGCAGCTTACGCTGACCGTACTTGTGACGCATGTTCATTCTCCGTTCGTAGGGGGCCCGTGCGAGGTAGCCCGATCCAGGTGGCCGTCAGGGCCGCCACCTTTCGCCCAAAGCATCGACCCGGCTCGCGCCGGGTCGACTGGTTCCTTATCCAAGGAGCTCCTGTTCGAGCTTCTTGGCCATCTCTTCGATGTTCTCGGGCGGCCAGCCCGGGATGTCCATGCCGAGGCGCAGGCCCATCGAGGAAAGGACTTCCTTGATCTCGTTGAGCGACTTGCGGCCGAAGTTCGGCGTACGGAGCATCTCGGCCTCGGTCTTCTGCACGAGATCGCCGATGTAGATGATGTTGTCGTTCTTGAGGCAGTTCGCCGAACGCACCGACAGTTCAAGCTCGTCGACCTTCTTGAGGAGGTAACGGTTGAGCTGGTTGGTGTCGCTTTCCTCGGGCTGCGCAGCGGCCATGCCGATCATCTGCGGAGCGCCGACCGGGGCGATGTCCTCGAAGTGGACGAACAGGGCCAGCTGGTCCTGAAGGATGCGCGCCGAATAGGCCACGGCATCTTCCGGGGTCACCGTGCCGTCGGTCTCGACGCTCAGGCTCAGCTTGTCGAAGTCCAGCTCCTGGCCGATACGGGCGTTCTCGACCTTGTAGCTGACCTGGCGGACCGGCGAGTAGAGCGAGTCGACCGGGATCAGGCCGATCGGCGCATCGACGGGACGGTTGCCGACGGCGGGGACGTAGCCCTTGCCGGTGTCGGCAGTCAGTTCCATGTTCAGCGTCGCACCTTCGTCGAGGTGGCAGATCACGAGGTCCTTGTTCATGACCTCGATGTCACCCGTGACGGCGATGTCGCCAGCCTTGACCTCGGCCGGACCGGTTGCCGAAAGCTGCAGACGCTTCGGGCCTTCGCCCTGCATCTTGAGCGCGATCTGCTTGACGTTCAGGACGATGTCCGTGACGTCTTCATGCACACCGGCAAGCGAAGAGAACTCGTGCAGCACGTTCTCGATCTTGATCGAGGTGATCGCCGCGCCCTGAAGCGAGGAGAGCAGTACGCGACGCAGCGCATTGCCGAGCGTCAGGCCGAAGCCGCGCTCGAGAGGTTCGGCGACGAAAGTCGCCTTCAGCTTGGGGTCTGGTCCCGGCTTGATCTCAAGGCTGTTCGGCTTCTTGAGTTCCTGCCAGTTCTTGATGTTGACAGTCATGGACTTCCCCTGGGATTTCGATGGCGGTTACGTCCTCAGGCCGGGTGGAAAGGCCTGGGACGATCCGAAGGCCGGGCAACGACCGGTTCGTTGCCCGGAATAACTCGATCAGACGCGGCGGCGCTTCGAGGGGCGGACACCGTTGTGCGGGATCGGTGTCACGTCGCGGATCGAGGTAATCGTGAAGCCGACGGCCTGCAGGGCGCGCAGGGCGCTCTCGCGGCCCGAACCCGGACCCTTGACCTCGACCTCGAGGGTGCGCACGCCATGCTCGGCGGCCTTCTTGCCGGCGTCGTCGGCGGCGACCTGGGCGGCGTAGGGAGTCGACTTGCGGCTGCCCTTGAAGCCCATCATGCCGGCCGAGGACCACGAAATCGCGTTGCCCTGGGCGTCGGTGATGGTCACCATGGTGTTGTTGAAGCTCGCATTGACGTGCGCAATGCCGCTCGTGATGTTCTTGCGTTCGCGGCGCTTAATGCGCTGGGGTTCGCGTGCCATGTCCGTGTATCCTGTCGATAAATCGCTGCGGAAACCGAGGGCCGAAACGGCCCGTCAGGCTTACTTCTTCTTGCCGGCGATCGGCTTGGCCTTACCCTTGCGGGTACGGGCGTTCGTGTGGGTGCGCTGGCCGCGAACGGGCAGACCCTTACGGTGACGCAGGCCGCGGTAGCAGGCGAGGTCCATGAGGCGCTTGATGTTCATCGCGGTTTCGCGACGAAGGTCACCCTCGACCAGGTGGTCGGCGTCGATGGTTTCACGGATCTGGAGCACTTCGGCGTCCGAGAGGTCCTGAACACGACGGGTGTGATCGATGCCGAGCTTGTCGGCGATCTCAACGGCCTTGGTACGACCGATACCGTGGATATACGTGAGCGCGATGATAACGCGCTTGTTGGTGGGGATGTTCACCCCGGCAATACGAGCCACTTAAATCTCCATGCTCCACAGAAGACGCTTGGACGCCCTCCATCTCAACGCTTGCCACCCGAATTCCGAGGAAACGGCAAAAGCCCAGAAGGCGTACCACACGATGCCTTTGACACGCGCGGCGTGAGCCATCCGGACTACCGTGGTTTTCGAGTGAAGGGCGCGCTTAAAACGATTCGCAGCACCTGTCAACGTCCAGCGGACGATAAACGGTGCCGTGTCCGCCATTGTATGGCGGCCAGCGCTCAACCTGTGTTCACTTACTACCGTATCCACGGCGCGCAGTCAAAATTTGTCAAAACGCGCGCGCTCCATCAGCGACCGATAATTTCGTCGCCGGTGGCAGCAGGCGGCTCTGGCGGACCGGCCTGTTCAGCCTCCGGCGCCTTGGCGGGCTTGTCCTCGGGCAGCGGGAAAGCGGCCGAAAACGCGCCCCCCAGCTTTCCGGCGAGGCTTGCCAGCTGCGCACCGAGCATGCCGTCCACCGCCGGGGCGAGCTTGTCCATCGGCGTGCGCAGGAAACCGCCTACAACATACTCGAGCAAGATCTGCGTGCCGTCTTTGGCGGGCTTGATCTCGATCGTCAGGGTGCCGTTGGCGGCATCGGCCTGCAATGGTCCCAGCGCCCCGACCATGCGCAGCGCATGGTCGCTTTCAATGTAGACCACCCGCATGTGCTCGACGCTGCCGCGCGGCGCGGCATTGGGCGACTTGGGGTTGCGCAGCACTTCGCAGAAGCACCCGCCCGCTTTCGCATCGATCGAAAGATTGGCCGCGTCGCCCGACCATGTATGCGAGGATTCCCACCACTTGGCGGGATCGAGGATCATGTCCCAGGTCTTGGCCGGACTGGTCGAAACCTCGACGAGGTGGCGCACCACGAAACCGCGTTCGGACACTTCCGCCACTTTCGCCCAAGCCGGTACGGCGCTCCCGAAGAGAGCCAGGGCAAGAGCGAATGCAGCGGATTTCATCGGAGCGGTTCTCCTGGAAGGTTTCCGGCCTTTCTCCGCACAGGCGGCGGAGGCGGCCCCGGGTGAGAGGCGGAGCCGCAAGGCCCCTGCCCTTCACCCGTCAGGCACGATCAGGAACCGAGGACGGCCTCGATCGCTGCGGTCACGTCGTCCATGTCCGCCATGCCGTCGATCTTCGCAACGATCCCGCGCGATTCGTAGATCGGCAGGATCGGAGCGGTCTTGGCCCGGTACTCGGCCATGCGCGTGCGCACGGTCTCGGCATTGTCGTCGGGACGGCGCTTGAACTCGGTTCCGCCGCACTTGTCGCAGGTTCCCGGAACCTTGGGCTGCTCGAACTTGTCGTGGTAGCCCTTGCCGCAGGTGGCGCAGGTGAAGCGACCGGTGATGCGTTCGACCAGTGCGTCCTCATCCACCACCAGCTCGATCACATGGTCGAGCTTGCGACCGCGCTGCGCCAGGATCGCATCGAGCGATTCGGCCTGCGCCGCGGTGCGCGGATAGCCGTCGAAGATGGCGCCCGCATCGGGGCCCATCGCGTCGAGTTCGTCACCGATCAGCGCCGACACGATTTCGTCTGAAACCAGCTCGCCTCGTTCCATGACGGCCTTGGCCTCGAGCCCGGTCGGCGTTTCCGCCTTCACTGCCGCACGCAACATGTCACCGGTCGAAAGCTGGCGCATGCCGTGCCGCTCGACGAGACGCTGTGCCTGGGTGCCCTTACCCGCTCCCGGCGGACCCAGCAGAATGATATTCACGCCTTACCCCTCAGTTATATGTCCGGCGCTCGCCCCTTAGCGGATGCGGCCTTTCAGTTTCGCCTTCTTGATCAGGTCGCCGTACTGGTGCGCCAGCAGGTGAGACTGGATCTGGGTGATCGTATCGACCGTCACGTTGACGACGATCAGCAGACTCGTGCCACCCATGAAGAGCAGCGGCAAGCCGGTCATCGACAGGAAGTACTCAGGTACCGTGCAGACGATGGTCAGGTAGATCGCACCGATCACCGTTACGCGGGTCAGCACGTAGTCGAGATAGGTCGCGGTATTCTTGCCCGGACGGATGCCCGGGATGAAGCCGCCATTCTTCTTCAGGTTCTCGGCAGTCTCTTCCGGATTGAAGACGACGGCGGTGTAGAAGAACGAGAAGAACACGATGCCGGCTGCGTAGAGCAGCATGTAGAGCGGCTTGCCGTGGCCCAGGTACTGGTTCAGCGTCACCACGATCTGGCCCATCGTCGATTCCGGCGAAAGCGAATTGCCGGCGAACTGGGTGATCGTGAGCGGCAGCAGCAGCAGCGAGCTGGCGAAGATCGGCGGGATCACGCCCGCGGTGTTGATCTTGAGCGGCAGGTGACTGCGGTCGGCCTGCATCATGCCGCGCTGCGTGGCGCGCTTGGGATACTGGATCAGCAGGCGGCGCTGTGCGCGCTCCATGAAACAGATCATCAGGATCATCGCGATGATGAGGACGATCAGCGCCATGATCAGGAACGAACCGGTGTCGCCCGCACTGTAGGCCTGACCCAGGTTGCTGGCGAAAGTCGGCATCTGCGCGACAATGCCGGCCATGATGATCAGCGATACGCCGTTGCCGATGCCGCGCGAAGTGATCTGCTCACCCAGCCACAGCAGGAACATCGTGCCGCCCACCAGCGAGATGACCGCGCCGATGCGGAACATGAAGCCCGGATCGACGACCGCTTGCAGGCCGCTCGACGCGCCGTAGGCCTCGAGGCTGACAGCCAGGAAGTAGCCCTGGATCGCGCACAGGCCGACGGTGCCGAAGCGGGTGTACTGGTTCAGCTTCTTGCGGCCGGCCTCGCCTTCCTTCTTCAGCGCGATCAGCGCCGGATGGAGCGAAGCGGCCAGCTGCACCACGATCGAGGCGGTGATGTAAGGCATCACGCCGAGCGCGATCAGGCTCATGCGCGAGAGCGAACCGCCCGAGAAAGTGTTGAACAGGTCGAGAATGCCGCCCTGCGTCTGGCTGTAGAGCGATTCGAGAATCAGCGGGTTCACACCCGGCAGCGGCACGAAGCTCAGGAAGCGGAAGACGATCAGCGCACCGATCGTGAACCAGATGCGGTTCTTGAGTTCGGTTGCCTTGGAGAAATTGGCAAGACTGAGCGAACTTGCGATGTTGTCGGCGCGAGATGCCATGACGTTAGGGATGCCTCGAAGAATCTTATCGGAGTCGCCCTTAGCGGCTGCATGCCGGCTTGTCGAACCCCGGGACAGGAACTCGTCATATAGTTCTCGAGGCGGGAGCGAAAACCCCTGTCTCGAAAAACCGTGGACTGAACAGCATGAGAGGGCGAAGCGCCTGGCGCCCGCCCTCTCCGGATCATCAGATCACTTTACCGCCTTGCCTCAGGCTTCGGCTGCTTCCTTGGCGGGAAGCACCACCGAACCACCGGCCTTTTCGACCGCGGCAACGGCGCCCTTCGAGGCACCGGCGACGTTGAACTCGACCTTGGCAGTCAGCTCACCCTTGCCGAGCAGGCGGACGCCGTCCTTGCCACCGCGGGCCAGGCCAGCGGTCTTCAGGGCGGCGTGATCGACGGTGCCCGAAATGTCGAGCTTGCCGGCGTCGATCGCCTTCTGGACCATGCCCAGGTTCACTTCCGCAAAGTCCTTGGCGAACTTCTTGTTCGAGAAGCCGCGCTTCGGAAGACGCATGTGGAGCGGCATCTGGCCGCCCTCGAAGCCGTTGATCGAAACGCCCGAACGTGCCTTCGCACCCTTCTGGCCACGGCCACCGGTCTTGCCCTTGCCCGAGCCGATGCCACGGCCGATACGCATACGGCGATGACGGGCACCCGAGTTGTCGCGGATATCATTCAGTTTCATAGTCTGCACTCGCTTTCGCTTTAGGTCGCGCTTGATAGGAAGGCGGCCCCTTAGGGGATCGGGCGGCGAATGTCACCCCCCTTTCGCCCGCGCGCCCCTTTCACCGGGCCCCAGACGCCTGGGCCCGGGCAACGCCCCTAGCGCGAGCGCACCCCGACGATCAGCGAAGCCTCGCCATCGATCACGTTGCCGAAGACGCCGCGCGCCGGCTTCCAGTGCAGGACATCGAGGCCCAGCGCGCAGATCTTCTCGTCGTAGTCGGGATAGTCGGTCGAAGGCTCGATGCGGCAGCCGGTCGATTCGCCATCGCTGTTCACCGTGAAATAGATCCGGTGCTTGGTCAGATACCGGTTCTTGCTGAACTGCTCGGCGAAACTGTCGTTGAGCTGCGTCAGCCCGTGGTTGAACCGGTCGATATCGCCATCGGAGAGACGCGGCAGTTCCTGCAGCGCGTTGAAATCGTCCTCGGTCACCAGCGGCTGCATGCGGCGCAGCATGCCCACCCATTGCTGCACGCGCGCCACCTGCATCGGCGAGCGGCGGTCGTAGATCGTCTGGCAGCGCGATCCGCCCGGGCTCGATTCGGCCCGCAGCAGCAGGTCGGAAGCGCCGCGGCGGCGATAGGCTATCGCCCAGGCGAGCGGCGTCATGCCGAACAGGTCCGGCGTGTTCACGTCGTACTGACCGGACCGCAGCAGGCCGTCGAGGCGGCTGACCGAACCGCGCCGTGCCAGTTCGGCAAGGGTCGGCGCAGAGCGCACCGGTCCGAGATCGGCGAAACCGAATGCGTGATCGGATGGCCCGGCGCCCTGTACCTGCAACGTACCGTCCTCGCCGAGTTCGACCTTGCCGTCGAACTTGCGGCAGATGTCCCCATAAGGGTAGCGCTCGTCAGCCAGGATCGCCGCGTTGTAGGCCCGCGCGAACGTCTCGGCGCGGGTCAGGTAGTCGATCTTTGGCTGGTCGGCGGGAACCCCGTCGATGAACGACACGGCGCGGATCGCGCGCGCGCTCAACCCGCCCATGATCCGGCACTGCGCGCCATAGACCGAAGTGGAGACGCCTTTCGCGGTGAGCGCCCCGGCCAGGCGGAAATCGCCGCGATCCAGAGCATCGGCTGCCTGAGCGGCCGGATCGAGCGACTTGCCCTCCAGCAGCGCCTTGCGCAGGGCATCGTCCACCTTGCGCTGCATGCGCAGCAGTTCGGGATCAGACAGTTCGTCGATGCAGGCGCTCTCGCTGCCGATCACTTCCAGCGCATTGGCGTCGCGGTTCTCTTCGCTGACCGGGCGCGTATCGCAGGCGGCCGTGCTAAGCAGCGTCAGGCAGAGAAGCGAAACGGCAAGAGAACGACTGGCCAAGGTATTCCTCGTCTGGAGATCCGGCCCGGTGCGGCGCCCGGGGCTTGCGAGCGCCCTTAGCACAGCGGGCGGACAGAGGAAGGTGTCACGAGAGGCAGGCCGGCGCGAACAGGCGCTATTTCGCCCTGCCCTGCCGATTGCAGTCCGCCCAGACGTCCATCTTGCTCGAGAGGAGCCACTCGGGCGTCTCCACGCGGGCAACGAGGCGGCAGTTGGCATGGATATAGGCGCGCACCGGCGCCAGCGTCTCCCAATTGACCGGATCCTGCCGCGGCTTTGGTGCGAGCACGACGGTGCTGGGACGCTCGGCCAGGACCCGGCGCACTTCGCCTGCGGTGGAGAGGTGGCTGACGTCCTTCTCTATCGTCTGGGCAAGGTGATGCGGGAAGACCAGCGGGGTCACGAAGCGGTGCCCGGTCAAGTGATAGAGCTGGAAAGGCCCGTCGTAGACGAACAGCGGGCCGCCATCGTCATGCGCCCGCACGGCCTTGGCCAGTTGCGCCATCGCCGCGCGCGAGCGCCGGGCGTGCTCGAAGTCCAGCACCGACGTTTCGCGAAACGCGAGGAAGCCCAGCACTGCCATGGCGATGGGCCCGGCGATACGTCCCTGGAGCAGTCCCGCGCTGACGATGGTGAGCGGCACGAGGATCGGCAGGGCATAATGAACGTAGAAATTGGGAACCGAGAGCAGCCCCAAGGTCGCCGCCAGGAGCCAGAAAGCCATGAATTGGCGCTGCAGCGGAACCATCTGCGGAATGCCGAGCACGCCCATGACGAGGAACGGCGCAAGCCTGATGAACATGAGGATCGTGCGGATACCGGAGGCCAACCAGACTTTCGGCTTGGCCAGGTTCGATGTCACCATCGCGTGCCAGTAGATCGCCCAGTAGCCTTCCAGCCAGTACCAGGCCGAAATCCCCAGCATCGGCGCAGCTCCCAGCAGCGCCCACGATGCAATGATCGCGCAGACCCTGCGGCGCGGAAGCGGTGAGTGCCACAAGGTCCAGGCGCTATAGAGGCCGAGGAAGGCGCTCTCAAAGAAGCTGGTCTGCTTGACCGTGATAGCACATCCACCCAGCAGCATGGCTGCATAGGGACGCCAACCCGGCTTTCCTTCGCGCAGGTCCGGTACCGCCTGCAGGACCAGCAGCGCCGCACTTCCCACGAAGAGATTGTAGAAGATCGGGGACTGGCCGCCGAAACCCTGCTCCTGCTCCAGCCACAACAGATAGGCGATTCCCGCAAGAAGACCGCCCTGCGCCCGGTTCCAGAAACTCGCGATCGAACCGATCACCCATGCCGTCGCCGCCGCGAGGACCGTTGCCACCAGCTGGTAGGCCAGCGGGGAATAGGAAATGAAGGCAATCAGGTAATAGAGAAAGAACAGCCCCCAGGGCTTGCGGTCCCAGACGTCGACATAGGGCACCGCATGCTGCTGGTGCATGGCGATGCCTACGGTCTGGTAGAACGTCTCGTCGACGTGGAGGTTGGGGTCGCCGAATGTGCTGGCGCGCAGGGCGAGTGCAACGAGCAGGAAGATGATCCCGTACCACGCCGGGAACTGTGCTTGCTTCATCTCGGCAAAAGCCCCCTGCCCTCATCGCCCGCAGCCCGATGCGCCATCGGCGGGCCGCCCCAAGGCGCAGTCCTAACCGGCAACTCCGCGTAATCAAAGCGCGACGCGGCGAATCGCGCAACGGGCCAAGGAAAAAGGGCCCCGACGTCGCCGCCGGAGCCCTTTTCGAATGTCTCTCGACCGTTCCCCGCAAGGGAGAACCAACGAGCAGGTCAGTCGACCACGGCCACCATGTGGGGCAGCTTGGCGATCGCACCGCGAACTTCGGCGGTGTCCTCGAGTTCGACGACCTTGTGCATCTTGCCGAGGCCAAGACCGATGAGGATCTTCTTCTGGCTCTCGGGGCGACGGATCGGCGAACCGATCTGCTTGATCTTGATCTTGGCCATGGTTGATTACTCCACGATGGCTTCGGCAGCGGCCTCGGCCTCTGCTTCGCTGGCACCGCCACGACCAAGGAGGTCGGCAACCTTCTTGCCACGACGCTGGGCAACCGACTTCGGCGAAGTCTGGTTGGTCAGCGCGTCGAAGGTGGCGCGGATCATGTTGTAGGGGTTCGACGTACCGACCGACTTGGTCACGACGTCAGCAACGCCCAGGCTCTCGAACACGGCGCGCATCGGACCGCCGGCGATGATGCCGGTACCGGCCGGGGCGGTACGCACGTTGACCTTGCCGGCACCGAAACGGCCCTTGCCGTCGTGGTGCAGGGTGCGGCCTTCCTTGAGCGGCACGCGGACCATCTTCTTCTTGGCAGAAGCAGTGGCCTTGGTGATCGCCTCGGGAACTTCGCGAGCCTTCGCGTGGCCGAAACCGACGCGGCCCTTGCCGTCGCCAACGACGACGAGAGCAGCGAAACCGAAGCGCTTGCCGCCCTTCACGGTCTTCGAAACGCGGTTGATGTGGACGAGCTTTTCGATCAGCTCCTCACCACCATCTTCCTCGTTGCGATTGCCGCGACGGTCGTCGCGACGGCCACGGCCGCCACGCTCGCCACGATCACCGCGACCACGGCCGCCACGACCGCGACCCTCACGGGCCTCCCGCGGCTCACCGCCCTGCGGGTGCTCAGCCGCAATCGGCTGTTCGGGGTTGGTGTTTTCGTCAGCCATGATCAGAACTCCAGCCCGCCTTCGCGGGCGGCTTCGGCCAGCGCCTTGACGCGGCCATGGAACAGGAAACCGCCACGGTCGAACACGACGGAAGTCACGCCCGCCTTCTTGGCAGCCTCGGCGAGCTCCTTGCCGACGCGGGTAGCCGCGTCGACGTCGGTGCCCTTGCCGCCAAGGGTATTGGCGGCAGCCACGGTGCGGCCCTGCGCATCATCGATGATCTGCGCATAGATGTGACGGCCGGTGCGGTGCACCGACAGACGCGGACGATCGCCGCCACGGGCACGCAGAGCGGTACGAACACGCCGGCGACGGCGTTCGAAAAGGGAAAGCTTTGCCATTACTTCTTCTTCCCTTCCTTGCGGAAGATGAACTCGCCGCGGTACTTGATGCCCTTGCCCTTGTAGGGTTCGGGCTTGCGCCAGCGACGGATCTCGGCCGCAATCTGGCCGACCTTCTGCTTGTCAATACCGGAGATCTCGACCGTGGTGTTGTCCGGGGTCTTGATCTCGATGCCTTCGGGCACGTCGATGTCGACATCGTGCGAGAAGCCGAGCTGAAGCTTGAGCTTCTTGCCCTGGGCCTGCGCGCGGTAGCCGACGCCCTTGATCTCGAGGACCTTGGAGAAACCTTCGGTCACGCCTTCGATCAGGTTGGCAACGAGCGTGCGCTGCATGCCCCAGTGGCTGCGGGCCTGCTTCGACTGGTTGATCGGCTTCACCGCAATGGTGCCGTCTTCAACCGCGTAGGTCACCTGGTCAGAAAGACCCATGGTCAGGGCGCCCTTGGGCCCCTTGACCGAGAGGATGCCGTTGTCGATCGCGGCGGTGACACCGCCGGGGATCGCAACCGCCTTCTTGCCGATGCGGCTCATCAGAACACCTCCGCAAGCACTTCGCCGCCGACGTTCTGCGAACGGGCTTCCGCGTCGGAAAGCACGCCCTTGGGCGTCGAGACGATGGTGATGCCAAGGCCGTTGCGCACGATCGGAAGTTCCTTGGAACCCGAATAGACGCGGCGACCAGGCTTGGAAACGCGCTGAACGTGCTTGATGGCGGGCTCGCCTTCAAAGTACTTCAGTTCGATGCGCAGCTGCGGGTGAGCGCCGGTGGCATCTTCGCTGTAGCCACGGATGTAGCCTTCGCGCTGGAGCACTTCGAGCACGCGTGCACGAAGCTTGGAGGCCGGCGACAGGACGGAGTCCTTCTTGGCGCGCTGGCCGTTGCGGATGCGGGTGAGCATATCACCCAGGGGATCGGTCATAGCCATTTTCTATATGCCCCTTACCAGCTCGACTTCGTCACGCCGGGGATCATGCCCTTGTTGGCAAGATCGCGCAGCTCGATGCGGCAGAGGCCGAACTTGCGGTAGTAACCGCGCGGACGGCCGGTCGTGGCGCAGCGGTTGCGAACCCGGGTCGGGTTGCCGTTGCGCGGGATCTCGGCCAGCTTCAGGCGGGCGATGAGACGCTCGGTTTCGTCGAGCGATTCATCGTCAGCGATCGCCTTGAGGCGCGCATACTTGCCTGCGTACTTCTTGACGAGCTTCTTGCGACGCTCGTTCTTGTTCACGGAACTCAGTTTCGCCATGGACTTAAGCTCTCTTCCTCAGCGGCGGCTCACGCCGCCTCCTTCTGTTCCTCGGCTTCGGCCGGGAACGGGAAACCGAACAGACGCAGCAGCTCGCGCGCCTCGTCGTCGGTCTTGGCGGTGGTGGTGACGATGATGTCCATGCCACGCACCTTCTCGATCTTGTCGTAGCTGATCTCCGGGAAGATGATCTGCTCCTTGAGACCCATCGCGTAGTTGCCGCGGCCGTCGAACGACTTCGGGTTGAGGCCACGGAAGTCACGGATGCGGGGCATCGCGATGGTGATCAGACGATCGAGGAACTCGTACATGCGTTCACGGCGCAGGGTAACCTTGCAACCGATCGGCATGCCTTCACGCAGCTTGAACTGCGCGATCGACTTGCGAGCCTTGGTGATCACGGGCTTCTGGCCGGCGATCGCCTCCATCTCGGCAGCGGCGGTCTGGACCTTCTTCTTGTCCTGGCTCGCCTCGCCCACGCCCATGTTGAGCGTGATCTTCTCGATCCTGGGCACTTCCATGACGTTCTTGTAACCGAACTTCTCGGTCATCGCCTTGACGATCTCGTCGTCGTAGCGCGAACGCATGCGCGGAGTGTACTTCTCAGCCATCGATGGTCTCCCCGGACTTCACGGCCACACGGACCTTCTTGCCGTCCTTGGTTTCGAAGCGAACGCGGGTCGGCTTGCCGTCCTTGTCGGCAACCGCGACCTTGCTGATCGCCATCGGAGCCGGCGTGCGCTCGATGCCACCCTGCGGGTTCATCTGCGTCGGCTTGCGGTGCTTGGTGGCGACGTTGACGCCTTCGACCACGACCTTGCCGTCCTTCGGGAGAACCTGAAGCACGGTACCGGTGCGGCCCTTGTCCTTGCCGGACAGGACGACGACGCTGTCACCCTTCTTGATCTTCGCGGCAGCCATTACAGCACCTCCGGAGCGAGCGAGATGATCTTCATGAAGCCACGTCCGCGCAGTTCACGCACGACGGGGCCGAAGATACGGGTGCCGATCGGCTCCTCGTTCTTGTTGACGAGGACAGCTGCGTTGCTGTCGAAGCGGATAACGCTGCCGTCAGCGCGGCGCACGTCCTTCTTGGTGCGCACGATCACCGCACGGTGAACGTCGCCCTTCTTGACGCGAGCGCGGGGCTGCGCCTCCTTCACCGACACCACGATGATGTCGCCGACGCCGGCGAAGCGACGCTTGGACCCGCCCAGTACCTTGATGCACTGGACGCGCTTTGCGCCGCTGTTGTCCGCGACGTCGAGATTGGATTGCATCTGGATCATCGATCCGGTTCCTTCTCAACTGGCTTACTGGGACTTTGGCCGAAACCAGCCCAGCAGTTCCAAAAAAACGTCTTAGTTCGCTGCTTCGACGTCGAGGTTGGCCTCGACAGCAGTGCCCTTGCTTGCAGCGAGGCGATCCAGCACCTTCCAGGACTTGGTCTTGGAGATCGGCTTGGTTTCCTCGATGCGGACGCGCTCACCGGTGCGGTAGGCGTTGTCCTCGTCGTGGGCATGGTACTTCTTCGAACGGCGGATGATCTTCCCGTACAACGGGTGCTTCACCTTACGCTCGACGAGCACGGTAACGGTCTTGTCGGTCTTGTCGGAAACGACGGTACCGATCAGAATACGCTTTGGCATCGTGTTTCCTCCTTACGCCTTCGCCGCACGCTCAGCCTGGAGCGTCTTGATGCGGGCGATGTCGCGACGGACTTCCTTGATGCGTGCCGGGCGCTCGAGCTGGCTCGTGGCGGCCTGGAAACGCAGGTTGAACTGTTCGCGCTTGAGGTCGACGAGTTCAGCGGTCAGCTGGTCGTCGGTCTTGGCGCGCAAGTCTTCAGTGCGGTTCGCCATTACTTGTCTCCACCCAAGTGCGAGGTGTCGCCGAGACGGGCAACGACCTTGGTCTTGATCGGCAGCTTCATCGCGGCGCGGCTGAAAGCCTCCGCGGCGAGCGGGCCGGCAACGCCGTCCAGTTCGAATAGGATGCGACCCGGCTTGACGCGGGCTGCCCAGTATTCGACCGAACCCTTGCCCTTACCCTGACGGACTTCGGCAGGCTTCTTCGAAACCGGCACGTCCGGGAAGACGCGGATCCAGAGACGGCCCTGGCGCTTGATGTGACGCGTGATCGCGCGGCGAGCCGCCTCGATCTGGCGGGCGGTGATCCGCTCGGGCTCGAGGGCCTTGAGGCCGTACGAGCCGAAGTTCAGGTCGGTACCACCCTTGGCATTGCCATGGATCTTACCTTTGAACGCCTTGCGGAACTTGGTTTTCTTCGGTTGCAGCATGGTGCTTCTCTACCTCAAGCCTCAGCGCGCCGGACGGACGCCGGAGGTCTGGGCCTCCATCATCAAACGATCCTGCGCCGTCGGGTCGTGGCCGAGAATCTCGCCCTTGAAGACCCACACCTTGATGCCGATGATGCCATAGGCGGTCAGCGCCTCGGCTTCGGCATAGTCGATGTTCGCACGCAGCGTGTGGAGCGGAACGCGACCTTCGCGATACTGCTCGACACGGGCGATTTCAGCGCCGCCGAGACGGCCACCGCACATGATCTTGACGCCTTCGGCGCCCAGACGCATCGCGGACTGCATCGCACGCTTCATGGCGCGGCGGAAAGCGACGCGACGCACGAGCTGGTCGGCAATGCCCTGGGCGACGAGCTTGGCGTCGATTTCCGGCTTGCGGATTTCGACGATGTTCAGCTTCACTTCGCTTTCGGTCATCGCAGCGAGCTTCTTGCGAAGCTTCTCGATGTCGGCGCCCTTCTTGCCGATGATGACACCCGGACGGGCGGCATAGATCGACACGCGGCACAGCTTGGCGGGACGCTCGATCACCACCTTCGAGATCGCTGCCTGGGGCACGCTCTCGATGATGAACTTGCGGATCTTGAGGTCTTCCTCAAGCAGCTTGCCGTAGTCCCGGCCTTCCGCGAACCAGCGGCTGTCCCAGGTACGGTTGATCTGCAGACGCAGACCGATCGGATTGCTCTTGTGACCCATGGATCAGGCCTCCTCGACTTCGCGAACGACGATCCTGAGGCGCGAGAACGGCTTGAGGATCCGGGTGGACTTGCCGCGACCACGAGCGTGGAAACGCTTCATGGTGATCGACTTGCCGACCGACGCCTCGGCAACGACGAGAGCGTCGACGTCGAGGTTGTGGTTGTTTTCCGCATTGGCGATCGCCGAAGCGAGAACCTTGCGTGCATCCACGGCCATCGCCTTCTTCGAGAAAGCGAGGATGTTCATGGCTTCCTCGGCCTTCTTGCCGCGGATCAGGCCGGCGACGAGGTTGAGCTTCTGGGCGGAACCACGAATGGTGGTGCCGACCGCAAGAGCTTCCTTCTCGCCAACGCGGCGGGGTGCTGCCTGCTTGCTCATTAGCGCTTGCCCTTCTTGTCGGCGGCGTGACCGGGGAACGTGCGCGTGGGCGCAAATTCACCGAGCTTGTGGCCGACCATGTCCTCGTTGACCGAGACCGGGATGAACTTGTGACCGTTGTAGACCTGGAAGGTCAAACCAACGAACTGCGGAAGGATAGTGGAACGACGCGACCAGGTCTTGATCGGGCCGGCCTTGGCTCCTGCATCCTGCGCGACCTCGGCCTTCTTGAGAAGGTACAGGTCGACGAAGGGGCCTTTCCAGACGGAACGTGCCATCGTGTCTTACCTCTTCTTCTTGGCGTGGCGCGAACGGATGATCATCTTGTCCGTCTGCTTGTTGTTGCGAGTGCGGGCACCCTTGGTCGGCTTGCCCCACGGAGTGACCGGGTGACGGCCGCCCGAGGTGCGGCCTTCACCACCGCCGTGCGGGTGGTCGACCGGGTTCTTGGCGACGCCGCGGGTCAGCGGGCGACGGCCCATCCAACGCTTGCGGCCAGCCTTGGCGAGGGTCTGGTTCTGGTTGTCGGGGTTCGAGACCGCGCCAACCGTGCCCATGCAATCGCCGCGCAGGTAGCGCTGCTCGCCCGAGTTGAGGCGCACGATGACCATGCCGCGGTCACGACCGACGACCTGGACGTAAGTGCCTGCCGAACGGGCGATCTGGCCGCCCTTGCCCGGCTTCATCTCGACGTTGTGGCAGATCGTGCCGACCGGCATCTGCGACAGAAGCATCGCATTGCCCGGCTTCACGTCGGTCTTCTCGCCGGCGACGACGACGTCGCCGATGGCCAGACGCTGCGGCGCGAGGATGTAGGCGAGTTCACCGTCCGTGTACTTCACGAGTGCGATGAAAGCGGTGCGGTTGGGATCGTATTCGATCCGCTCCACGGTCGCTTCCATGTCCCACTTGCGACGCTTGAAGTCGATGAAGCGGTACTTCTGCTTGTGACCACCGGCGATGCCGCGCGAGGTGACATGGCCCTTGTTGTTGCGGCCACCGGTCTTGTTCTTACCTTCGGTAAGCGCCTTGACCGGCTTGCCCTTCCACAGCGCCGACTTGTCGACGAGGACCAGGCCGCGGCGGGCGGGGCTGGTCGGGTTGTAGTTCTTCAGTGCCATCGAATCAGCCCCGTACGCCTTCGGTCACGTCAATCGACTGACCTTCGGCCAGCGTGACGATCGCCTTCTTCACGTCGCTGCGGCGGTAAGCCTTACCGCGCCAGCGCTTGGTCTTGCCCTTGGTGACCAGGGTGTTCACGCCAGTAACCTTGACGTCGAACAGAGCTTCGACAGCAGCCTTGATCTCGGGCTTGCTCGCGCCGCCGGCAACCTTGAAGACGACCGCGTTGTTCTCCGAAAGGAGGGTCGACTTCTCGGTGATGTGGGGAGCGAGGATCACGTCGTAGTGACGGATGTCCACGTTGCTCTTAGCCATTGAAACGCGCCTCCAGCTTCTCGACCGCGGCGCGCGTCAGCACCAGCGTATCATGCTTCAGGATGTCATAGACGTTGGCGCCGACAGCCGGGAGCACGTTGACGCCGACGATGTTGCGGGCTGCACGAGCGAAATTGTCGTTCACCGCTTCGCCGTCGATCACGAGCACCTTCTTGCCGAAGCCAGCCTTGGCGAGCTGACCGGCGAGCGCCTTGGTCTTGGCTTCACCGTCGAGGGTGTCGACGATGACGAGACCGTTCTGGGCCTTCGAGGACAGAGCCATCTTGAGGCCGAGAGCGCGGATCTTCTTGTTCAGCGAGATGTTGAACTCGCGGCGACGTGCACCGTGAGCCTTACCACCGCCGATGAAGACCGGAGCCGCACGGTCACCGTGACGAGCCGTGCCGCCGCCCTTCTGGCGACCCCACTTCTTGCCGGTGCGTGCAACGTCCGAGCGCTCGCGGGTGGCGCGGGCGATGCCGCGACGGTTCTCGAGCTGCCAGGTGACGACGCGGTGCAGGATGTCTGCGCGCGGCTCGAGACCGAACACGTCATCCGACAGTTCGATGTCGCCCTTGCCGGCGCTGCCATCGAGGTTGAGGACCTTGACCTTCACGACTTAGCCCTCCTGGCCTTCGGTCGCTTCCGGCGCCGCGGTGTCTTCCGCAGGCGTGTCGGCAGCGGCCGTGTCATTGCTGTTTGCGGCCTGCTTCAGGCCGGCGGGGTACGGAGCCTCGGCGTGACGGTCGACCTTGACGGCGTCCGAAACGGTCAGCCAGCTGTTCTTCGCGCCCGGGACCGAGCCCTTGACGAAGATCAGGCCGCGCTCATCGTCCACGCGGACGATCTCGAGGTTCTGCTGGGTGCGCTGACGGTCGCCCATATGGCCGGCCATCTTCTTGTTCTTGAAGACCTTGCCCGGATCCTGGCGGTTACCCGTCGAACCGTGCGAACGGTGCGAGAGCGAAACACCGTGGGTGGCGCGAAGACCGCCGAAGCCCCAACGCTTCATGGCGCCCGCAAAGCCCTTGCCCTGGGTGTGACCGGCAACGTCGACGAGCTGGCCGGGCACGAAGTGCGAGGCAGCGATGGTCGAGCCGACGTCGAGCAGCGCGTCGTCGGCGACGCGGAACTCGGCAACGCGCATCTTGAGCGGAACTTCAGCCTTGGCGAAGTGCTCGCGCTGCGGCTTGGCAACGTTCTTCTGCTTGGCTTCGCCGGCACCGAGCTGAACCGCGACGTATCCGTCACGATCGGCAGTGCGAACCGAAACCACCTGGCAATCTTCCAGCGCCAGAACGGTAACCGGCACGTGCCGTCCGTCCTCCTGGAACAGTCGGGTCATCCCGACCTTCTTGGCGATCACGCCTGTACGCATGACCTTTACTCCTTACAGAGGCCTGCGCGAGCCCATCCCGCACAGGCGTGTCCAGCCCAAATTGTGATGCATGCCCCGTCCGGGCTGGGTGCTCCCTTGCTGGTGCCCTTGGCACCTGCCGGAAGCGAGACGGGGGACGCATTCCCGGCACTGGCCCGAAGGCAGCACCGGAGGTATCCCTTGTGTCCCCGCCGGTTTCCCTTGGGGGCTCTGTCTCTGCGGGTTTCTCCCCGCAAAGCCGGCCTCGAGGGCCGACAAGGTCAGTTGGATCCGAGGATCCGAATGTCGTTCCGGCAGTTTAAGGTCCGCCCGGAAAGGACCATGGGGCCGCCAAAGGCAGCCCCTGAAGCCGGCTTAGGCCAGCTTGATCTCAACGTTCACGCCTGCGGCCAGGTCGAGCTTCATCAGCGCGTCGACGGTGGCGGCGTTCGGCTGCACGATGTCGAGCAGACGCTTGTAGGTGCGAACCTCGAACTGCTCACGCGACTTCTTGTCGATGTGAGGACCGCGGTTCACGGTGAACTTTTCGATCTTCGTCGGAAGCGGAATGGGGCCCCGAATGAGCGCGCCGGTACGGCGGGCGGTGTCGGCGATCTCGCCAGTGGCCTGGTCGAGTACGCGGTGGTCAAACGCCTTCAGGCGAATGCGGATGTTCTGAGCTTCCATTACCTACTACCGATGAGAAAGAGCCTAGGGACCGTAGCCCCGAACAAATTCGAGCCGCGCCCCTACACCGCATCCCGGATTCGTGCAAGCCCTTTGCGCCCCTTATTTTCGCCGATTTCCGCGGCCGCAACGAAATGATGCACCCAGCCTGATTCGCGAAACATTCGTCCAGGCCAGAAGTACGCGGGAACGCACGGACCTGTCAGCGCTGCTTCTTCTTGCCGAGCGCGGCGTTGAAGTCGGGATCCTTGTTCGCAACCCAGCCGAGGAACTTCTCGATACGCGGGTCGATCTTCAAGAGATCGACATCGAGACCGTAGCGCTGAAGCTCGGAATTGGTGAAGGTGGTGATCAGCATGTTCTGGCAGATCGGGTGCATCGGCACGGTGTCGCGCCCTCCCCGGCTTTTCGGCACCGGGTGATGCCAGATCACCGTCTCGCCGCAGGGCCTGGAGCAAAGCCAGCAATCGGGCGGCGGCGGCGCCTCGGGTGCATCGTCGCCGTCCGTGAAGACGTCCTCTCTGGGACCGTGCTTTGAATACTTGCGTGCCATGCAGACGCCCTAAGCGCGGAGCGATCCGGACGCCAGCCCCGGTGTCGGCTGCAAATGCCCTGCACAGCAAAAAGCCCGGCCTCCTTGCGGAAGCCGGGCCCTTGTCTCGGTCGCCCGAGGATCGCGAAGATTACTTCGTGATCGTGGCAACAACGCCCGAGCCGACGGTGCGGCCGCCTTCGCGGATAGCGAAGCGCAGACCTTCGTCCATGGCGATCGGAGCGATGAGCTTGACCGACAGGGTCACGTTGTCGCCCGGCATCACCATCTCGGTGCCCTCGGGAAGGATCACTTCGCCGGTGACGTCGGTGGTGCGGAAGTAGAACTGCGGACGGTAGTTCGCGAAGAACGGCGTGTGACGGCCGCCTTCGTCCTTCGACAGGACGTAGACCTCAGCCGAGAACTCGGTGTGCGGGGTCACGGTGCCCGGCTTGGCGAGAACCTGGCCACGCTCCACGTCGTCGCGCTTCAGGCCACGAACCAGCGCGCCGATGTTGTCGCCGGCTTCGCCCTGGTCGAGCAGCTTGCGGAACATTTCGACGCCGGTGACGGTGGTCTTCTGCGTGTCGCGGATACCGATGACTTCGACTTCTTCACCGACCTTGATGATGCCGGTTTCGACGCGGCCGGTAACAACCGTACCACGGCCCGAGATCGAGAACACGTCTTCGACGGGCATCAGGAAGGGCTTGTCGGTCGGGCGCGGCGGCTGCGGGATGTACTCGTCCACGGCCTTCATGAGCTCGAGGATCTTTTCCTTGCCGATGGCGTCGTCGCGGCCTTCGAGAGCGGCCAGAGCCGAGCCCTTGATGATCGGAATATCGTCGCCCGGGAAGTCGTACGAGGACAGCAGTTCGCGAACTTCGAGTTCGACGAGCTCGAGGAGCTCTTCGTCGTCGACCTGGTCGACCTTGTTCATGAACACGACGAGAGCCGGAACGCCGACCTGACGGGCGAGCAGGATGTGCTCACGGGTCTGGGGCATCGGGCCGTCGGCAGCGTTCACGACGAGGATCGCGCCGTCCATCTGGGCGGCACCGGTGATCATGTTCTTGACGTAGTCAGCGTGACCCGGGCAGTCGACGTGGGCGTAGTGACGCTGGTCGGTCTCGTACTCGACGTGTGCGGTCGAGATGGTGATGCCGCGCTCGCGCTCTTCGGGAGCCTTGTCGATGTTGGCGAAGTCGACTGCTTCACCGCCGAAAGTTTCCGAAAGAACCTTGGTGATCGCGGCAGTCAGCGTGGTCTTGCCGTGGTCGACGTGGCCGATGGTGCCAATGTTGCAGTGCGGCTTGTTCCGCTCAAATTTTGCCTTCGCCATCTTACAAACCTTCTTCTCGTTTGAAATTGAATCTGCGGGATAGATAGGCGACGCCCGCTGAATCAGGCGCCGCCCCTAGAACCATTCCTGCCCTTAGGCAAGCTTCTCCTTCACCTCGGCCGCGACGTTGGCCGGGACCTCGTCGTAGTGAGAGAAGAACATGGAGTAGTTCGCGCGGCCCTGGGTGAACGAGCGGAGCTGGTTCACGTAGCCGAACATGTTTGCCAGCGGCACGTTGGCCTCGACAACCTGGGCGTTGCCGCGGCTGTCGGTGCCCTGGATCTGGCCACGACGGCTGTTCATGTCGCCGATGACGTCACCGAGGTATTCCTCGGGGGTGACGACCTCGACCTTCATGATCGGTTCGAGCAGCTTGATGCCGGCCTTCTGGGCGACTTCGCGCATACATCCGCGACCGGCGATTTCGAAGGCCAGGGCCGACGAGTCGACGTCGTGGTAGGCACCGTCATAAAGCACGATGTCGAAGTCGATGATCGGGAAGCCGACGAGCGAGCCGGTCTCGGCCGTTTCGCGCATGCCCTTCTCGATGGCCGGGATGTATTCCTTCGGAATGTTACCGCCCTTGACTTCGTCCTTGAAGGTGATGCCCGAACCGCGCTCGCCCGGCGTGACCTTGACCTTCACGCGACCGAACTGGCCGGTACCGCCCGACTGCTTCTTGTGGGTGTAGTCCACGTCGACCGGCTTCGCGAGATATTCGCGATAGGCCACCTGCGGCGCACCGACGTTGGCTTCGACCTTGAACTCGCGACGCATGCGGTCGACGATGATGTCGAGGTGAAGTTCGCCCATGCCCTTGATGATGGTCTGGCCCGATTCGTGATCGGTCGAGACGCGGAAGCTGGGATCCTCGGCCGAGAGACGGTTGAGCGCAACGCCCATCTTCTCCTGGTCGGCCTTGGTCTTGGGTTCCACCGACAGCTCGATGACCGGCTCGGGGAATTCCATGCGCTCGAGAACGATCGGCGCCTTCTCCGAGCAGAGCGTATCGCCGGTGGTCGTTTCCTTCATGCCGGCCAGCGCAACGATGTCGCCTGCGTAGGCTTCTTCGATGTCCTTGCGCTCGTTGGCATGCATCTCGAGGATACGGCCGACCTTTTCCTTCTTCTGCTTCACCGAGTTCAGGTACGAACCCTTCGAGAGCGTGCCCGAGTAGATGCGGCAGAAAGTGAGCGAGCCGACGAACGGGTCGTTCATGACCTTGAAGGCCAGCGCCGAGAACGGCGCGTCGTCCGACGGCGGACGGCTGTCGGGCTCGTCGCTGTCGACCTTGACGCCCTGGACGTCTTCGATGTCGAGCGGCGAAGGCAGGTAGTCGACGACGGCGTCGAGCAGCGGCTGAACGCCCTTGTTCTTGAACGCCGAACCGCAAACGACCGGAACGAACGCGTGGCCGAGCGTACCCTTGCGGATCAGGCGCTTCAGCGTGTCGACGTCGGGCTCGTTGCCTTCGAGGTACGCTTCCATGACATCGTCGTCCTGCTCGACGGCGAGTTCGATAAGCTGGCTGCGGTACAGCTCGGCTTCGTCCGCCATGTCGGCCGGAATCTCTTCATAGAAGAACTCGGCGCCGAGCGATTCGTCCTTCCAGATGATCGCGCGGTTGTGGACCAGGTCGACGAGACCCTTGAGATCGGACTCGAGACCGATCGGCAGGTAAAGCACTGCAGGGGTGGCGCCGAGGCGGTCGATGATCGACTGGACGCAGTACTTGAAGTCGGCCCCGGTGCGGTCGAGCTTGTTGATGAAGCACATGCGCGGAACGCCGTACTTGTCAGCCTGACGCCACACGGTTTCCGACTGCGGCTCAACGCCGGCAACGCCGTCGAAGCACGCAACCGCGCCGTCGAGCACGCGCAGCGAACGCTCGACTTCGATGGTGAAGTCGACGTGTCCGGGGGTGTCGATGATGTTGATGCGGTAGTCGCCCCAGAAGCAGGTGGTCGCTGCCGAGGTGATGGTGATGCCGCGTTCCTGCTCCTGCTCCATCCAGTCCATGGTCGCAGCGCCGTCGTGCACTTCGCCGATCTTGTAGGACTTGCCGGTGTAATAGAGGATACGCTCGGTCGTGGTGGTCTTGCCGGCGTCGATGTGCGCCATGATACCGATGTTACGGTACATATTGAGCGAATGGCTACGTGCCATGGTGAAGTTCCTTCAGCAGGAGTTTCTTGAAGGTGGGGCCGATCGCGAGATAGGCCCCCGCCCCCTGAATTGAAAGTGTGACGCCCGGATGACTTCACGTCCCGAGCGTCACGACGCCGATTACCAGCGGTAGTGCGAGAAGGCGCGGTTTGCGTCCGCCATGCGGTGCGTGTCTTCGCGCTTCTTCACGGCATTGCCGCGGTTGTTGGCAGCGTCCATCAGCTCGCCCGAAAGGCGGGCGGCCATGGTGGTCTCGGGACGATTGCGCGCCGCCGAGATCAGCCAGCGGATGGCCAGGGCCTGGGCACGCTCGGGGCGAACCTCGACCGGAACCTGGTAGGTCGCACCACCGACGCGGCGGCTGCGCACTTCGATCTGCGGCTTCACGTTGTTCAGCGCATCGTGGAACAGCTGGACCGGATCGGCCTTGGCGCGCGATTCCATGGTGTCGAGCGCACCGTAGACGATGCTTTCGGCGACCGACTTCTTGCCGTCGAGCATGAGGTTGTTCATGAACTTCGACAGGACCTGATCACCGAACTTCGGATCAGGCAGGATTTCCCGCTTCTCGGGACGACGACGACGTGACATCGTTTAGAATTCCTTGTTCTTGCGACCGGGCGCTTTCGCCTTCCCGGCCGGTCAATCTTCATCGCGCGGCGCGGTAAAGCGCCGCTGCCGGATCACTTCGGACGCTTGGCGCCGTACTTCGAGCGCGACTGCTTGCGGTCCTTGACGCCCTGCGTGTCGAGCACGCCGCGCAGGATGTGGTAGCGAACGCCGGGAAGGTCGCGAACGCGGCCGCCGCGGATGAGCACGACCGAGTGCTCCTGCAGGTTGTGGCCTTCACCCGGGATGTACGAGATGACTTCGCGGCTGTTGGTCAGGCGCACCTTGGCGACCTTGCGAAGTGCCGAGTTCGGCTTCTTCGGGGTCGTGGTGTAGACGCGGGTGCAGACGCCACGCTTCTGCGGGTTCTGCTCCATCGCAGGGACCTTCGACTTGGCCTTCTGCGGTTCGCGGCCCTTGCGGACCAGCTGGTTGATCGTGGGCATCTATACTCTTCTTTCAAAATGGGAGTGCGATGGATCCGGCCCGTACCGTGGGCGCAGAACGCAAGCCACGGGACGGACCCGTCGCACCCCGGGTCATCAGGCCCGGCGGGTTCGAAAGACGAAGCATGATCGGAAGTCACGAAGGACCGGTTCTGACCGCCGTTACCGCATCAGCCTGATGGCGACGCCGACGAACCAGGACCCTGGCCGCAATCGTGAGCCGAAAAACACTCCACCCGGCACGAACCGCCGGATTACTTTGCCACCGGGTTTCCGAAAGCGCCCTTGCCCGAATCGGGACAAGACCAGCTGTCATGGGACCGATCCGGAGGCAAAACCGCCGGAAAAGCACCGAAAACACGCGAGCGACAATGTTCAGCTCTAAATCTTCCCCTGCGACCTGAAGCCGCAAAGGATGCGCGCCCTTAGGCGAGATCCCCCTTCGGGTCAAGGCGAACGGGGCGCCGGCTCAGGCTTTCCTGCGGGTCTGTCCGAGGAAATCCCCCTTGCCGAGGGCAACGCCCTGGCTGCGCAGAAGGTCATAGGCGGTCGTGGCATGGAAGAAGAAGTTGGGCAGCGAGAAGCTGAGCAGGAAGTTCGCGACAGTGAAGTCCATGCGGTAGCTCTTGAACTCGAAGCGCATGTCGCGATCGGCGATGGCGTCGAGTTCGCCCGGCGCAACGCCCTCGAGTGTCGCGATCGACTGGGCGACCTGTTCGCGCAATGTCGGGAATTCGCTCGGCACCGGATCGAGCTCGGGACCGAACACGCCTGCGCGAACGCCTTCGATCGCGCGGGCCGAATGATGCCCGGCCTCCAAGACCTGCTTGGCGAACGGCCACATGTCGGGCGCAAGCCGCGCCTCGGTCAGCGTCTCGGGCGAGACGCCGACTGCCTTGCAATGGTCTTCGGCCTTTTCGAGCTGCCCGGCCAACGCCCGCAGGATCTGCAGACATGTTTTCACATAGGCGTCATCGAGGGAAACGGACACGGCTCTCTATCTCCCTGAAAATGTTCGGGCTCGGGGTAGAGGAAGCCGCCGGTCAGCACAACCGGCCCGGCAGGCACAGCGCATATCCGTCCGCGCGAGTGCAATCAGGACTGCGCGGTCCGATTAGCGCGAACGGCCCGCCGGACTAGCTGTACTCGTGCTCGCCAGCCTCGTCGCCATGCTGCGACGCCTCACCTGCACCATCGGCGGGACTGGCCACCTGGACGCAGTTGCGCCCTGCACTCTTGGCCCGGAACAGGGCTTCGTCCGCCGCCCTCAGCGCCTCGCCGGACGTCTCGTAGGCATGGGCATCGGCCACGCCCGCAGAAAAGCTGATGCGCCCGAACGGAAGATCCGTCGCGCGGTTGACGAACTTGCGGGTCGCAAGCTTCTCACGCGCATTGTCGAGGATATCCATGGCTTCCTGAGCGGTTTTGCCGCGCAGCAGGACAACGAACTCCTCACCGCCGTGGCGCGCCACGTGGCACCTGTCGTTCGAGATCTTCGCGAGCGACTGCGCCACCGTACGCAAGATACGATCGCCCGCCTCGTGGCCGTGGACGTCGTTGATGCGCTTGAAATTGTCGATGTCGCAGAAGGCGACGGCCAAGGCGTCTCCCACCTCGCGCGAGTCCCCGAATTCCTGCTTGAGCACGGCCTCGAAGGCGCGGCGGTTGGGCAGGCCTGTCAGGTGATCCATCTCCGCCTCGCGCCGCGCGTCCGCCAGGTTCTTCTGAAGAGCGCGGGTTTCGCGTTCCGAACGGCTCAACTCGCGCTCGATATCGCGGGTGCGCGAGATCATGTCGCGCGCCAGCGAGGCCAGCTGCACGATCACCTCGTTCGCATTGCCCACGGCCCCAAGGTCGCCAACATGGGCCTCAAGCGCCGAATTGTAGTCGTTTGTCGCCGTTCGCGCGGCAGTGGTGGTGGCGGCAAATTCCGCAATCGACGATTCGAGGCGCATCACCAGATGGTGGAGCTGCTCGCCCGAATTGTCGCGGCTCTGAGCAATCACGACATCCTCGAGCCAGGCCAGTGTGATCGGCTCCCGGCTGCTGATGCGGTCGGCCACGAGCCGCCCGACCATGGGATTCGCCCCGGTTACGATGTCGTGCGCGATCTCCAGCGTCGCTACCGACACCGGCAGGCGATGCGTCAGCAGGAAACTGGAGATCTCCGCCAGCGTCTTTTCCCGCATGCGCTCGCGCGGGTCCACCAACTGCGGCGCGGCTTCGGCTGCAGGCGCAGCCTGCTCGTGCGCCTCGCCGTCCGCGCCTCGGGCCTTGCCCAGCCCGAACCAGCGCATGAAGCCCCCCCGGGCCTGACTGTCGTCGTTTGCCGTCATGCGCTCGGTTAACGACAAAACCGTGGTTAATTTAAGTAGTAATAGTCGGGATCTGGATAAAAACTTTCTGGCAAGCATTGAAATCGGCCAAAAAGCACGTTCCGTGCATTTTGCGCAATCGCCGCACCGCCCGCCGGCGGACAAGCACGCGGGTCTTTAGTTGACCGCCCAAAGTCGAATCACCGGGCGGGCAAGTAAACTATGGGTAACGATCAGTCGGCGCCGTCCGCCGCTTCTTCCTCGCCCGCGATGGTGGCAGGTGCCAGTGCCGATGGCTCCGGCGCAGGTACGGTGGAAGCGGGCGGCGGAGCGGCGACCCGGCGAGCGCCGATGATCTTCACCTCGTCCTCGAGGATGTCGCCCTTCATCACGCCTTCACCCTTCGTGGCCGAGCGCGGCATGTCCCAGATCTTGCGCACGACATTCATGCCGGAGACGACATGACCGAAGGCGGCGAAACCGGCGCCGGGATCTTCGCCTTCGTTGCCCGCCTGCGCGTCGAGCGCGGGCATGTCGGAAATGAGAATCATGAAATCGGCCGTGGCAGTGCCCGGCGCGAAGCGCGCCATCGAAACGGCCCCCGCCTTGTGCAGGATGCCCGTCCTGTTGGTCGGCTCATGGGCCACGGGCGGGAAAAGCTTGGCGCCGTCGCGCACCCCGCCCTGCAGCAACCCGGCCGGTTCGTCGCTGTAATCCAGGTGCATGGCCCGGTAGAACACCGCGCCATCCAGGCGTCCGGAATCGACGTACTTGAGGAAGTTCGCGGTGGTCAGCGGCGCATGCGTCTTGTCGAGATCGAGCGTGATCGCGCCGGCGGGCGTCTTCAGCTCGACATAGACATGCTCGACCCTTTCAGGAGCCGCGGGAGCTTGAGCCACGGCAGGCGGCGCGGGCACATCGCCGGGCGCCT
Organism: Novosphingobium sp. PP1Y; assembly: GCF_000253255.1. Taxonomy (NCBI): domain Bacteria; kingdom Pseudomonadati; phylum Pseudomonadota; class Alphaproteobacteria; order Sphingomonadales; family Sphingomonadaceae; genus Novosphingobium; species Novosphingobium sp. PP1Y. Next base: position 1,781,329 of record NC_015580.1, on the reverse strand, counting down.
CGGCCTGCCGGGCACCGGCCGGCAAAGCGAGCGCGGCCAGCGCGAAAGGTGCGGCCATGGCGGCAAGAACCCTGCCCGGTCGCACCTTCGCCTTCATCGGATCAGCGCACCCGCGGTCCGCCGAAAGGCAGCGGCGGAGGTGGACGGCGCGCGCCGCGCGGCAGCTGGGCCTGATAGGCGCGGCCGCAGTGCTGGACGCAATAGGGGAAGCCGGGGTTCACCTTGTCGCCGCAGAAGTGGAAGTCCGGCTCGCCCGGGTGCCCCATCGGCCAGCGGCAGATGCGGTCGTTGAGGTCGAGCAGGCTCGTCTTGTCGGCGATTTCCGGGCTCGGCTTGGCCGGAACCAGGCGGCGCGGCGGAGCGGGCGGGATCGGCTGCTGCTGATCGCCGGGCCCCTGACGCAGGAAGCCACCGGGACCGACCGAGACGATGCGCGGCTGCTCCGAGGCGGGCTTGTCCGCAGCAGGGGCTGCCGGCGCAGAAGGCGCAGCGGCGCGCGGAGCCGGCGCGGCCGGAGCCTGCGGCACAGGCCTGGCCACCGGCGCCTCGGCCTTGGGGGCTGGCGCAGCTGGCGCTTCGGAGGCGGGCTTCGCCTTCTTGGGAGCCGCCGGACGAGCCGGCTTCTCGTTCGCCTTGACCGGCGAGGGCCGGGCCTTGAGACCGAGGCGATGCGCCTTGCCGATAACCGCATTGCGGCTGACGCCTCCAAGCTCGTCCGCGATCTGGCTGGCAGTGGCGCCGCCTTCCCACATCTTGGTCAGCTTCTCGATCCGCTCGTCCGTCCAGCTCATTCCTAATCCATCTTTCGCGCTGGGCGACTCCGAAGAATCGCCCGAAAAAGTTCCATGCCGCTTGCCTCGGAAGACCGCAGCCGATAGTCGCCGCTTCATGGCCGATCAAACGAATTCGACCGAGATGCTGACTCCTGCCGGTATCCCGCAGCCACGCCAGTTTCCGACGAAGGGCGAGCCTGTGATCCACCAGGTGAACTGGGTGGGGCTCAAGACCCTTTATATGAAGGAGGTGCGCCGCTTCTTCAAGGTGCAGACCCAGACCATCTGGGCACCGGCGATCACCACCCTTCTCTTCCTCGTGATTTTCACTGTCGCGCTGGGTCGCGGCGGGCGCGAAATCCTCGGCGTGAACTTCGCGACTTTCGTGGCGCCGGGCCTGATCGTCATGGGCATGATGCAGAACGCCTTCGCCAATGCGAGCTTCTCGTTCCTCTCGGGCAAGATCCAGGGCACGATCATCGATTTCCTGATGCCGCCGCTCAGCGAAGGCGAACTGATGCTGGCGATGGTCGCCGCCGCCGTGACCCGCGCCGTCCTCGTCGGCTTGGCCCTTTGCGCGGCGATGCTGCTGTGGCCCGGCGTCGACTTGTCGGTAGCCCACCCCTGGGCGGTCGTCTGGTTCGGCCTGATGGGGTCGGTCTTCCTTGCCCTGCTCGGCTTCATATCCTCGATCTGGGCGGAAAAGTTCGATCACAACGCGGCGGTGACCAACTTCGTCATCGCCCCGCTCTCCCTGCTGTCGGGCACGTTCTACGTGATCGATAACCTTGCGCCGGCTTTCCAGGCGGTGAGCCGCGTCAATCCCTTCTTCTACGTCATCTCGGGCTTCCGTTTCGGCTTCCTGGGCCAAAGCGATATCGGCGATACCAACATGGCCGTTCTGCACAGCGCCATCGGCATCGGCATTGTCAATGCCGTACTGGCCTTCGTGGTCTATCGCGTGCTCCGTTCCGGCTGGAAGCTCAAGGGCTGAAGCATAGGCGAAGGGGTGCCGGAACCTTGCCCGGCAACTCCGGAGCGCCGCGGGCGGCGTCTGACGAATAGTCAGTCTTCCGATGACATTCCGACCTCGTGCCGGGACTGACGTCCTCTTACCCTGCAGGCAGGCGTCCGCTCGATCTGGACTAGCTCGACTTCAATCTGGGCATCCGGGCTGCACGACTACGCGGCCAGCGACGAGTTCTGCCTCATCTCCCCGAAAACTTCATCACGGCCGAGGAGGTCATGGCGCCGATGGCCGCCCGGCTGCGCAATACGGCGTCCACCCACGGGCAGCTCCCTGTCGATGCTCTCGCCGGGGTAAGCGACCTGGCCGTTCTGCGCGGCGTGGAATGCCATGAGGCGCAGGGTTACTAGCTGGCGCAGCGCCGAGTGCCGCCAAGGTCGTGACTCAGCTGTTGCAAGGCCTGTGAGGCGCAGGCCGGATATCCTCGAAGCGGCTCAGATCAGGAACGAACGCATCGCCCGACCGCCGCCGCGAAGCCCGCCCTCAGTGATGAATCAATGAGCCAGACCGCGGCGCAACTGGTAGCGGCCGTTCCGGAATTCCTCGAAGATCTCGCTGACGGAGGGATGATCCACAGGCCCGCCCTCGGCATCCTCGAGCAGGTTCTGCTGACTGACGTAGGCGACGTAGCTGGAATCCTCGTTTTCAGCGAGGAGATGATAGTACGGCTGCTCGCGGCTGGGCCGCAGTTCCAGCGGGATCGACTGGTACCATTCCTCGCTGTTGGCGAAGACCGGATCGATATCGAAAATCACGCCGCGGAAGTCGTGTTGCTTGTGGCGAACGACGTCGCCAATCGCGAATCGCGCCCGCGTCTGGAACGGCGCGTCGATGACGCGTCCGGCCTGTGGCGAAAAGAAGGACGCTCTGTTCATGACCGCAAATATAGGTTTTGTGCGGGTGCGAAACAAGCGACGCCCCAAGAATACCCACAATTTCCCAATCAGGGGGTTGGCAAGCTCAAACAAGTGGGCTAACGGCGCGCTTCGCTCGACCCGGCGGGACTTTCCCGCTCCATCGCGATCTCTAGCGGAGAGGTGGCAGAGAGGTCGAATGCGCCGCACTCGAAATGCGGTGTACGGGCAACCGTACCGTGGGTTCGAATCCCACCCTCTCCGCCATTAACTTACTGAAAATGCGTTAGACTATCCCCTTCGGGGACACTGCAGGACATGCTGCCGCGCGGGTGTTCCGGTGGCTGCTTTGCCACGCCTTTCCGGCGCCCCGGATCAGGCGTAGAAGCTGGCGAAAGGCGCGCTGGGCTGGAAGGATTGCCATTGTCCTTCGACCTGCCCGAGACGGTCCGCGATGACGTGAAAAACCGCCGGATTGGTCATGAAGCCGAAATGGCTCGACACTACTTCGACGTTTTCATTGATCTCGTCGGTATCGCCGAGGCAGTTTTCCCAGGCGGTGACACCATCTGTCCTGCTGAACACGGCCGTCGAGGGAATCGGCAGGGCATCGGCACCGATGCGATAGCGCTCGACCATCTTGGCCGAAGTGAAATCGTTGCCGGTGGCGAACTGGTAGACCGTCTGCAGGTTGGTCGCGCGCGGATTGCCGGAGAACGGACTGCCCAGCGAGATCACCTGCCTCAGGTCATCCGGATCGCGCCGCGCCGCCTCGCGGGCGATGACCCCGCCCAGGCTCCACCCGACGAGGCTGACCTTGCGGCCGGTATCGCTGCGGATGGCCCGGATGCGCTCGGCGATGTATTCGCCGTTCTCGCCGACGGTGTGCTGGTCGAAGTTCCACCCCAGGTCCATCGGATAGACGTCATAGGAAAGCTGCTTGAGGAAGCTGCGCAGGAGAATCGTCATCGTATCGTTGGTGGCAAAGCCCGGCAGGACCACCACCGGATGACCATCTCCGCGCGGAGAGAGCGACAGCAGCGGGCTGAGCGCCACGAGTGCGCCGGCTTCCATGAGGCACCGCGCCGGCTCAAGCAGGGCCAGGCCGAGGAACGGCGGACGAATGGCGGCAGTCTTGTGCTCCATGCGCGTTCAGGCCCTGCCGATGTGCGCGGGGATAAGGAAACGGGTCATGAGAACTCCTGTAGCTGTCCGCGCGGGGCCATCGCCAGGTGCGGTCGGGGGAACGACAGCGCCTAAAGGCTATATGCCGTCCGCGTGGACGCATAACGCTCGAGATTGAGCGCCATGATGACAATGTCGCTGGTCGCACCCGCGGCGTCGCGGACCTGATCACGCAGCAGCGCTTCGGGACGAAAGCCCAGTTCCTCGAACATGCGCAGCGCGCCTTCCTGATCGGGCGTCATCTGCACCGTCAGCTTCTCCACGTCTTCGCCCAGCGCCTGGTCGACGCAGTGCATCGCCAGCAGGCGGCCCAGCCCCATGCTGCGGCTGTCCACGCCCACGAGGATACGGATATCGGCGACATGGCTCGACCAGCTCAGGCGGTCGCGGACCAGCGCGGTGCAGCCGTGGACCTGACCTTCGACGTCGACCGCAAGCAGGCTGCTGATCGATCCGCCCTCCTCGGTCTGGTCGATCCAGGCGGACACGACCTTCTCCTGGCGGATATCGCGCTGAAGGAACAGCAGGTCGTGGGCCGGCAGCGATTGCGCGAAGGCCAGGATCGCGTCCCGGTCGCCGCGCTCCATCGGGCGCAGGTTGACGCAGGACTCGCCCAGTTCGAGCCGGGTGGGGGCAATATCGTTGCTGATCGTCATGTCGATCGTACTCCAAGCCAGTCGTCTATATGGGGCCATAGCCGCCGGACTGCAGCGGGTCCCGCGACAAGGCTGACATGGCCGCCTTTTGAAACGATTTCGTGTCTGTCCTTCGATCCCGTCAGCTGCATGAGCGGCTGCGTCGCCTCGTGACTGACGATGTGATCGTGCTGCGCCACGATGTTGAGCAGCGGACAGGTGATGCCCGACAGGTCGACCATTTGGCCGCCCACTTCGAGCGTGTTCTTCGCCAAAGCATTTTCCCACATGAGCCGCGTAATGATCTCGCGGAAGTATTCGCCGGGAACCGGGAGGGTTTCTGCCGCCCAGCGGTCGAACATGCGGTAGGACTTCACGTAGTCATCGTTCCACATGTTGTTCCAGAGCGTCATGCGCCCCGCCGTGCGATTGGCCGGACGTGACAGGTCGAAGGCGCCGAGCATCACGTCGGCGGGGATGACACCAAGTTCGCGCACCAGCAGGTCGACATCGAAGTAGCGCTTGTCCGCCCAGGCCTGGAACAGCTTCATGTGCGTGAAGTCGATGGGCGTGGCGATTGCGATCAGGTTCCTGACCGCTTCGGGATGCAGCGCGGTGCAGATCGTCGCCAGCGTTCCGCCCATGCAATAGCCGGCCAGCGAAACCTCGGTTTCCTGCGTGATCTCCTGGATGGCGGCGAAGCTGTCGGGCAGGAAGCGGTCGACATAGTCGGCAAGGCCCAGCCCGGCTTCCCCACGCCGGGGAGGATTCCAGTCGAGGTTGTAAACGTCGTAGCCGCATTTGAGCATGAACTCGACGAAACTCTGTCCGGCCGCGAGATCGAAGATGTAGCCCTTGTTCGACGGCGGCGAGACGATCAGCAGCGGCACCCGGTAGATCTCGTCCAGCACCGGTTCGTAGCGGTAGAGAACCGCGGTTCCATCGCGATGGATGACTGTCTTGGGCATCGTCCCGACCGGCGCGCGGTCGGCGATGAGGAGGTCGAGCCCCTTGATGTTGCGCTTGAGCGCCCGCTCAATTTCCTGTTCGACGCGCTGGGCGATGGCGTCGCTGTCGAGCGGTGATGGCTCTGCTGGCAAAGTCAGCCGGCCTTGCCTGCCGGCTTGCGGGTTCTGCGCGGCTCCTGCTTGCCTTCGCGAACGGGGCCGTCCTGCGCCAGCTTGTCGAGCGCGATGCGCAGCTGGGCGATCGAGTCCTCTATGGCATCGAGGCGATCGGACAGCCCTTCCACCTGGGCCTTGGTCGGCAGGTTGAGCGACTGCAGGACGTTCTCAAGCTGGTCGGTCACGGTCCTCTGCGCAACCAGCATCATCTTGGTCGCCTGCCCCATGATCGCGCTGAACTGCTCGCTCTCGGTGAACTTGCCTGACCAGGCGTTGATTTCGAGCTCCCAATCCTGAACGAACTTCTGCCAGGCGGCGAGCGGGTCATAGGGCGCATTGCTCATGGGCACTACAATGCTTTGCACCAGCGGCAGTACAACTAGCCATAAAGAGAGATTCGCGCGGATAATGGCGAGGAATGCCGCCATCGCCCTGCCCGGGATGGCGGCTTTCCTCGCGCATGGTCCGCGCTTCGGCGTCAGGCCGGTTCGAGGCGCCCCTGAATGATCGCGCTTGCCAGCTTGCCGTTGACTTCGGCAAAGTGATCGAAGCGCGCCACGAACTGCGCCATGCCCTGACTGAGCGAACGCAGCTCGCCGTCGAGCCCTGCCAGTTCGGCACCGGGCAGCAGCATTTCGATGACGTCCCAGCGCGACCATCCCTCGAGCGGGACAATGCCGAGCATCTGTCCCCTCCGGCTTGCCAGGTGCGAGGTCACGCGCGAGGTCGCCGAGCCCGGGACGCGGATCGCAACATGGGCAAAGGGTTCGAGCAGATAGGGTCCCGCCGCAGCCAGTGCCTCGCTCATCGCCAGCCGCCCGGCCAGCCGGAACGCCAGTTCGGAACTGTCGACGGTATGGAAGGAGCCGTCGACCAGGGTAACGGCAACGTCCACCACCTCGAAGCCTAGCGGCCCGCTCTCCATCGCATCGCGCACGCCGTGTTCGACCGAGGGTATCCACTGCCTGGGCACCGCGCCGCCGGTAATGCGCTCGTCGAATCGGAAGCCCTCGCCGCGCTGGAGCGGGCGAACCTCGATCACCACGTCGCCGAACTGGCCATGGCCTCCCGACTGCTTCTTGTGCCGTCCGCGCTGCGTCACCGCCTTGCGGATGGTCTCACGATAGGGAATGGCCGGCGCGCTGGCGGAAACGTCCACCCCGTAACGGCGCTTGAGCCGCTCGAGCGCGACCGCGAGGTGTTCGTCCGTACGGCCACGGATCAGCATTTCATGGGTCATTTCGTCGGGCGCCCATGCGAGCCCGGCATCTTCCTCCACCAGCTTGCCGATGGCGGCAGACAGGCGCACTTCGTCCTTGTGGTCCCTGACCTCGATGGCGAGCGCACAATTGGTTGGCGGCATCGCCGCAGGCTCCGCAGGTTCAGGCCTGTTCCCCGCCATGCCAAGGCGCTGCCCGGCGCAGACATCGTCGAGCTTGGCGATCCCGACGACATCGCCCCGATCGGCCTGCTGCAGCTTGTTCGCCGCGCTGCCCTGCAAGGCGAAGAGCGCCCCTGCCCGCACCGCCTCGCCGCTTTCGTCCACCCAGTCGGCCCCCTCGCGGACCTCACCGCCGAACAGGCGCATGAGCGCGAGGCGACCGACCGAACTGCCGTTCATGATCTTGAAGACCTGCGCAGTGTTCGGGCCGATGCCAAGGCGCTCCATCGCCTGTTCCATCGGCGGCGTGTCATGCCGCAGCATCTTGAGCAGACGCCGCACGCCGAACCCGTTGATCGCCGAACCGAACAGGACCGGCACCGCCTGCCCTTGCGCCGTTTCGCGGGTCAGGTCGCCGAAGATGACATCGAGCCTGGGAACTTCGTCCAGCAGCAGTTGCTCAAGGAGAACGTCGTCATGATCGGCCAGTTGCTCCAGCATGTGAAAGCGCGCTGCGGTCTCCACTGCCTCGAGATCGGCGGGAATCGGTATCTGTTCGGAGGGCTTTCCAGGCCGGTAGTGATAGGCCCGCTCCAGCGCCAGATCGACGAAGCCGTCGATGTGCTCGCCGTCGCGGATGGGGATCTGCCGCGCCACCAGCGCCGAGGCGCTCAGCGGCTGCAGCGTTTCCAGCAGTTCCTCGATGCTGCCGCGCGCCTGATCGATCCTGTTGACGAAGATCGCCCGCGGAATGTCCATCGCCTCGAGCTGACGCAGGATCGGCTCCGCCTGCGGGCCGCGCACGGGATCGGGGTCGATCACCACCAGAGCGAGGTCGGCCACCGCAAGCGCCTGCTCCGCATCGGCGGAAAAGCCGGGCGCGCCGGGGACGTCGAGCAGCACGAAAGGCTCTTCCATCCAGCCAAAGCGCATGAGGTTCAGCTCGGTCGATCCGCCTCGGGATCGGGCCTCGGGACTGGCATCGCCCACGCTGTTGCCGTCCTTGACTGCGCCCAGTCTGGTAATCGCTCCTGCCGCGAACAGCATCGCTTCTGCCAGACTCGTCTTGCCTGCGCCCGTCGGTCCGACGAGCGCAATGACTTTCGCGCCGTTGCTGGTTGCCTTCATGTCGCTCTCCTCGCGCTTGCATCTCCTGAAGTCCTGCCCGCTCTTGTGGCGGTGCGCCGGAGTCGCGAGGATCCTCCCAGAACCGGGCCAATGCAAGCGAAACGAGGGATAGTTTCCTGCGCTTGCGGACCGCCGGGGCTTGGTCCAAACCTTGGCCATGACAGACATGACTTACGCGCGCTACCTGGCGCTCGACGATCTTCTCGCCGCCCAGCACCCCGTCTCCGACGAACACGACGAGCTGCTGTTCATCGTCATTCACCAGACCAAGGAACTGTGGCTCAAGCAGATCCTGTCCGAACTGCATCTTGCCATCGGGCTGGTGCAGCGCGACGCCCTGGTCGAAGCCTACAAGAGCCTCGCCCGGGTCAGCCGCATCCAGTCGGTGATGACGCTGGCCTGGGAAGTCCTCGCGACAATGACGCCCAGCGACTACTCGACCTTCCGCCCGGTGCTGGGAAGCAGTTCGGGCTTCCAGTCCGACCAGTTCCGCACGATGGAGTTCCTGCTCGGCCTCAAGCAGGCGGGGCATCTCGAATTCCAGGCCGACCGGCCCCATGCGCGCGCGGCGATGGAGAAGGCGCTCCAGCAGCCCAGCCTGTGGGACGAGGCCAACCGCGCGCTCGCCCGCGCCGGCTTCGCGCTGCCCGCCGAGGCTCTGGAACGCGATTTCAGCGCGACCTACAAGCCATCCCCCCAGGTCGAGGCGGCATGGCTGGAAGTCTACCGCGATCCGCATCGCCACTGGGACCTCTATCAGCTCGCCGAAAAGCTGGTCGACATCGACGATGCCCTGTCCACCTGGCGCCACAAGCACGTGCTTACGGTCAGCCGCATCATCGGCGGCAAGCCCGGTACCGGCGGGACATCGGGCGTGCCCTATCTCGCCTCGACCGTGACCAAGCGCGCCTTCCCGGAACTCTGGTCGCTCAGGACCAGCCTGTAATCATGGGCACCTCTCACAAGCACCTGTTCAGCCGCGCCATCGGGGCTGCGCCCGGCAGGCTGCACTTCGCCGCCCATTCGCACCACTTGTGGCCGGACGCCTCGCATGACGGCCACCTTGCCTGCTGGCAGGACGCAGCCGCCCTTGCCGACCGCAAGTGGGATCGGATCATGGGCGAGGCCTGGCCCGAAGCGCAGCGCCATGTTGCCGCCGAACTGAACCTGCCCGACCCATCCACCGTCGTCTTAGCGCAGAACACGCACGATTTCCTCGTGCGCATCGTCTCGGCCCACCCGCGCCGTCCTTTGCGCATTCTGGCCAGCGACGGCGAGTTCCACAGCTTTCGCCGACAGGCCGCGCGCTGGCTGGAGGCAGGCGTGATCGAACTGGAAACGGTGCCCCTCGCCGGAGAGGACTTCGAGGACCGTTTCCTCGCCCGCGCGCAAGAGGGCGATCACGATCTCGTCTGGATCAGCCATGTCATGTTCGGCACCGGGCAGGTCTTCTCGGGGCTCGAGCGGCTTGCCGAGATCGCCCGCACCGAAGGGCCGTGGGTCGTGGTAGACGGCTATCACGGGTTCATGGCGACGCAGACCGACCTGTCGCGCGTTGCCGACCGGCTGTTCTACCTCGCAGGGGGATACAAGTACGCCATGTCCGGCGAAGGCGTGGCGATCATGCACGCCCCGCCCGGCCTTGGCGAAAGACCGCAGGTTACAGGCTGGTATGCCGAGATCGCCGACTTGTCCGATCCATCGGGCCACGTCGAATATGCCGCCGACGCGCGGCGCTTTCTTGGCGCCACCTTCGATCCCTCCGGGCTCTACCGCTTCAACGCGGTGCGCGCGATGCTGGCGGAGGAGGGCCTAGATACCGCGGCGATCAGTGCGAAGACCGAAAGCCTCAAGCGCCACCTTCTCGCAAACATCGCGGAAACCCCGCTTGCCGCAGCCACCCTGCTCAACCCGCCCGGCCCCGGACCGCAAGCGCGCTTCCTTGCCTTCGCGCATCCCAGTGCCCAGCTATGGAAGGCAATGCTCGGCCGCGAGGACGTGATCGTCGATGTCCGAGGCGACGTCCTGCGCATCGGCTTCGGGTTATACCACGATGAAAGCGACGTGGACGCCCTTGTCGACGCCCTCGCCCGGCTGCCGAGAACGTAACAAGGAGTTGTCCATGAAAGTCCTGATCGTCCTCACCTCCCACGATCAACTCGGCGAGACCGGCCACAAGACCGGCTTCTGGCTCGAGGAACTCGCCGCGCCCTATTACGCGCTCAAGCAGGCCGGCGCGCAGATCACCCTTGCCTCGCCCAAGGGCGGCCGCCCCCCGCTCGACCCCAAGAGCAACGAGCCCGACTTCCAGACCGACGAGACCCGCCGCTTCGAAGCGGACCCCGAAGCGATGGGCGCGCTGGCGCAGAGCGTCCTGCTGGCCGCAGTGAAGGCCGAAAACTTCGACGCGGTCTTCTACCCCGGCGGCCATGGCCCGCTCTGGGACCTTGCAGAGGACAGCCATTCGATCGCCCTGATCGAAGACTTCCTCGCCGCGCAAAAGCCCGTCGCTCTCGTCTGCCATGCCCCCGGGGTCCTGCGCCACGTACGCAAGCCCGACGGCCAGCCGCTGGTCGCAGGCAGAAAGGTGACCGGATTCACCAACTCCGAAGAAGCCGCCGTCGAACTGACCGACGTCGTTCCCTTCCTTGTCGAGGACGAACTGAAGGCCAAGGGCGGCCAGTTCTCAAGCGGTCCCGACTGGCACTCCCACGTCGTGCGCGACGGGTTGCTGATCACGGGCCAGAACCCCGCCTCCTCGGCCGCCACGGCAGAAGCGCTGACGCAGGCCCTGCAGGCCGCGTAATCGGGACTTTGGCCAGCAGCGAAAGGCGGTGCGGCGCCTTTACAACCCGTATTCCGGGTTGACCGCCGCGCAGAACGTTGGCCGCGCCTTCCAGACGCATCCTAAACTACTGATTTTTTGCGCAATTTAGGATGATTGGCGGAGCGGGAGGGAGTCTTCATTTGCATCGTAAATACCTGATTTATATCTATTTTCTGCTTGAATAACTGCGCCAATGCCCCCACGGATGCCCCCAATATCAGCGGTCATTTGCACCTCCTGCGATGCAGCTGGAGATCCAGGCTTCAATGTCGGATTCCAGCCATCCCACGGCCCGCTGGCTCAACGGGTGCGGTCGGGGAAACTCGGCACTTTGGATTTTGCGGTAGATGGTCGCCCGGCTCAGCCCGGTACGCGCTCTGACGGCGGGGAGCCGAAGGATCGCCATGGGGGCACGCCCACCGAAAACGTACATCTCACGCGTGGGCTGTTGTTCAGTGTCTTGTGTGATATGGGGCTTCTCAGCCATGTGTTCCTCCAGGATCGATTGTGGTGAGGGTCGGGACGATGTTGGCGCATCGCTCGGCCCGTTTTCGTTGATGCTGCCGGCTAGAGCATCCAGAGCGGCTTGATGATCAGTGACAGGTCAACCATGATGTAGCTGGGCACGTTTTCCAGATCGTACGGTCCAGTGTAAAATTCCTCAGGAACAGCAATCAGCTGATCGTCCTCATGGAAAAACATCCAGCGTGTGTGCTCCTGATCGAAGACATTCTCTGCGAACAGATCAAAGTAGAGTGCGAACCGCAGCTGCGCCTTTTCATCGAGCCACGGTTCGATTTCGAATGCCTTCTCGGTCGTGTCCGTATGATGCTCGAGCCAATCCTCGAAACTGCCGTAATCCTCTCTCGAGGCCTCTTCCTCCCCCTGAGCAAGCGAAGCCCGCGCTGGATATTTTGCTCGGGCTCTGCGCAGATAGGCCGCTCGAAGCATGTCGCTTTCGGTGATGTCCGGGTGCTTCGAACCAAAGGCGAAGACACCCCATAGAAGCGACGCCACCTGCTTCAGCCCGGCCGTCTGGACGCCGTAACGCCCAAGTTCCTTCAACACTGCCGCGATGTGCACGGCCTCAAACCCGAAGAACCTGTGCTTGCCTTTGCCAAGTCCTTCGCCTTCGGCCGCGATCAGCAGGCCTTCCCTGATCCAGTAGGCGAGCAGATCGCTTGCGATTCCAACCGCATCTGCGATCTGCTGGCGGGTGTAGCGACCTTGGAAGAGGGAGGCTGGAAGAGGCATGGCCTCGGCCTAAGGGACCTTTTCCTACAAATAAAGAGAAAAATTACCTGTGCGGAAAACCTGCACACTTCAGAGACTTAATGGTGAAGTGTCGTTGCTATCCAGACGATCGTAAACAGCAGGCAAACTCAGTGCCGGGTCATCCGTATTTTAGGACGCATGGCCAGAACAGCGGCTTCAGCCCGGACGAGTTGAGCAGCGATATCATCGCGAATTCTGGTGGCGACGGCACAACTCACCTCGCATAATTCGCAGCCGAGCCGGCATCCTGGCGTTGCTCGATACACAGGTTTTCTTTTAGCCTCGGTCATTTCGACCTCACAACAAGACCTGAGAGAAGGAGATGATCGAGGCCGATGGCATCAAACCTCAAAGTAGCCCGAATGTCCCGCAGTTCCCCAAAGGTAATTTGAAATACCTGCCCTTCTTGCGCAGCAAGGGCGCGCAACGGTAAAGCGGCAAAAGCCATGATCGTTCTCCATAAACGAATTGTGGTCAGAACCGGTTGGAGGTGGCCGCCTTCAACCGGTTCACCACTGGTTACGTAAGTTGACCCCACTGTCAATGGGTGTTACGTAATTACCATGACCGAGGAACAGTTGTCCGTCCGCTTCGAAATGCGTGCTACGCACAGTTGGATCGACCGTCTTGATGATTGGCGGGGAAAGCAAAAGCCAATCCCCTCCCGGGCAGAAGCAATTCGCAGTCTGGTCGATAAGGCATTGAGTGCTGAGAAGCCTTGAGTACGGGCATCTCGCGCGTAGCTATGGTCACGCACCGGAATTGGCTTGGCTGCGCCTCTTTCAAGTTGGCCGTCCTGCCCCTAGGGGTATCCGCTGTATTGCACTGGTCCTAGAGTTTCCTATGCGGCGCAGAGTGATCGAAGCCACCATTGAGCCAATTTCAGGCTCGGGAACGACAGCTCATGCGGACAGTCCGGAAAGTCGCCTTTCGAGAGCGCAGATTGGATAGCGGACATTCCAGACGGCAAACCCACCTGTCAGCTTCGCGCCCCAAACTCGGTTGTTCAGTAGCCGAACGCCAATGATGGAAAGCGGACATTTGTTCGGATTGATGATGGCAGAAACGATGCCTCACGACTTTGAAATTTATTCGTGATGAAAAGTCGCCAGACCTCAAGACGTCAGGCAGGCTTCTAGCTTTGATATCTCCTCAGCTTGGATGACTAAGCAGTCGACGCCAAGGGCCTGTGCAATAGCCATTGCGTGCCGTCGTGAATATATTTGGTGATTGCGAAGGACATCGAGGTTTAACGAGGGTCTTTCCCGACGTGAATCTTGTTTTCGATTGCGTTGGATGACGGCAGGTTCGGCTTCGAGATGCACTACTAGACAGAGGCCCAAAGCTTCGAATACATCGACTGGTATCGTCGCCAATCCAGCAGGCCCATCTATGACTGTATGTCCGTCAAAGACCACCATCTCGGCAGATCGGTCTCGGGCCACCATGAAACCTTCGACCAGAAGTCGCTGATTTTCGTCAAGGTCAAATTGCCTAAGCGCATCTCGCGATATAGCTCTGCCCGCCTGCGCTCGAGCGATTAGGCTTCCACCAGTAAGGTGCTGAAATGACATTTTTTCGGCTAGTTTGCGAATGAATGTTGTCTTGCCGACGCCAGATATACCGGTCACTGCGATTATCTTCTGACTCATACATCGAACACTAGATTCGAACGGTTGACGAGATCGACCAGTTGAGCGTGTCGCAACTCATAAATCGATTGCTGAGGATGGCCGTTCACGACACCCATTGTACGCAGTTCGTCTAACGAAATCGGCGGATCGACATATGCGACGAGGAGGTAATTGATTACCTTCACCGGTCGCCTTTCCGTCGCATTCCAGCTGGCGAGTTCCTTCTCGCTGTAAACCGACCTGCCTCCAGTGAGAAGCATCAAATCTTTTGTGGATCTGGCCAGACTAACGCTTTCCAAAATGCCGAGCGTCGTGATCGCCTGTGAAGGCGGTTCCTGTGAAACCCCTTTATAGAAGAATAACACCGAACCGGCAGGACCCAGCTTTGATTGTGCCCGACACAAATACACTTTGCGAATAGTATTCCCGGGACGGGTTGGGGCATCAGCCTTGGATGCGCCTACGAACAAATCTGGCTGCCGTGGCCGCCATAGGTCGGGATAGAGCGTGTCATGGTATGCTTCTTTAATCGGGATGCCGAAGCCGCGCGTTTCCCGGTCCAGCAGGAATCTTGGATAGCATTTACGAGCCAAATCGAAGTCGGTCACATCTGAGCTTCGGTCGAGACCGTCTTGCGAAAAAGCTCGCTCGTAGATGAATTCACCCTGGTCGTTCGTTCCAGCGTTCTGAAACCCGTAGAACTCCAAGAGGTCCATTAACGAGACTTGGTCCTGGTAGGTGGTGAGGTAGGCGAGACCATAGCCGTTCGTCTGCGCATACCACAGGACTTGCTTCAGCAGCAGCTCTCCAAGTTTAACGCCGCGCTTTTCAGGGGCTACTTTGAATGTGCAGATTTTCAGGATCTTGTCAGCTGTTGTTACGGCATCCGTATCATCAGCAGTCTCATCCTTCCGAACGATCAGACCGACGAGTTTGTCGTCATCGTAGACGACCCAGCAGGCGCGGTGCTGTTTGACACACTTCTCCCGCCACCACTCATTGAACTCTGGATATCCGTCCCGTAAGCTGTCGAAGAACCCATCCTTGTGGTCGATCTCGTGTGCCTGAACTTCTCCGACATGGCGGATTGGGACCTCTTTTGGCTCATAGGTCTGGACCAGGAGATCGGTTGCATCTGCGATGAAAAGAACACGGCGCCCGAGTTCGGTCGAGCGCTTTTGCGCCCGTTCGTGCAACCCTTTGTCTTGGGTGACAAGAAAATCTGAAGCGCCACTCTCAAGCGCATGGAGAAGAGTCGCATCGACGAGGTCGTTTGGCTTTTTGAGAGGGCCGTAAGCTAAGGCAAGTTCGTCCGTCGAGAGACCGCGACGCTTCTTCAGAACAAGATATTTCTCGATTTTACTGAGCGAAATTTGCCGCCGCGCCGAATCTCTGTCACGCGCGATATCCTCACTTGCAGCCTCGTGGACGAAGACATTGACCTTGTGCGCTGATGCGAGCTTGTGGAACCTCGCATATGCGGCCTCTACCTTGTGGTTGTCTTCCAGGCCGATCAGAATGTTCGTATCAATGAGATACGATTGCTGGCTCATCTCGAAGGGCCTTTCGCAGGTCACGCTTTGCGTAAAGGAAGGATTGCGGAGGCTCAAAGCCGAATTTTTCGCGCAATTCATTTAGAGGAAGCGGACGTGAGAAAGCCTTCGCGTCATCAAGAATCAAAGCAAATCCGTGTTCGAGACCTTCGAAATACGCATTGAACTGATCGCGCTCTATCGAGGCAGCAAACTCGAATTCAGCCCAAAGTTGTTCGATAGGAAGCTTGAGAACATCACGAATAGCGGCAGTGCCAACCATCGCTTTCACAGGGGATGTGGAGTAAATATACGCAAGCGTTCCGTTCGGGGCGGACACAGGAAATCGACGGCGTAATTCAACGGTCTTGCGACCATCCAGAATGCTTTTCGAATATTTCGGTTTAATTGAAAGAACGACGTCGCGCTGCGGTCTAAAAGGGTCATCTCCGAGGATCGGTAGTACCAATTGGTCATCGTTTCCATGTTCTATATCGAACGTATCGCACAATTTCAATGAAATCGGTGCATCGGCTGGGAAGCAGGCATTGACCCGCAGAGAGGCCCCGAGCGCCTCGACATATCGCTGTACGGTGCTCAGGTAAATCTCACCGCCCTTTTCGATCTTCGAAACGGCGGCTTGTTGAACGTCCATGCGAACGGCTAGCTGCTCCTGCGTTAGCCCCGAGAGCAGGCGAAGACGACGAAGTTCCGGTCCGGCCACGCCAACGTCACCACCGTATGCAACTGCCCTCGCTTCGATGACTTTGCCGGCCAAATTTTTCATACAAACAGATCCTTTCCAGGGTCGATATTCGTATTCTATATTCCTTTCAAGGAATATCTAGCGCCAATGCGACCGCGAACGGCCATGTCCACATCGACTACGGTTTGCCGTCACGCACTGATGGCTGCACTGGCAACTTTGTGCACTATGGCATTCAGGTCAATCAGTAGCGGACAGTATCCTAACGGCTCATCTGCCGTCATCTGGGCGCTGTTGTCGCGTAGACATCATTTTCTTTACTGGCTTTTTGTGGCGGACACTGGAGCCTCATGCCAAGTTGAATATGATAGCTAGGAAAAGGCGTGATCGGAATGGCAGACGACTGGAAAGAGTATCAGGAAGAAGCAGCTGAGTTTTTCCGCTCTCTCGGGTTGTCGGCCGAAACTGATGCGAAGCTAACCGGCGTTCGAACGACGCATGATATAGACGTGGTGGTTAAGTCGAAGCATGTTGGCTTTGAAGTGCTTTGGCTCGTAGAATGCAAGCATTGGAAGTCGGCTGTTTCCAAGCTACATGTTTTGGGATTGCGCGAGATCGTAAGCGATCTTGGGGCCGATCGAGGCATCCTGCTGTGTGAGGCAGGTTTTCAGGTTGGGGCGGTCGAAGCAGCAAACCTGACGAACGTGCAAGTAACCTCACTAGCGTCGCTGTCCATCGAGACGCGCCAAGACATATCGGCCATGCGGCTACGCGAACTCTATGATCGCATTGAGCAATGCAATGATCGTTATTGGGAGCTCGACAAGCCGTATCGAAAAGCGGTTGGGCTTCGGCCCGACCTGGCCGAATCTGGCTACTCAGGAGCCCGCGTCGTAGATTTTTGCCGTGACCTTTTATCGCGGGCATTTAGGGGGCTCTACCCGATAGAAACTGGACATGACGGGATGTTTGTACGCCAAGGTCTGCCGTCAACTTATTCCGATATTGACGCGGTGTTGGAGGTCGTGGATTCCCTGACAATAGAATTAGAAGACAAGCTGGACATCGCATATGCTGGCCTCCCCTCCAAGAAAACATAGTCTGCTTCGCATGCCCTGCCGCTCGACCAACCCAACGAACTACGTCGCCGGAAGATGAAAGAGAGACTGGTGTCGGGGCACTCAAGGATGGCCGTTGAGGACCGAGATTGAGGCGGAGGCAACTCGCGCGCCGGCACGACTCCGCGTCAGCTTTCCCCATTTTCTTCCTACTACCGGACAGTCAGGAACCGGCCCAGGTGGAGTCATAATTGGCCAGATGAATGAGCGGCCGATTTGGACGATGCAGACATGATCGAGGAATGGCCGCTGTGCTGGCGGCGGCGGCCACTTGCGCAATACGGCGCGGTCGAGGATTGCATAATCCAATTCTTCCAATTTCTGTAACCTTGCGCCAAGTCGGCCGCCGGGGAAAACGGGCGCGAAACAAATAGGTGCGGAAATGCGCTCGTGTCGCCACCCAAAATATCATTTGAATCTTGCTCCGGAAGTTTGAACAGCATGCATGCATTCGATCGGCGCCTTCTTTATTCCTGGTTGCTGCTGACACTGGGAGCGGGCTGCGCGCTTTTCATGCCAGTGGTAATCGTTCTGCTCATGCTGACGATTATCGGCATTCCCTTGGGGTGGCTTATCGCCCTTATGCCGGGGGCATGGCTATATTTAACGCCGACGCTTGCAATCTATGCGATCCTGCGCCGACTGTCAGACAGGACGCCGCATCTAGCGATGTTAGCGGTGGCCGCCATACTCCCGCTGGCCGCCGGCTTTGGCATTCCATGGTGGGCCAACGGAATCACCGAACGACGCGTCCAGCTCCTGATCGCGCAAGATCACGGTACCCCTCCAATATTGCGGCCAAATCTTTCGATCACCCACGCAATTGACAGGGGCTTAGGCTCTCCGGGTAAATGTTCGGACACTTGCCAGCGGCTTCTATTTTCACGCACCGCGAAGAGCATTACCCAAGTGCCGCTCGACGAGCTGTCAAATGGGCCCGAACTGCCCAGCCCCGCTCATCGCTTTTCACTCGGATCGATCGGTCCGGAATGCAACCGCGCTCGTTTGCAAATGGTGTATGCCTCAAGCGCAGAAACTGGACGCGACGTTCCACCCCCGCCACCACCGCTGTGGGATAAACTGGATGAATTCCGGCGGGAGGGGTTGTGCTTGCATGACGAGATGGTGCGAGATGTGCGTACCGATATTCTCGTGGTCGAACGGTGGAATTACGATCCAGCCTTTCGAGCCTTTCATTTCGATGGTGGGGGTTGGCGCCTTTCACTAAATCCCATCACTCCATTTAAACGGCGGGAGGTATTCCGACGCACGCCTGCCGGCTTGGTGCGGCTCATGCGCCGGACTGAAGTCCGGTATGCACTCCTGGCAGAGCCGTTATGGCTGTCGCCCGGTTTCAGTTTCGACACAACCACGCCTACGCACTGGGTCTGGCGCGATGGGCGTGTCGCCGGCAGCCCGCTTGAAACCTTTGAGCCCACCCAATGGAACGGAATAATTGCCAACGATCTGACGGTGTCTGGCCTGCGATGATGCGAGTGACGACGCCAGCACGACCCCGCAGACCTGCAGAACTACCGATCTCAATTGTTATTTCGCCTCCAACTGGAAACAACCCCGAGGCGGGCTAGTGCGTGAATGTATGGCAGCTCTCGACGATCCAATCTGAGCCAGCCAATGGCCGCTCTTCAGGCGGGTGTGGTCCTCACCATACACATGAGGGCGGGCAGGGGTAGGCGCTGTCCTGATCCTGGCACTCTTCGATGCTTGTAATTCCGGCAGGAATCCCCATGTTACTGAACACTGCGCGCATTCGTATTCCGTAGGCGCGCGCGGCAGAGAGACCATGCGCGCTCCCGCTTACATGACGGGAGGGGTGCTGTGGACCTCAACGAACTATTTTCCCGCCACCAGATCGCGCTGATCCGCGCGGATCGAACCGAAACCTCCAGCGAGCATCGCCGATATGCCGCACAGGCAGACTGCTTCGCTTCGCGACTCGGCGCGCTGCAGCAGCACCTTGGTGCCCGCACACCCCCGCTGGCGGCCGCTCGCGGGAGGCTCTCGCCATGAGCCGGGCGATGAATGTGGCTCTCACCGAAGCCGAAGTCATCGCGCACTGTGAGGGGGCGGACGTCGCCATCAGCGCGATCGAGCCGCTTCCCGCCGGCGGCACCCATGTGGTCACTGTAACCGGCGACGGCGCCGCGATCATGCGGCGCGTGCTCGCCAAGCACCTGATCGAGGGCCGAGTGAAACGTTTCGCTTTCATGCATTCGCGCCCCACGCCGCTTTCCTATTGAACGGAATCCCGGCCGCGGCGCGGCGACCGGCATCAAGCCTGCCGTCGCAGTTTCACCAACGTTTCGTCGAGACTCGACAGGTAGCGTGAGCGGTCGGCATTGCTGAATGGGGGCGGTCCACCCACGATATCGCCGCCGACGCGCAGGTCGGCCATGATCGCCCTTGTCGCGATGGCGCTGCCTATCGATGAACTGGTGAATAGCTTGCCGGTCGGAGCGATGACCGCCGCCCCGAGTTTCAGGCAGCGGTCCGCCAGCACGATGTCCGCCGTGATTACGACAGTGCCTGTGGTGGCATGCTCGACGATCCAGTCATCCGCTGCGTCGAAGGCGTCGCTCACCACCTTGCGCGAAATGAGCGGATCGCGCGGCACGCGGATCGGGCTGTTGCTTATGACAACGACCGGTACCTTGTAGCGGGCAGCAACCCGGTAGGTCTCGTCCTTTACCGGACAGGCGTCGGCATCGATTAGAATCTGGATCATGTCTTCCCATAGCGACACAGCACGCCAATGGCTAAGCGGCACATCGCGCTTTCGTCTGCTCCCGCGTGCGCCGAGTGCAATGACTTGTTTCGCACGGACGCGGCCAAACTGCGGCCATCGCACACATTCGAATCCCAAAACGGCGGAATGAGAGATCGGTGGCGGAAAGTGCCCCTTCACGTAGACCGCAAGATCTGCCTTTCAGTCTTTGAGAAGTTCGAGAAGCCTGGCCGTCTTGATCGTGGCGAAGGTCGAGAAAGCGTCGGAAATGGCATAGGGCAGGAGGATGCGCTCCCCGACTTTCATGCCGCCGCACGAATAGACAACATTGGGAACATACCCCTGTCGCTCGGCAATTTCCGGCTGGACGAGCGGTTCGCGCGAGCGAGCGATCACACGCGACGGGTCCTGCTTGTCGAGGAGGACGGCGCCGATCGAATAGTGGCGCACGGGTCCGACGCCGTGGGTGAAGAGAAGCCAGCCCTCGTCAAGCTCTATGGGTGAGCCGCAATTGCCGATCTGGACAAACTCCCACGGATATTTGGGCTTCATGATCACCTCGCCCAGCCCCCAATCGTAAAGAGTGTCGGAGGTGATGAGGTGAAGGCTTTCATTGTCGTGGCGCGCGATCATCGCGTAGCGTCCGCCGATCTTGCGGGGAAACAGCGCCATGCCCTTGTTGCGCGCCGCAACGCCTTTGAGTGGTGCCATCCGAAACGAAAGGAAATCGCTGGTTTCAAGCAGTTCGGAACGAATGCCGCGACCGCTGTAGGCGGTATAGGTCGCATAATAGGTGGTTCGTCCCTCATCCCTGAAAGCCACGAAGCGGGCGTCCTCGATCCCGTTCGCCTGCATATCGGTGACGGGGAAGATCACCCGCTCGGCAATATCGCTGTCGGGATCGAAGGTGAGTTCCAGATGATCGCCGAGACGGGCCGTCACCTCCGGCGTGCCGGCAAGCCGTTCGGGCGGGTCGATGAAGACCGTTCCGTCGGCGGCCAGTACTCCAGACCGGAAGGTCAGGGACGAGATGTGGCCTTCGCCGACCGCGCGCAGGCTCAGAATGAAGCGGCCGCAATCCTCGGCCAATCCCGACTGGTCCGGATGCAGCACGATGCTGGGGTTGAAAAGGGCGGCCGCCTCGAAACTGTATTCATGGAGGAAATAGGCGCCGACGAGTTGGCGCTGCGCTTTCGAAAAGGCCGCGTGGCTGGCAAGGGCGTCCTCCATTTCCGCCGCGCGCCGTTCGAAGATCGCAGGCAGATTTCGGTGCCGGTCGTCGAAGTTCCGCAGCGTTGCGGCAAGCAGTTCCAGCGTTTCGTCCTCCCCAAGGGCGAGGACGCGATCGACGATGTGATTGGCCCGCGTCTTGTCGACGGGGTTCAGATCTCTGGGTTCGACCGCAGGCCGGAACGGGCGAACGACGACGCGCGATGGATCGGGCCGCAGATGGAGCGCCTGCCGATTGAAGAAAGGCGCGTGCGGTGTGCCAGCCTCACGCATCGACGGTGCCTATCGGCAGCGGTGTGGTCGCGCGCATGGCCCGTGGTGCTGCGGTCGGGCAGCCCGCGTCATCCAGCCGCTTCATATCGGCCAGCCCAAGCAGATAGGACAGCGTCGATTCCGCTCCCCGGTTTTCGTTGGCCCGGTCGGGATGAAGCCCATCGCGGCAACTCCCGGTTGCGACATCGACAAGCTCGACGGCCAGGTCGTTCGCGCCGAGAAACCAGGCGAAGGCACGCTCCGACTCCGCTCGCCACGGGAAATCGGGATCGACGCCCCGCGCCGCGATACAGGCCGCAATCGTTGCACACGCTTCCAGGGGCTGTTGATCGAAAGGCTGCGGCGTACTGCGGGGTGGCTGCAGGAAACCGTGCGATCCGACAGGCCGGAAATGCCCCTGCGGCGCGGTCTGCATCGCAATGAGCCAGTGCAGGCTGCGGAGCCCGGCATCGACGAGATGCGGCGCGCCCGTAGCGGCCCCCGTGACGATCAGGGATTGGGGCAACCGCGCATTGTCATAGCTCAGGCCATCCTCGAACCATGTCCATTCCGGGGTTTCGTTCGCCCGCAGCAGTCCTTCCAGGCGGCCGGCGAGCTGAACCCGCGTCCGCGCAGCCGCGTGATCTTCGGGGTATGCCGCACAATAGGAAACGAGACCGAGCAGGGTGAACGCCCATGCGCGCGGGGATGTGAAGGCTGCCACGCCTTCCAGCGCTTCGTAGAAGAGCCCCTTCGCCCAGCGCGCGCGTCCCGGCGCACAGGTATGTGCGCTATAGGTGCCGAGCGCCCAAAGCGTGCGTCCGTGGCTGTCCTCCGATCCCGCGGGCTCCAGCCATTGCCGGTTGAACCCCATGAAGTTGCGAAAGCGCCGGTTGTCGGGATTCCAGCCATGCTGGATAAAGGCCGCGAATGTCGACGACAGGCGGCCAGCGAGCGGCGCATCGGGTCCCCCGGCAAGGCTGCAGCACAGCAGCAGCGCTCGCGCATTGTCATCAATGCAATATCCGTGGTTGCGGTCGGGTATGGCATGGACAGCATGCTGGAACATGCCGGTGTCGTCGCACATGGCGGTAAAATGTTCGAGGGCCATGGCCGGGAGCGTTGGATCGAGCAGCGCACACGATATTTTCGGGGCGGGACCGGCGAGCGTGCCCGGCCCGGGGCATGTCGCAAGCCTGCCCTCTCGGCAGGCCGCGCGAAAGCTGGCGGCATAGCGGTGCGCCGTATTGGCCCATGTCATTGGACGGCTGGCGGCATAGGCTTTGCGCCCCATCGCCAGACGCTGCGTTTCGTCACCCAGGAGGGCCGCTATCGCCGGTCCGAAGCCGGCAGGATTGTCGAACGGGACCAGCACGCCCGATCCGTCGGCCAGCAGTTCGGCGGCATGCCAATAGGGCGTGGAGACGACCGGGCGGCCCACGCCGTGCGAATAGGCCAGAGTGCCCGAGGTCATTTGCGATTCCACCAGATAGGGCGTGGCATAGACATCGCACATGGCGATGTGCTCGAGCAGTGCGGGGCGATCGACGAAGCGGTTGATGAAGACGACATGGTCGTCGAGGCCAAGCTCGTGAACGCGGTCCACCAGGCTGTCGCGATATCGCTCCCCTTCTTCGGCGTGCAATATCGGATGAGTCGCGCCCATCACCACATAAACGACGTCGGGGGATCGCTTGACGATTTCCGGCATCGCCTCGACTATCGTTTCGATTCCCTTGTTCGGGCTGATCAGCCCAAAGGTCAGGATGACCCTGCGCCCGGCAAAACCCAAGAGTTCTTTCGCGTCCCGTGACGAAACGAGCGGAACATCGGGAATGCCGTGCCCGATGATATCGATCCGGTCCGGGTCGGCGCCGTAGGTTTCGATCAGTATCTCACGGGCCTTGCGGGCCATGACGATCACGCGAGCGGATGCTGCGATCATGGCATCCATGACCCGGCGCTGCGCCGCGCTCGGCCGGTCGAGCACCGTGTGCAATGTGGTGACGAGCGGAGCGTCGAGCCTGGCGATCAGGTCGAGGACGAGCGCGCCCGCGTCACCGCCAAAGATGCCGTACTCATGCTGCAGGCAAACGAGATCGAACCCTTCGCGGTTGATGAAGTCTGCGCCTGCCCGATAGTCGCCAGATTCCTCCTGCCGGATCGTCTTTCCGACGATTGAAGGAAAGGCGTGGTCAGCACCCGGCTCGCACATCGCGACAATTGTCGTTTCGGCGATCTCGTCGAGCGCCCCGACCGCGAGTTCCAGGTCGCTCGTGAAGGTGGCTATGCCGCAGCGGCGCGGAAGGGCATTGCCGATAAAGGCGATTCGGAGCGCGGGTGTGTGCAAGCCATCTCAGTGCTTGCCTTTCGGCTTGACGATCATCTTTACCGCGGACGTTTCCTGGACCGCGAGTGCCGTGGGCGACTTCGGCTTTGCCACCTTGGGCTTGCGAAGCTCGCGATTGCTGCGTTTTTGTGATTTGGCCATTTCAGACGGCTCCAGCTTGGTTGTTCCGGATCGAGAGGTCGGCAGAAGGCCGCAGGTGGGAAGATGCAATCAGCCGCCCCGTCGCATTCCGGGGGAAATAGGGACGGTGGCGATAAGGGAAAGATCCCAGGCACAGGCCGATGGTTTCGATCGTGTGTCCGTATCTATCGATCTCCGTCGGATCGGTCGCGGCGGAATATCGCATCAGCGCGATTTGTTCGTCCTGAAGTAATTGATTGAGGCACATGGCGCGCGCTCCTGCATCAAGCGAGGGTAAAAACTTATCCCTCTGTCACGTGGAGCTTGTTCGAAATCAGGTGATGAAGGCTCTTTAGCACATGGACGAAATATCACTGCACGAATTCAGGAATAATATTTGGAGTTCGAACAGGCGCGGCAGCCGGATCCTTACAATGCGAATGGGGACCCGCACAAAATCCCTTTTTGATCAGCAATCCTATAGGATAGCTGCGTTTCACAGTTCGCGATCCCTGGAGCTTGGCCGCTATTGGCTCCTCGATCCTGTCGGGGAGCCGATGCGGGCACATGAACATCAGACCGCTTTCGACGATGCCTCCCGAGCCTCTGAACGGCAGGAATGTTGGCGGCACTTGCCACGCTGTTGCTGCCGGTCGAAGGGGCAGCAGCCGACCAGGTTCAGTCGTTCGCCGCGACCTGCCGAACGGCCGCTGCCGTTGAGACCTGCCGCTGGCGCGAATGTATACTCTCCGGCAGCAGCGGGCCCTAGGTTCAGTCGCTCGGACATCGCGATGGCGATCCCGGAAGCGGACACGCGTGAGGTTACACGGATCGTCAGGCCGCCGTCAGACGAGTTCCAGCTTCAGCGACCTGCCACACGGTCGTCCGGCGCTCCCGTTGAATTATAGCCGATTTCTTGACACGGATAGCCGACGACGATTTCGTGGGGACGAGACTCGGCGTTCGCCCGGTAAGGATTGCAGGTCTCCGGCAACGGCCTGAAAAACAGCATCAAGGTGAGACCAATGATGCCCGCCCCAAGGCCCATCGAACTCATGTTCCTCGTTTGCCAGCGGCGCCAGCCGAAATCTGCGACAGTTCGCGGTAAGGTCTCCACGTGTCAGCCAAGCTGAAGGCCGCCGTCACAGCGTCCTGTCCCCTGGCCTAGCCAGCACCCGCTCTTAGTTGGAGATCGTGCCGATCGACCCGCCGCCGTCCACGAAGAGCGTCTGGCCGGTGATGAAGGCCGCTTCTTCGGAGAGGAGAAACTCGACCGCTGCGGCGATCTCATCGGGTTTGCCGAAGCGCCGCATCGGGATCATCGCCAGAAACCGAGCCTCGGCCTCGCTTCCCGCAGGCGTGTTGCGGCGGAACATTTCCGTCTCGACGGGCCCCGGTGCCACTGCGTTCACGGTGATCCCGGTTTGCGCCAGTTCCATCGCCCAGGTGCGCGTCAGGCTGTTTAAGGCCGCTTTAGCCGCAGCATAGCCGCTACGTAGCGGAGTGCCCGTGGTAACGAGGCTGGTGATGTTGACGATGCGGCCCCAGCCTTTTTCCCTCAGCGTAGGAAGGATCGCCTGGGTTGGGCTCCTGAAGTGTCGGTCAGTTCGGCCACGGTGAACCGAGGATCAACGAGCAGAAGTTGCTGCGAACGAAATGCTCCGGATCCCTGAGCGCAAGCACATCGGCCTTCACGTTTCCGAATGTCGTCGCCGGCTTGCCTATGATGCCGTCCGCGAAATGCGAGATGATGCATTCCTTGAAGTTGACTTCGCGCGGATGGTGTTCGCAGACATGTTGTCGCTGTTCCGCGGTAAAGTCGTGGTAGGCGATCCCCAGCACGTCCATTTCGACTCCGGCCGTCAAAAGCGCGATCGTCGGGCGCATGTGCTCGGGAACGCCAGGCGTCGTGTGGAGCGCGATCGCGGTCCACACGTCCTCCACGTCTCTCTCGTCCACGCCGTAGCTCTCGAGGAAGTCGCGGGCGGCATTCGCCCCATCCACTTCGAAGCGGAGGTTCGGACTTGAATAGGCAGGCGTGAGGCCTATGTCGTGGAACATCGCCCCTAGGTAGAGAAGCTCGGCGTCGAAGCTGATGGACTTGCGCTTTCCAGTGAGCGCGCCCCAGAAGAAGACGCGGCGGCTATGATTGAACATCAGCTCGTCCTCGGTGTCCCGTACCAGTTGCGTGGCGGCGCGTGCGATCGCGCTGTCGGGCACAGCGATTCCGGCGATTGCTTCATGCGATGCGAGTTGATTTTCCACAAAGCCTCCATGGCGCGAGCGAGCGCGCACAATCGTTCGTCTTTTGTAGTCACTGATCGTCGCCGCTTCGGCGGCTCGACCGTCTCCCACCTTATTGGCGTCGCGCCGGGCCGGACTCAACGAAGGCGAGGCTGCGATTCAGGACAAGCGCACGTGAAATCTTGCCAACTCACAGGAGCAGCCCCATGGGCGTGCTGAAGGTCGCGCTGGTAGTGCATCCTGGCGTTCAGGCGCTCGACGTCGCGGGCCCGATCGACGTCTTTGCCGAGACAAATGGCTTCGTCTCACCGGAAGGCCGCTATGAGACTCTGCTCGTTGCGCGAGACCGCGCGCCGCTCAGAGCATCGAACAACATGCAGCTTTTGCCCGACCTGAGTTTCCATGAGGCTCAAAGCCCGTTCGATCTCGTGCTCGTGGCAGGCGGTCCCGACTTGCCGCACGTCGAACCTGACCTGGAAATGACGGCATGGCTTAGAGAGATGCCGACGCGAGCCGCCGTCTATGGGTCGATCTGCACGGGTGCGTTCGCGCTCGGTCACGCTGGCTTGCTGGATGGTCGTCGGGTGACGACCCATTGGCAGATCGCCGCCAAGCTTGCGGAGGCTTTCCCCTCTGCGCGCGTCGAACCCGATCTTATCTATGTCTCGGACGGTCCTCTGATCACATCCGCGGGCGTGACGGCAGGCATCGATCTGGCACTGGCTCTGGTGCGGCAGCACCACGGAGCTTCGGTCGCGGTCGCGGTCGCGAAGCGGCTGGTCGTGCTGGCGCAGCGCCAGGGGGGGCAATCCCAGTTCAGCCCCTATCTGTCCGCCCCGGCGGATCCGCAGTCAGCGATAGCTCGACTGCAGAATCACGTCATACTCAACGTCGGCCAGCGACACACCCTCCAGTCGCTTGCTGAAGCCTCGGGAATGAGCCCACGCAATCTCGCCCGCCAGTTCGTGAGAGAGACCGGCATCACTCCACACGAGTTCGTGGAGCGGGCTCGGATTGACGCGGCCCGGATGCTTCTCGAAGCTACCCGTCTGCCGCTCAAGAGCGTTGCCTTCGACTGTGGCTTCGGCACGGCAGACCGGATGCGGATCGCCTTTGCGGCGCGCCTCGGTGTGACACCGGCGCAGTATCGGCAAAGCTTCCAAGCCGACGAGGCGCTCGAGTGATCGTCTTTGCTACTACGTTGCGGCTGATGAGAGATAAGGGCGCCTACGCGAGAGGGCCCTTTCAGATCTGTACCCGCCGTTTGGGTCAACATCGGAAACGGCAGCTTCATCCCAGATCCCGCCTTCTGGTTTCGACCACCTCAGGCCGTTCTGATATGGCGAAAGAAACGTCGGCTGACGCCAAAATCGGTCTGTCGGAGGGAGGATAGCTGCCGATCGGCTAGGCGCCCATTTCAGTCATAAGTCCCAGGCTAATCTCATCCGGAAAGCGGTCGTGATATTAACGAAGCCTCCCAATTGCCTACCCTCACTCCATTAACTGTCCAACCAGGTCGTGTCCCACGGGGTGGTGTAGGAACCGTCGATCCATGGCAGGATCAGGTTCGAGTTCGCATCCGAACCCTACCAGAAGATCGACGGTGGCCACCCTCTCAGGGAAACCTTCCTACACCACCCCGTGGGACACGACCGTCCAACCACGACATTCGAGCTTTGAAGACGCTAAGTTGCCGCAAATAAGAAGGCTTTCGACGGCTGCTTCAGACAACACTGGGAACACGCCTGTCGCTTGCTGAAGCACGGAAATTCGCCTTAAACTTGAAGCCTTAAAAAGGCTGGCGATTCGTTGGGTTAGGTATGACGATCTCGAAAATTCACATCGAAAATATTCGTGGTTTTGAAAAGGTGAGTTTGACGGTTAATCTTCGCCCAAATTGCACTAACATTGTTGTTGCCCCAAATGGCTTTGGCAAAAGCAGCATATCTACGGCTTTCAACTGCGCTAGAGGCAGCAAGCTCAACGTCGACGAAAAAGATAAGCACAAGAAAAAAGAGGCGGCAGTATCACGTCTTTCTATTGAGTACGACGGAAATACATTGCATGCGAATTCAAACCTCAATGAGATATCAGGGAGCTTTGATATTCATGTAATTAAGTCTAACATTGAGCCAAAGGCTAAACTTCCAAAAATAAACGGCTTCACGATTGCGAAGCCTTACTTAGAGATACCATCACTTGATCTTGGGGTGGCATTTAACAAAGAAAAAATAAACTTTAACATAAATAAGTATAAGCCATTATTCGGAGGCAATTCTAAGGTAGTCCCTAACCTATCTGCCTGCTGCAACGATGAGATTCTCAGAAGCGAATTACTTGGCGTGATCGCCTCTATCGATAAGCTTAAGCAAAAAAAATCGGCTGATTTGTTCAAAGAAATGATCGAGACGGTAAAGGGGTTAAGCGGAACAAAAGCATCAATTAGCGACAAGGTCGCAGCCAAATACGCCCAGAAAGTTGACGAACTGCCGCATCTCAGGGCCGTCTTTGATGTGGTGATGAAGCACGGGCAAGGTAACAATTGGCTTGATAGCGCCATCATATGCTACATACTGATGGACTTGAGCGAATCCGACAGGCCGAACCTGAAAAAATGGTTGCAATACGCCGTTTATTCCCGACGCCTGCAATCTTTGAAAGATTTCATCGGAGACATCAACGGGGCTTGGGTAACAGCTGAAATAAAAGAAACCAAAGGTCGCGTCCTAGTCAATTTCCCCGACGCCTCGTCACTCTCAAATGGGCAGCGCGACCTTCTGTACTTCGGTTGCAATTTGCTGCGAACGCGGGAGACAAATAGCACGAAGCCCTGCATCCTGTTGGTCGATGAAGTCTTCGATTATCTTGATGATGCAAACATCGTTGTTGCTCAATATTTCATGAGCAAGTTAATTGATGCGTATCGGCAAGAGGGCAGGCAGATTTACATTTGTCTCTTAACCCACTTAGACCCACTGTATTTCAAAGGCTACGCGCTTAAGCGCCAGCAGACCGTATACCTTGGAGACACGACGCAGAAAATTAGTGAAACTATGCGGAAGGTAATTACTCACAGGGATGATACGTGTTGGGCAGCAGACTTGTCACGACACTTCCTTCATTACCATCCCGCTGACCATGATATCTCAGAGATATTCAACACCACATACGGACTGCCAAAGAAACATGGTAAAAGTCATGGCTTCTACGGATTTTTGAAAGAAGAATGGGACAAGTGTATGGCTGGCGGCGGAAGCTACGATCCGTTCGCAGTATGTGCGTACGTCCGAGTGAAGATCGAGCAGTGTACTTACTCTAAGATCCTGACTCAGCCGGAGCGAGAAAAGTTTCTGCTCGAGTGTAATGGTACTGCAAACAAGCTAGAGTTTGCGGAATCTATAGGTATCCTTGTTCCGGAAGCATGCTTTCTGCTAGGAGTGGTATACAACGATGCCCTGCATCGAAAAGGCGCAATCGATCAGTCTTCTACCGTCGCTCTCAAACTCAGGAATTTAGGGCTTCAGAGCATGATGAAGCAAGCGATTAACTGGTAGACTGGACAAGGATGGTTCAGATAGGGCCGCTACAGCCTAATGACGAAATCAGCTTGGCTGTTGTACGCTCGTGCGACATTCAAACTTTAAGGCGACTTTCCGCTGTCGGCCAGTTCCGCGCATTCTTAGAAAGACCATCGGGGCTTCAAGAATGGCAGGTGTATGGATGGAGACTTGCCATTCCCGGCCGGGCGCGCAAACGACGGCTCTGTCCCAGACCACGTCATGGCTGAAGGTCGGCTTACTCGCGCTGGAAAGCCGGAGCCGAACGGCAAAGGTGGGCGCAGTTCGGGCATAGATAAGCTAAAAGGGGCTACGCTTATCGGGATCATCTAACGGTGGCTTGAACCGCGGACGATGATCTCGCCCCCACTCATGCGCAAATATAACCCACATAAAGGTCAAACCCATCCAGAGGAATATATATCCAATAACTACGATTACGAACTTGATGGGCGTCCCTGCGGCACTCACCTCCCCCAATCGCCTTAGTTCGATTGGACCACTAAGGAGGTTGGTACCAAAAAATATTAGGCTGATCGTCCCAAAAATCAGTAAAGCCAGAAGTTTCCAGGGGCGGTTACGCAATCTCATGGCACATCCCGATTATGGTCATGCAAGATCTAAAGGTTAGGCCTTGCCAAAAGTTTAAACGAAATCGCCGCCGAAAATGTCGAAAGGCCGCTGCTTATCCTTCCCAACTGTTGGCAAACTTGGTCAGTAAGAGAATCCGGACGGTCCACTCCCTGACGCATCAAATCATCCTCTGATCGACCAAAATGGGCGCACTTCGGCCGCAGGCGCTATGTCAGCTTTGTTGGCGGGTCCGGAATGGCGCCTTTCAGGTTAAAAGATTGAAAGGCTGCCGTTCGCTCGCGGCCCCGGCGGGCCGGCGGTGGTCGCCTGAAAAGCCGCCGAAAAAGGGTGCGAATGGAATCGCTGGAAGCTGCCGTCCGTTCACGCGTCGAATTATCGCGTCTCCTTGGCCGGAAGCGGAATGGCGGCTTCCCAAAAGGACGATTGAAAACCGAACACGCCGGTGATCCGTCAATGCGGCTTCCAGGTGAAGACCCGGTAGACGTAATACAGCACGATGCCGCCCACGATCACGTCGGACACCGGGTTCAGATAGTCCGACAGGAGCTGATATCGCTCACCGAGCAGATAGCCCGCCAGCGTCAGCAGCGCGGTCCAGGCGGCGGTGCCGATGCTCGAGAAGAGAAGGAAGCGATCCAGCCGCATTTCGAACAGGCCGGCTGGAACCGAGATCAGAGTGCGCACGGCAGGAACGAGGCGGCCGATCAGGACCGCCTTCTCGTTATGCCGGTCGAACCATGTGTTGACGGTATCGATATCCGACGCGCTCAGCGTGAACAGGCGCCCGTGCCGCCCGGCCCATCGTTTCAGCCGGTCTTCGCCGATCCAGCGGCCGATGAAATACCACAGGGTCGCGCCCGCAAGCGAACCGATACTCCCCGACGGGATGACGAGGAAGATGTTCATCTCCCCGCGGGCCGCGTTGAAACCCGCCAGCGGCATGATCAGTTCGGACGGGATCGGCGGAAAGACATTCTCGAGGAACATCAGCAGCGCGATCCCGACATAGCCGAGTTGATCGAGCAGATCGGTGATGAAACTGAACATGGCTCAGGCTTTCGCTTGCTTCCCGGTCTTGCCGCCGGGCAGCACCGATACCAGCGCGGGAAGGAACAGGAGGACGAGCGGCACCGCGGCGGTAAGGCCGAAGATGATCGCGGTCGCCAGCGGCCGTTGAAGCCCCGCGCCGCGGCTCATGCCCAGCGCGAGCGGGCTGAGCGTGAGGATGGCGATCAGTGCCGACATGAGGATCGGCCGCAGCCGCTTGGCGCCCGCCTCCTTCAGCGTCGCGACATCGATGGGGCGGCCGTCGTCCATTTCCGCGAAGAAGAAGACGATCAGCTCGGTCACCATGCCGACGACCATGGTGAGGCCCATCAGCGCCGAGATGTCGAGTTCGATGCCGGTGATCCACAGACCGCACAACACCGTCGCCGCGGCGAGCAGCACCGTCACCAGCGCCGCCAGCGTCCATGCGATGCGTTCGTAAAGCAGCGTCAGCAGCAAGGCTGACAGCAGCAGCGCCGCAGTGAAGACGATGGCAAGGTCGGTGAAGCTTTTTTGCTGCTGGGCGTACATGCCGCCATATTCGACGCGGATCGATCGCGGAAGATTGAGGCCCGCGACGGTCTTGCGAACGTCCTTCATGCCCGAGCCCAGATCGCGCCCTTCGAGGCGCGCGGTAACGTCGATGAACGGGGCCAGGTCCTCGCGCGTGCGCTGTTTCTGGCCGGCAATGATGGAGACCTTGGCGACCTGGCTGACCCGCACGACATGGCCGTCCGGCGCAGTAATCGGCAACTCGGAGATCTGGCTGGCGCGCTGGCGTATGTCGTCGGGGCCGCGCACGCGAACGTCGATCATCTGCTCGCCGACGCGCACCTGAGTCGCTTGCGCGCCGCCGACCAGCGCTTCAAGCTGGCTGGCGACCGTGTCGGGATCGAGGCCCTGCTGCAGCGCCGCGCCGGGATCGACCGTCACGCCGATCGCATCGCCGGCGACGCGCAGGCCGTCGACGACTTCGCCGACGCCGTTGATCTCGCCGATCGCCTTGCCGACCTTTTTCGCGGCGCCGGCGAGTTCCTGCGGATTGTCCCCGAACAGCTTGATTTCGATCGGCTGCGGCACTGCCGTCAGGTCGCCGATCAAATCCTCCATCAACTGCGCGGTCTCGATCTCGAGGCCCGGCACCTTGGCGTCGATCTCATCCCGGATATCGCCCATCACCTGCCAGATCGGCTGGCGCGAACCGCTCTTGAGGCGGATGAAATAATCGCCCTCGTCCGCCTCGGTCAGGCCGCCGCCCAGCTGCACGCCGGTGCGCCGCGAATAGCTCTCGACTGCGGGATTCGCCTGGATGATCTGCTCCACCTGCCGGAGCAGGCGATCGGTGTCGCTCAGCGCCGCGCCGGGTTGCGCCTTGTAGTCGAGGATGAATCCGCCCTCGTCCATCTTGGGCATGAAGCCCGAGGGCACGTGCTTGTAGGAATAATAGCCTGCCCCCGCGAGCGCGATGCCGATGACCGCGACGACCAGCGCGGGGCGCACAAAAGTCTTGTCGAAGGCCCGTTCGTACCGGGTGTTGAGCCGGCCCATGAAGCCGCCGGCATTTTCGGCCGCTTCGGCGTCTTTCGGCTTCAACCAGTGCGCCGAAGCCAGCGGAATCACGAAGCGGGCATAGATGAGCGAGATGGCGAGCGCGGCGACCATGGTCACCGCCAGCGCCTTGAAGAAGCCGCCGGTGACGCCGGAGATGAACGCGAGCGGCAGGAACACGACGATGGTCGCGCCGGTCGAGCCGAACAGCGGCTTGCCCATTTCGGCCGCCGCCGCGAGCAGGCCGGGCGGATCGGTCGCCTCGCCCTCCTGCATGCGGCGCATCATATGTTCGAGCATCACCACGGTATCGTCGATGATGAGGCCGACCGCCGCCGCCATGCCGCCCAGGGTCATCATGTCGAAATGCATGCCGAGCGCGAACAGGATGACGCAGGTACCCGCGAGCACGGCAGGCAGCACCATGGCGGTGATCGCCATCAGCCTGAACGAACGCAGGAAGACGAACAGCACGATCCCGGCCAGCACCGCGCCGAGCAGGATCGCGTCGCGCACCGCGTTCGCCGCGCCGGTGACGAGTTGTGACTGATCGTAGAAGGGCGTGACCGTCACGCTGGGCGGCAGGCCGATCGTCTTCATCTTCGCGGCGACCGAATTGGCGACCTGCACCGTATCGCCGGTAAAGGTCTGGCGGACGTTGACGAGCACCGCATTCTGCCCGTTCGACGTAACAAGCGTGTAGTTGGGCACAGTGGCGGAGCGCACCGTCGCGACGTCGCCTACCGTGACGAGGCCACCACCCTGCGTCGTTCCCGCCCGGATCGTCGTCGCGGCGATGTCCTTCTGGTCGGTCAGCCGGTTCTGGACCAGCAGCAGGTAAAGGCGATGGCGGTCCTGAAGCCGTCCCGCGCCGCGCACGACATTCGCCTTGCCCAGCGCGGCGCTGACGTCATCGGGGCCGAGACCGAGCGCGCTCAGCTTGCCCGGATCGATATCGACTTCGAACGTCCGCTGCGAACCGCCCAGCACGTCAACCGCGGCGACACCGGCGATGCCGGTCAGCGCGGGCCGCACCTTCAGCATCGCGATCTGGCGAAGCGCCTCCTGATCAAGCGTCGGCGAGGTGAGCGCGATGCCATAGACCGGGAAGATCGTCGGGTCCGCGCGCCAGGCATTGTAGCTGATGCCTGCGGGCAGGTCAGGGCGAATCTCCGAAATCGCGCCCTGTACCGCGAGCAGCGCCTCGGGCATGTTGTGGCCCCAATTGAAGTTCAACTGGATCTCGGCCGAGCCCCGGCTCGTCGTCGCGCGGATGCGTGTGACGCCGCGTACCGATCGCAGTGCGATTTCCATCGGCCGGGTTATCGAGGCCTCCATCTGCGCCGCATCGCGCTCACCGGCATCGATCGAAACGACGACGCGCGGATAGGCGATATGCGGGAACAGGCTGACCGGCAGCTTGAGTGCGCCGAAGATGCCGCCGAGCGTGAGCAGGATCATCGCGAGCCAGAGCGCGCGGTCGTGAGGGGAGAGGCCGGACTTCACTTGGTGCGGACCTTCATCCCGTCCTCGACACCGGTGCCGCCCGCGGTCACCACCTTGTCGTCCGCCGAGACGCCCTGGGTGATGGCGACCCGATTGCCGCCGGCAGGTCCGGTCGTGACGTCGTGGCGGTGCGCGACCTCGCCTTTGACGACATAGACATAGGGTTGCCCACCATCGCTGAGCAGCGCGTCATAGGGCACGGTGACAGCGCCGCTGGCGGTAGTGACCGGCACCGTCGCGGTCAGTGATTGCCCCGGGCCGAGTCCCTGTTCGGGCGGGACGCGGACGTACACCGATGCGAGCCGGGTCTGTGGATCGACCGTCTGATCGACCGAGAGGATCGGCGCGCTGAACGACGGGCCGCCGTCGCTCGGCCGGATCATGAGCGCCGTTCCGCTGGAAAGCTTGCCGGCGACGGCCGGGGAGATGCCGAAGCGCGCGCGAAGCGTTCCGACGCGCGATATCGTGGCGATCGTCATGCCCTGCGAAACAAGGTCGCCGGGATTGACAGCGACCGACTGGACATAACCCGCGCCCGGCGCGCGCAGTGCCAGTCCGTTGGTCTGGCTGGTCAGGCTGCGCAGCATGGCCTGGGCGCCCTGCGCCGTTTTTCGGGCGCTTTCGACATCGGCGTCGCTCGCCAACCCGTCGCCGCGCAGCCGCTCCGCGCGGGCGAGCGCCTGGCTGGCGGCCTGATACTCGCTGCGCGCCTGTAAAAGCTGGGCATTGGTGCCGGGGCTCGGGCGCAGCCGGACGACGAGCTGGCCGCGTTTGACCGGCGTGCCGACGGGAGCGGGCACGCCGCCGACGACCGATTCGGCAGGGGCGGAAAGCGTATATTGCGCCTCCGCGCCCTTTTCGACGGCGCCGTACAGCGTCCTGCGTTCGGCAACGCTTTCGCGCGTCGCGGTACCCAGCGACACCAGCGCGACCGGAGCAGTGGAATTGCCCTGACCGCCGCCACCGCCCGAACAGGCTGCGAGGGTCGCGAAAGCCACGAGGATGAGCGGTTGTTTCATTGGGGCCATGCCTCCCTTGGCGCTCCCGTCAGCAGTTCGAGCGCGATCGACTGTTGCACGATGGCGTTTTCGCTTTGCGCGATCAGGATGCGCCGGTCGCGAAGCGCCTGGTCGGCGTTCTGCGCGGTCTCGAGCGACAGATCGCCACGATCGGCGGCGCGGCGCGACGCTTCGGCGTAGCGGCGTAGTTCCGGCAGCCCCTTGAGCGCATCGGCGCGCTGTTCCATCGCCACGCTTATGCCGGCGACCGCCGCGCCGATATCAGCGCGGGTCTGGAATAGGCGCGCGTCATATTCGGCCTTCAGCGCAGCACGCGTAGCCCGCTCGACGGCGATGCCGCCGCGATTGCGGTTCCAGAGCGGCAGCGTGAAGTCGACCGCGGGGCCGACCAGCAGATTGCCCGCCGAATCCCGATTGGTGTTGATCGTCAGGTTGAGCGAAGGAAACTGGTCGAGCACTGCCTTGTGCACCGCCGCTTCCTGCGATTCATATCCGGCGCGAAGCGCCGTCAGGTCAGTCCGGCTCGCCTCGGCGATCGCGAACAGCGCCTCGACCGGCGGCGGCGCTGACGGCAGCGCGATCGGCGCGAGGTCGAACACCGTGCCGGGCGGAAAGCCGAGCAGCCTGGCGAGCTGTTCGCGGGCGTCGGCAAGATTGCTTTGGGCCGTGCGCAGCGTATCGGCGGCACTGACGAGGGCGACGCGGGCCGCCTGCAGCCGATCACCGGCAACATCTCCGCGTCCCGCCGCACGCTGGATACGCGTCAGCAGCGACTGCGCGACATCGCGCGACTGCACCGCCAGCGCCACGACGCGCTCCAGCCCCTGGATCCTCGCCGCCTGTATCCGCGCCTGTCCTGCGGTCTGCCACTCGGCCCAGGCGAGATCGAGCCGGACCTGCCGGGCCTCCGCCTCAGCCCTGGCGCGCGTGGCGCCGCGCGTGCGGAGCGCGTTGATGTCGACGCCGAGCGCGCTGGTGAGATCGAGCAACGGATCGGGGCCGCTGATCACCTGGCTCGCGCCGAGGCTGAGGCCGGGATCGGGAAGCAGGCCAGCGGCGAAGACCTGCGCATCGGATACGCCGGCGCGCACGCGCTGTGCCTTCAGGTCGGGATTGTTGACCACCGCGACCGTCGCGATCGCGTCGGGCGTGAGCGGCTTCGACAGGTCGAGCGTCACCGGTGCCAGCCATGGCCGCGCGATGGCGTTCGCCCGTGCCTCGAGCACGCTTGCCACCGGCGGCGCCAGCACGGAGGCGGAAGTGTCGTCGAGCGGATGCGGCGTATAGACCGCACAGCCCGACAGCAGCAGCGCCAGCGGGAGGATGCCCTTGCGCAGGTTCATCTCGGCTCCTTGGGAAAGACGATTGCGACTTCGAGCCCCGGCGCGTTGTCGGCGAGGCGAAGTTCGGCGCGGTGCGCGGCGGCGACTGCGGCGGCGAGGCTGAGCCCCAACCCGTTGCCGGGGGTCGAGCGCGACGCTTCCAGCCGCACGAAGCGTTCCAGCACATGCGCGCGCTGATCGGCGGGAATGCCGGGGCCGTTGTCGGCGACATAGGCGACCGGGCGGCCCGCCTCGATTCGCACACCGATCTCGATCGCGCTGCCCGGAGGCGTGTGGCGAAGCGCATTCTCGATGAGATTGATCAGCGCCTGCGCCAGCAATTCACGATCGCCGGTGACACGGGCATCGCCTGCGACGCGAACCAGCAGCGTCTTGCCCGCGTCCTCGGCAAGCGGTTCATGCGCCTCGCCGAGGTCGCGGACCAGCGCGCCGAGATCGACGGACGAGAAATTGCGGTGCAGGCTGCCTTCTTCCAGCTCGGAGATGCGCAGGATCGCTTCGAACAGCCTCAACACCTCGTCGGCACGTTCCACGGCGTCGTCGATACGGGCGCTGCGCATATCGTTTTCGCCGGGTTCGTGCAGCGCATCGAGCTGGTTGCGCAGCCGCATCAACGGCGTGCGCAGATCATGCGCGAGATCGCTCGTCACCTGCCGCAGATTGGCGATCAGACCCGCGATCCGATCGAGCATGGCGTTGAGCGAGGCAGCCACCCGGTCGAACTCGTCGTCGCGCGGCCCCACCGCCATGCGCCGGCTGAGATCGCCGCCGGCAATCGCGCCCGCGGTCGCCTCGATCCGGGTCAGCCGCCGCCGCAGATAGGCGCCGAGGATCAGCGCGCCCGCCAGCCCGATCGCGAGCAGGCAGGCGAAGGCAATGCCGAAGATCGTCAGGATCGTCGCGTCGATCTGCTCAAGCGGTTCCTTGTCGGCGGCGACGGTCAGGCGATAGCCGCCGGGGAGCATCGTCGTCTTGGCACGCGCGGGATCGGGGCCTTCGTGCGGATCGAGGAAGACGATGTCGCGCCATCCCGTTTCGGGCATGGGCGTGTCGAGCGATCCTTCCACGCGCGTGCCCGATGGTGCGAACACGGCATAGCCGAGCGCGTCCGGCCCGCCCGCCTCGCGATTATGCACTGCCTCGAGCACGCCGCGCACACCTTCGTCGCGCAATTCCGCAATGATGCCGATGCTCGCCTGATCGACGCTCGATTCCATCTGACGCACGAATGCCGCATGGGCGGCATAGAAGACGGCGATCCCGATCAATGCCGTCGCCAGCGCGAAAGCAAGCGACGAGGCGAAGGCGATGCGATAGGCCGCGCTGTTGAAGAGCGTCCTCATCCCGCGCGTATCCGATAGCCCACGCCGCGTTCGGTTTCGATCACGTCGGCACGGCCGCCTTCGTTGAGCTTCGAGCGCAATCGGCTGATGTGCGTTTCGACGATCTTGGTCTGCGGGTCGCAATGAAAGTCCCACACGCGTTCGAGCAGCATGGTGCGCGTCACATATTCGCCGGCGTGGCGCATCAGTTCCTCGAGCAGGCGAAATTCCTTGGGCTGGAGCGTGACGAGTTCTCCGTCGCGTCGCACTTCGCGCGCCAGCAGGTCCATTTCGACCGTTCCCGCCCGCAGCCGGGTTTCGGCAACCTGCGGCGCGCGACGGCGGCCGAGCGCATGGACGCGCGCGGCCAGCTCGCTGAATGCGAACGGCTTGACCAGATAATCGTCGGCGCCGGTATCGAGCCCGGCGACGCGATCCTCGATCCGCCCCAGCGCGGTGAGCATCAGCGCGGGCACGGCGATGTCGGCGGCGCGGAGGCGCTTGAGCACCGAGAGCCCGTCGAGACCCGGCATCATCCGGTCGAGGATCAGCAAGTCGAAATCCTCGGTCAGACCTAGGTGGAGCGCATCCTCGCCATTGCCCGCGACCACGACATTATGGCCGAGTTCGCCGAGCCCTCGCTCGACGAACCCGGCGGTTTCGCCGTCATCCTCTGCAATCAGGATGCGCATGCCGGCGATCAGTCCGCGTCGCCCGGCGCTTCATAGCTGTCCTCGACGATCTTGCCGGAGACAGCATCGACACCGATTTCATGGATGCGCTGGCCCTGGCGGATGTCGAAGGAATAGCGCCAGCCGCCATCTTCCTCTTCATAGTCGGACTCGACGATCTCGCCCGGTGCGGCCTTCAGCGCGATGGCCTGCGCCTGTTCCTTGGTGATCCGCGCCGCCTGCTGCGCCTGGCCCGCAAGCGGCACCGCCGCAATCGCGGCCGCGACGGGAAGGATTTTCATCCACTTGTTCACGAGCATTCTCCTGTATCGTGCGATCATTGCACGGGTACCGGGATAGCCCTTCATAGATTGGGCGAGGGTCGCGCAGGGGTTACAATTTCCCAACCTTCGATCTGGATGCCCAAAAACGAATGCCCGATGCGCGCTTTGATGCCCGCAATCGTTCCGCAGCTTCTCCAGTCGAGGCGAATTGGAAAAGGAGCACTCGACGCTTGGTGACTGAATGAAGTTCTGGCTGCCGGCCTCTGGGCTAGGCCGGACCGGCTGCGCTCCTCAGTTTCACGACCTACGGGCTGAATTGTCGCGGATCGACGAAGGCAGGATTCAGGAATCTCGGAGCGTGATCTCTATGACGGTAATTGGGGCGCAAAGCTGACACGCCGGTTCACGGTCTGGAACGTCCGTCTTCCAGTGAGCGCTTCTGAAAGGAGCCGTTCCGGACTGTCCGCAACCCCGGTCATCCCTTGCACCCCTGCAAAACACGCTTTTCCCCCCGCCTCGCCCGCGCACTTTTCGTGTGGGTTTTGATGCAGTGGTGAAGTTCGCGCAAACCAGCGCAGGTTCTAGGCTGGCTGCATGATCGCATACCTTTTGCATTGATGCGTTTTGATGCAGCTGTGGGCGTGCCGGACAGAGACCCCAGCATGGTTCCCGCCCCCGCCGTCGAGGCACGTGCTTTCCGCACACGCGGCGGCCGCGCCTGGCACGGCCCTTGCGCTTGGCGCCCCTGCCAAGCCCCAGGCGGCGCAAGCCGCCCCTCACGCCGGTGCGTCCGGCGCGCCGCCAGCGGCGAGAAGGGGCATTGGGACATAATGATCAGAACAAATTGACGCCTGAGGGCGCGCCAGCGGCCTCAGTCCTCTTATCCTTTTGTTCTTATGGAGGGGTACAATGCCAATGTGGCACTCGCACTCGGATAGGAGGCGTGACCAAGCATTTCGAGATGCAGGCGCAGGCCTTCCGGATCGCCGTGATACATGTGCGCGAGCCGATCTTGCGATGAGGCACCGGCAAGGGCTCTGCGCTCTGCCGCGTCACGCCCCAGGGCGGTCCCCAGCGCGCCGGTAAGGCTCGCCACCAGCTTGGCCGCCTTGCCGCCCAAACGCGTGGGCACCGGGCCGGAACCTTCCAGCTTCCTCTTGGCCTCGCGCAGCTTGTCGCCCAGCTTCTGACGCAGCGTGCGCACGATCTCGACCGGAAGCCGGGCCAGATCGATGAAGTAGGCATTGCTGGTCTGCTTGCGCTGGGGGCCTTCGCCGGGCGCATGGCCTGTCTTCACCGTTCGGCGCGTCCAGTCGATCAGCCGCTCCCGCCGCAAGACATCCAGCTGGCGCACGACGGTGCGGCGCGACAGCTTGCAGGTTGCAGTGATCGTGTCGAGCGAGGGATCGCAGCGGCCGGTCCTGAAGTCCATGTGGCTGACCAACGCCTCGAAGACCCGCATGGCATTGGCGCAGATTGGCAAGGGCTTGCCCGGCTTCCTGATGTGATCCGCATACTGCCAGATCGCCTTGCGGATGACATCGAAGAACTTGAACGCGTTCTCGTTCCGCTCGCTCGCCTGCCAGTAGATCGTCGAAACCTGTGCGCGCGGATCGTCGATGTCATAGCTGCGCCGCCAGGCGGCGTCGGGACTACGCCGGCCGTTCATGGCCGGCCTCCCATCGCGTGAACCGCTAGCGGCGCGGTCCCTCGAGCAGCGTCATCGCCGGCGGCATGTCCTTGAGAAGCAGGTCTGCCCATTCCTGTGCTATCTCGCGCCGACGCGGCATGTAGGCGGCCCGGTTGTAGCTTGCCTCCACACCTTCCGGAATGTGCGCCAGCATCAGATCGATGATCGCCCGGTCCCCGGCCAAGCCTTGGGCCTGCGCCCGTTCGTTCATGATTGTCGAGAAGGTCGAGCGCCAGCCATGCGGCACATGCCGCCCATGTGCGACAAGGCGATTGTAGAGATAGCCGACCGCATTCTCGCTGATCGGCTTGTGGGCGTGGCGCTGGCTGGGGAAAACCAATCGGCTGTAAGGAGCAAAGGCCCGCGCGGCATCCAGCACTTCCACAGCCTGCCTCGAGAGCGGCAGCATGAAGTCGAAGCGCGCGTCGATCTTGCGCTCGAGCTTGAGCTTCATGCGTGCGGCAGGGATCCGCCAGACCGGCTCTTCCCGGTCCAACCCCTCCAGTTCCGACCACATTGTCGTTCGCAGCACGCCCTGCCGCAGGGCGGTAAGCGCCAGCAGGCGCGAGGCCAGCTTGGTCATCGGATGGGCTGGGGCCTCTTCTACCGTGCGCAGCAGCGCACGCGCTTCCTCCAGCGTCGCCAGCGCTGGCTGGCGTCCCTTGATGAGGGGCTTGAGCGCAGCGCGTATCGGTGCTGCCGGATCGGCCTCGGCAAGGCCTGAGGCGATGGCGTAGGAATACACCGCCGAGATTCGCTGTCGCACACGCCGCGCCGTTTCGATCGAGGGACGATCCTCGATCGCACGCACCACTTCCAGCACCATGGGCGAAGTGATTCCCTTGATCGGCAAGCCGCCGATCTTCGGAAACACATCCTGTTCGAGGCTCTTGAGCACATCGGCGGCATGGCGCGGCACCCAGCCGCTCATCTGCTGGCCATGCCATTCGCGCGCCACGGTCTCGAAGGTCGCAGCGGTTTCGTCGAGGCGAACGGCAGCAAGCTGCTTCGCCTGCAGCGAAGGATCCACGCCGCTCCTGAGCAGGCGCGCCGCATTCTCGCGGGCTTCGCGGGCGGAGCCGAGATTCATCTCCGGATAACTGCCGAGCACGAGGCGCTTTTCCTTGCCGGCAAAGCGGTATTTCCAGCGCCAGGAACGAAATCCGGTCTTCGTTACGAAGAGATAGAGGCCATGCGCATCGGAAAGCTTGTAATCCTTCTCGCCCGCCTTCGCCTTTCTGCACTGCAGATCGGTCAGCACCCAGTGCCCCCAATCCCGAAAATTGATGCCCCCATAATGCCCCCAAGCCACCTGCGCTTGCATGAGAACATATGAAATACACGGAGACTGTAAATGCGCAAGAAATAACGCATTTATGCGCCCCTCGGGACGCCATGAGATCGGAAGAGATTAGAAAGTGGCGGAGCGGGAGTCCGCCAAACCACGCCCATAATGTGCTGAATCATGGGCATTTTCCTCGTTGATGTCGATCAGGGGTCCTCTTTGGGACCCTCTTTCCATTTTGGGTCAGCAAAACAGCCGCTTATCGGTTGTAATTGCGGGGTCTTTCCTACCTGCAATTTACCTCAAACGTCAAACCGATTGCCCCGCGTCCCTCCTTCCTAATTCGCTCTCAGACGAACGAGAGAAGGCAAACATCAACGACCTGCCACATGTGAATTCCTGACAACGCACATCCGCACATCTTACCGATCGGGAAGAAATATGACCGATTGCCTCCTGCCGACGGGCATTCTTCCCGATCGGTAAGAAAATGGCCATCGAAGATGACCCCCAATTCGGCGCCGTTGTCGCCGCTTCCCGCAAGGCCCTTCGCCTTACCCAGCGGGATCTGGCACTTGCCATCAACAGCGGGGAAAGGTTTATCGTCGATCTCGAAGCCGGCAAGCTTACTGCACAACTAGGCAAAGCTCTTGCCGCAGCCCATTCCGTCAGACTGCGACTGGCCGCTACCGGCAGTTCCCAGGCCTAAACATGGATATCCCGATCCATTACGACGAACGGCTGGTCGCGACGAGCAGTGGAGATCGAAGACCGGGCAACCAAGATTAGAGCGCAGGCTGGGCAGGAAGGTATACCAGACGTCACAGACCAACCAGCCGATGACGCTCCCACCACCGGGCCTGGCGCTTATGCCGCCAACGGGAGCAGCTGAAACAGCATTCCTCCCCTTTCCAGCCTTCCCGCTCTTCATAAAGCCTTGCCTTCGAGCGGCCTTTCCAGCAGATTTGGAACAGCGGGCAGACCGATGAAGGATCGGTTTGCATGAACGAACACGAAGACAGATTCCTCCGAATGGGGGACGTCACCAGGAAAACCGGACGCTCCCGCGCGGCAATCTACCGAATGATTGCCGAAGGCACCTTCCCCCCTCAAATCCCCATAGGCGCAAGAGCAGTGGGTTGGCGGTTGTCGTCGGTGCTGGAATGGATGGAGTCGCCCAAGGACTACCATGCGAAATAATCCGGACGTCTGGAGCAAAACGCAGACGGCATTTCCAAAATGT
The DNA here is from genome assembly GCF_000253255.1 of Novosphingobium sp. PP1Y. Taxonomy (NCBI): domain Bacteria; kingdom Pseudomonadati; phylum Pseudomonadota; class Alphaproteobacteria; order Sphingomonadales; family Sphingomonadaceae; genus Novosphingobium; species Novosphingobium sp. PP1Y. The sequence continues at coordinate 1,738,079 of NC_015580.1, read as the reverse complement.
AACCCATCGCAGCGTCACATAAATGTCATTCTCCAACTGCGGCTTGGCGTGATCCAGCCCCGGCGCGAAATCGGATGCAAACTACGTCTCCGATGGAACGTCGATACCAAATTCACGCCCTGCCGCGTGTGCTGACTGCAGGCGAATGGCCTGGCTGAGCGGGGGCACCGCGATATTGCGATGGAGGATTGCTGACCAGCCAAGCCGAATGCCTGCGCTTCAACAGGGGAAGTGTCGGATGTTTATCGGTTCAGAGCTTATCGAGTTCCTTCTCTGCCTCGGCCAGGTGCGGTCAGATGCGGACTTCTTTGACCTCATGCTGGAGACGACCCGCAGGCTGGGCTTCGAGCAATTTGCGTTCGTCAGCCATGTCGACCTCGTGGCAGCGTCCGAAGACGCGGTTGCGATATCGAACTACCCCGACGGCTGGGTCGAACGAATCCTGACGGAGCGCTACTATCTCGACGATCCAGTGCATGCTGCCAGCATCGGCCGCAACACGCCTTACGCATGGCATGCCATCGGAACAGAAGTAATCCAGAGCAAGCGCCAGCGCACCATATTGAAGGAGGGTGCCAGCTTCGGCCTCCAGGATGGCATCACCGTACCCGTGCATTCGCCGGGAGAATACCGGGGAACCTGCTCCTTTGCGACCTCGCAGCCTGTTTCCATGACACCGCAAATTCGGGGGGCCACCCACATAGTCGCAGGATTTGGCTTCGAAACCGCACGCAAACTGGTGCGCTTGCGCCTTGGCCTTGAGCAGACGGTGCCGACCCTGCCACGATTCAGCCCGCGCGAAGTCGATTGCGTGGGGTTGGTCGCATCCGGCATGGGGGATACTCAGATCGCCCACGCCCTGGGCCTCTCCGAAGCGACGGTTCATCAGCACATCACCGCCGCCATGCGGAAATGCGGTGTTTTCAAGCGGGCTGCGCTGGTGTTCCGGTCCTTGTTCGATGGGCATATCTGCTTTCACAGTCTGCGCCGGACATCCTCTAAATAGAGGAATTTTCCTGACGGGCGGTTTCCCCGATCCTTTTGCCATCACAACAAGAGATGGCGAACATGGCCCACGTCATTCAAGGCGGATGGGAAGCGGCGCAAGGCGCGCTGCTTGCCCAGATGTACCAGGAACGCAAACGCGTATTCATCGATCTGCTGCGCTGGGATTTGCCCGCGCTCGATGGACGCTACGAAATCGACCAGTTCGACACGCCCTCGACGATCTATCTCATCATCGCGGGCACCGACGGCAAGCATCTGGGTTCGCTGCGGCTCTTGCCCACCACCCAGCCCCATGTTCTGGGAGATGTGTTCCCGGGCCTCTGCGATCTTGGGGCGCCGAGCGCACCGGATGTCTGGGAGATTTCGCGGCTGTGCCTGTCCCGTAGCATCCGCGCGGCCGAGCGACGGTACGTTCGCAATCAACTGGCGACGGCCCTGACGGTCTTCGCGCGGGATAACGGCGTTCGCGCTTATTGCTGTGTGGCCGACATGCCCTGGTACAACCAGATTCTTTCATTCGGATGGCGCTGCGAGCCTCTTGGTCTGCCGCACGATCTTCCCTGCGGCATGCTCGCCGCCCTGATGATCCACATCGACGACGAAACGCCCGCGCGGCTGGAAGCGACCGGAATATGGTCGGAGACACTCGCGCCGCTTGTTGCCCTGAGCCAGTGATGATGGAGAGAACCATGAGCACTGCCTCTCCATACGCCCGGTGCGTGGCCGATCTCCATGAACAGGGCTACGCCATCATCAACGATCTGGTTACGGCCGATCTGATCGCAGCCCTCGGCACCGACCTCGACGCGCAATTTGCCGCCATCGGATATTCAGAAGGCAGCTTTTCCGGCGCCGGAACCCGGCGTTTCGCCGGCCTCCTTAAGCGGTCGCCACACGTCTCGGACCTGGTAGAGCACGACCTGATCCTCCGGATTGCCCACGACATGCTGGGGCCATGGTGCGATCATTTCTCGCTCAATCTGACCCAGGCGGTCGAGCTCACTCCCGGGGCGAGCCAACAGGTGCCCCATCGCGATCAGGACATGTGGCCTTGTAGCGGCTTCGTTGACCGCAAACGCGGTATGGAATTCCTGATCAACGTCATGTGGCCGCTGTCGGCCTTCACGCAGGACAACGGTGCCACGCTGGTGTGGCCCGGGAGCCACCGGCGACAGGATGAATTGCTCCTCGCCCCCGAGGAAGCGGTCATTGCCGAAATGGCACCGGGCTCGGCACTCGTGTTCCTCGGCTCGACCCTGCACGCGGCAGGCGCCAATCGCACCGCCCTTCCCCGCCGCGGGGTGATCATCAGCTACTGCCTTGGGTGGCTGAAACCCTATGAGCTTCCCTGGCTCGCCTACCCGCCAGAAGTAGCCCGGCAATTTCCACGGAGCCTTGCGCACCTTGCCGGATACCGCGTGCATCGCCCGAATCTCGGCACATACGAAGGACGCTGCCCCTCCCTCCTGCTCGACAGCACGCTCGATACGCCCGGCGCAGTGGACGCGCTGTTGCCCGAACAGGAAGAACTTATCAGGGCATGGCGAAGCGGTACGATCGGTTCGGAGGCCCCTGAGGGTTCCGCTGCAAATCTCGATCAATCCACGCTTTCCGCGACCGTGGCCCCCGGTTCGCAGGCATCCCATGGATAGCGCCCCCACCGATGGCAAGCGCCTTGCCCTGTGCCGAACGCTGATCCTTCAGCGCAAGCTCGCAAAGGAGCTGCTCGGGGCCGGCCTATGCGCCAATCCGATCTGGGACATGCTGCTCGAACTTTATGTCGCGGACCGGGAAGGCGAACTGCTCTACATCTGGCAGCTCAGCGTTTCGGCAAACATTCCCATTTCCAGCGCACACCGCAAAATCGACATCATGGTGCACAAGGGCTTCGTGGAGCGCACTGTCGATGAAAGTGACCTGCGGCGCGTCGGCATCCAGCTTACATCGCCGTTTCGCGACATGCTGGATGAATTATTCGATACGCTGACGAACATGCTCATGACATCGTGTTGCCTGCACAGTTCAGGCGGTGGAGCGCATTCCTGCAGCGATTGAGCGCCGCGCGGCCAATGATGCTCAGTTATCCGGACCGGTGCCCCGATTTTCCCGGCAATGCCAAAGTCGAAGAATGAAAATCGTGGCCTGCGAAATTTCGTAGCGCATTTCGTAGTTGCCCACGATGATCCGGCGGACCTCGCGAGGATCGAAGGCATCCAGCCTCTCGCCGAGCCGGGGGTAATCCAGCAACCTGTCCGGCGCACGGGCCAATTCCTGGACAATGCGCGCCGCGGCATCGGGCGCGACAGGCCTCAGATGTTCATGAAGGCGAACAAGGTCGGAAGAGGCCTTGCTGGTCCACTGGATCTTCATGCCAAGGGCGGGGCCAGCGGATCTTTCGTGGAAAGGCTCTCGGCCCAGGCGACGATGCTCTGATGGTCGATCACATTGCCGGCATCGACATCATGCAGCGCTTCAAGCGTAAGCCGGTGCCGCTCCTCTTCCTGGTCGATCCAGGCGGTCAGGGCCTGCTTCATGATCCAGCCACGCGACCGGTCCATCCGTTCTGCCAGGACATCGACCTTGTCCGCCAGGTCGGCGGACACATGGGCGGTGATGACGCGGGTAACAGCTGCCATACGATTAGCCTTCAATCAGTTTGATTAAAATCTAATCGTTCATGGACATTGGTGCAAGCCGCAACACCGTTCAGACCGGCGCAGCCGCCTTTTCCAGTTCGGCGATCTTGTCGCTGCAGATCAGGTGGACCACCCGGCCCAGTTCCTCGACGCGCTCGCCGAGCCAGGTCAGTTCCTCTTCGCTGATCCGGTAGTGTTTGGAATAGCGGGCCTTGGTGTAGGCCTCCTTTAATTTCTGGAACATCGCCCGCTCGCGGCGCGAGCCTTCAGGCCAGATGCCGACCATCCTTCCATCAAGGCGCTCGGCCTGGGTGCGCAGAAACGCGAGGTTGTGATTGTACGGCGTGTAGTTCTGCACGGAAAGCAGCAGACAAGCGTAAAGATTTTCCGTCGCTTGATGCAGCAGAAAGGCAGCCCGCTTCCAATCATTTTCCGACATGTAAAAGCGAAAGCCTTTGAGGAAACTCGCCGCATTTGGCATCCACTCCTCAAAGTACTCTCTCGCCATAACCAACGCCTCCTTGGGCGTCTTGGGCTTGGGCTGATGGAGTTCGCGCTCATCGGATTCGTAAAGCGCGATGCCTTCCTTCGCCATCTCCAGGAAAAAGATGCGGCCGTGGGCCAGACCGTCGTTCACCTCCTGAAGCGAGTGAACAATGAAGTTCACCGGCGTGCGCAGGGTCTTCTCGATCATGTACTCGCGGATCAGCCGCTCCTCGCATTTGGCCCAGTACTTGGCCCGATCGGCCAGCTCCTTCTGGCTGACGATGATGAGGATGTCGTAGTCGCTCTTGTACTGGTTGGCCGAGAGCGGTGCATCGACCCAGTCGCCGCGGCTGTATGAGCCGAAGAGGACGATTTTCAGGATCTGCGCACGCGAGCGCGGACCGGTCGCATACTCGGTCGCCTCACGAAATTCCTCGAAGACAACGGCGACGACGCGCTCCAGTTCGCGCTGCTTGGCCGGAGGCAGATGATCAATTCCCGTACGCATGGACCGTCACCCTAAACGCAACACCGCAAGATTGCCCAGCGCCAATTGCATGTGACAGCACACAATAATTTCGCCTTCTTGCAACAATTTAATCCCCCCTTCCTTCCCTCACTCAGGCCAGGGCTTGCCGGAGTCCTTGGTTTGTTCCATATTCCGGTGATGAGACGGAAATGCTGGCGTCCGTCTTCAGGATAATCCTGCCAGGCATCATCACGCCCGTCCGCAATGGCCGGCCGGCTGGAGCGCTTCAGCTCACGGCACACCTTAGCTTCGAATGCCCCGCTTGCCGGGAACGCTTCGTATTTGGCCGGCGCAGGCTGTGTTGCCCATGCGCTCCCCGCACCTGTTATCGCGTAAGTCCGCCGCTCTGGAAGAAGCGTCCGGTGACGTCGAACCCGGCGGTCCACTTACCGACGCCACAAGCCCGGCCGAGCGGGAACGGCAACTGACCGACCTGCTTTGCTCGGAGCGCCCGAGGCTGATCCGCTTCTTTCGCAGGCAGGCAAGGTTCGCTAGCCCGGACGAGGCGGACGATCTTGCGCAGGAAGCCATCACCCGCTTCCTGCGCGCAGCCCCTTCGACGAACATGGCAACGCCTCAGGCCTATCTGCGCCGGATCGCCAGCAATCTGCTCATCGACCGGGCCCAGCACGGAACGACCCGCCTTGCGCAGATTTCAGTCCCCCTGGTCGAAGGATTGGACCGGCCGGTCGAGTTCGATCAGCACCAGCAACTTGAAGCGCGCGAGGAGCTTGTCCATTACGAGCAAGTCCTGCGCCAACTCAAACCGCGAGTGCTGAAGGTCTTCCTGCTCAGCCGTGTCGAGGGATATACCTACAAGGAGATCGCTGCACGCCTGGGCCTAACTGTCTTTACCGTAAAGCGCGACATGCTGCAGGCCATTGCTCATCTCGATCAGAACCGGAGGCACCGGTGAACCTCGCCAAAGCAGAAGGACGCTTCCAACCCATGCGCCGGATCGAACGCCAGGCCTATAAGTGGGCGATGAAGATGGCCGACGATCCCGAGCGGCACCGGGCGGGCCTTGAACGCTGGATCATGCGCAGCCCCGAACACCTCATCGTGTACAACCGCGTTGCCCGGGAAATGCGCCTCGCCACATGGAGTGCAGCCCAACTCGATTTGCGCCCCGCAGACGCGAGAGCCGCAACGGGAAGGCCTTTCAGCAATTCTGGCTTCGTATGGGCGATCGCGGTCCTCGCTTCTGTCCTGGCGGCCAGTTCGGCCGCGTTCCTGGTGCTGCGCGATCAGCAAAGTCCCGGCGACGCCATCATTTCCGGCGCTCCCATAGTCGCCCAATCCTGGTCTTCCCATGCCAATGACATTCGCCGGACCCGGCTCCCCGACGGATCGGTCGTCACGCTCGACAGGGACAGTGCCATTGCCATCCGCTTTTCGGCGGACCGGCGCATGATCGAATTATCCCGCGGCCGCGTCCGCTTCGAAGTCGCGCATGATACCTCGCGGCCTTTTGTGGTGCAGACACCCGGCGGAAGCGTCACGGCGACAGGGACCGTGTTCGACGTCGAAGTGCGCGGCACGGTTCGCGTTCACCTGATGCGCGGTTCGGTCGCAGTCGCCATGGCGCACAATTCATCCGCGAACGGGGATACCCCTGTCAGGCTCGTTCCTGGCCAGAAGCTGGAATTTGCATCGCGCCAGCAGGCCGTCATGCCGGTTCCGCAGGCTGCTCTGGCTAACGACGGCCGGTGGCTGTCAGGGACGATGAGTTTCGAAGACATGCCGCTCGGCGATATCATTGCCCAGACCAACACCTATTCCAGCACCAGGATTTCAGTGTCGGAACCCAGGCTTCTGCAGAAGGAGATGTTCGTCGATCTCGACATCCGCGATGCCGATGCTGTCGCGCGTAAGCTCGCCGTATTGCTCGACCTGACAGTCGATAAAAGCCAACCGGGCAAGCTCGTCCTGCGGCCGCGATGAATTTTTTGTATTTTTTCGCGCACCGGTTTCGACCCTTCGCCGTCTAGCCCTGATGCCCGCACACAGCGCGGGCTCCACAGGGGCAAGGACATGGACAACAAGAGCCGGCTACTAGTCGCGGCCATACTTTCCAGCACGGCGATCTGCTCGGTCGCACAGGCGCAGGAGGACACCCGGCGTGATTTCGATCTCCCGGCGCAAGAACTCAAATTCTCGCTTCATGCCGTCACGCGCATTGCCGGCCTCGAACTGGCAGCAACGTCCGAGGCCCTGAGCGGCAAACGCGCACCGGCCCTCAAGGGGCACTACAGCGCGGCAGAAGCCATCGCGCTGCTCCTCAAGGGCACTGGCCTTACCGCGCAAGTTTCCGGACGCACCGTGTTCATCCGGGAGAATTCCCCTTCGCCGCAGTCTGCAAGCGAACCAACTGCCATGGGGCCAGAAATCACGGTCACCGGGTCGCGCATTCGCGGCGCGGTGCCGACCTCGCCGGTGGTTGCCAGCAGCCGTGATGAGATCGAGCGGCGCGGCATCACCGACCTTGGCGCCTACGCGCGCAGCGTTCCGCAGAACTATGCGGGCGGACAGAACCCCGGCGTCATCGGCAGTGTCCAGGAGGGATCGGAAAACTTCAACTCCTCCTCGACCCTGAACCTCAGGGGCCTTGGCGCCGACGCGACGCTGACGCTCATCGACGGTCACCGCGCGGCTTACGATTCCGTCGTACAGGGCGTCGATATCTCCGCCATCCCGCTCGTGGCGATCGACCGGGTGGAAATCGTCGCCGACGGTTCCTCGGCGCTCTATGGTTCGGATGCCGTCGGAGGCGTCGCCAATGTCATCCTTCGCCAGGATTACGAGGGCGGCAAGATATCCGCCCGCCTGGGCGCCGCAACCGAAGGCGGCGATGTCCAGCAGCAGTACAATCTCGTGACGGGAAGCCGCTGGGACGGTGGCGGCTTCATGGTGGCAGGCGACTTCAGCCGTTCCACGGACGTGACGGCCGGGCAACGTTCGATCACCTCGGCGCTCGACGGTTCGACCACTCTTTATCCCTCACTCAATCAAAAGAGCGCCGTACTTGCCGGACATCAGCAGCTCAATGACATTTTCAGTTTCGAGATCGATGGCCAGTTCAGCAAACGTAGCTCGAAGACGGCACTGGCGTTCCTCGCCACAGGCGACTTCACCGTAAATGGCACGGCGGCGCAGCGGGATGTAAAATCCTGGTCCATCGCCCCGCGTCTCAAGGCGGCTTTGCCGGGTGGCTGGCTTGCCACATTGGGCTACGTCCATGGCAGCAGCGATTCCGATGCGGCGACCGTCACGAACCTGGGCGGTGCGGAGTTCTCCCGCAACCGGATCTTCTATGACAATACCCTGGATACGCTGGAAGCGAGCGCGGAAGGCGGCCTTCTGCAACTGCCGGGCGGAAAGGCACGCCTCGCCTTGGGCGGCGGGTGGCGATCTGTCAGCCTCGACGCCAACATCCGCTCGACGCGCGGCGGTGCTACCAGCACGCTTGTCGATTACACGAGCGGGCAGGACGTGTGGTTCGGCTATGGCGAGCTCTCGCTTCCGCTGGTTGGCCCTGACAACAACGTCCCGCTGGTTCATCGCTTTCGGCTGACGGGCGCGGCGCGCTACGAGGATTACGAGCGCTTTGGCGGCACGACGACGCCCAAGTTCGGGGTTGTCTATGAACCGGTCAGCGGTTTGGCGATCAAGGGCACCTGGGGCAAGTCCTTCAAGGCCCCGACGCTGGCGCAGATCAACAAGGTCCCGGAAGGCAATCTCCTCAATGCAAGCTACTTCGTACCGGCAGCGCCGGGCGGTCAGCCTGTCCTCCTGCTCGGCGGCGTGAGCCCGGACCTGAAGCCGGAAAAGGCGACAACCTGGACCGCTACGGTAACCGCTACGCCCGCATTCGCCGAAGGCCTTCGCCTGGAGGTCAGCTACTTTCATACCCGCTACAAGGACCGGGTCGTTCAACCTGCGACCTCGTCCTCGCAGGTCTTCGGGAACGACATCTACGACCGGCTGATCGTCTACAATCCGACGGCAGAACAGGTTAATGCGGTCATTGCCGAGTTACCGCTCGGGCTCGTCAATCAGACCGGACAGGCCTTCGACCCCGCCAATGTCGGCGCGATCGTCGACAACAGTCTGCAGAATGCGGCAAGCCAGACACTGGAGGGCGTCGATGCCTCGGCCGACTATCAGCTGACGTTCGCGCGAGGGGACCAGTTGGGGTTCAATGCCGCTGTCAGCTACCTCAAGAGCAACCAGAAACTGAGCGAAGGTCAACCAACGATCCAGCGTGCCGGCACGATCTTCGATCCCCCGCACTGGCGCGCGCGGGGCAGTGCGACCTGGCAGCGCGGCAATTTCACGCTGAGCCCGAGTATCACCTATATCGGCGGGACACTCGATGATCGCTACCAGCCCTACGTTCGCGTCGGCTCCTACACCAGCGTCGATGCCGTCGCGCAGGTGCGGACTTCGGAAACCGCAGGATTTCTCTCCGGCATCGAGGTCACGCTTTCGCTGCTCAACATCTTCAACGAGATGCCCGCCACGATCCGCAATTCGTCCGCGGCCGCACCGACTTACGATGCCACCAATTACCCCGTCATAGGCCGAAGCGTCAGCCTCGGCCTGTCCAAGGCCTGGTAAGCATCATGCGGGTCATCCTTGCCCAAGCGGCGACAGCGGCACTGGTGCTTGCTGGCTTTCTCTGCGCGAAACCGGCTTCGGCAGCCCCCGAAGACTGCCACTCCCTCGTTCCCGGCAAGCTGGACAAGGATGGACCGCATCGGGCCCTGACACCGCTCGACCTTTTACAACTGCGCGATATCGGCTCCATCCCGGATATGCGGCAGCCGATAGTTTCGGTGTCGCCGGATGGAAAATGGCTGGCATTCGAGATTCACCGGGCTGCCCCGCAGAACAATAGCTATTGTCAGGGCATGGCCGTGATGGAGGCACGCCCCGGCGCACAGGCCGTGCTCGTCGATCAACATCACGACATCATTCGCTGGCGCTTCCCTGCGCTACCAGGAAAGGCAGATTTCCCCTCGGGCTTCGCAAAAGTGATCACGCCGAGGTGGTTTCCCGACAACAAGGCCATCGCGTTCCTGAAACGCACGGGAACCACCATACAAATATGGCGGACACGCATCGACGGGAGCCACAGTGCTCCCGTCACCCATTCCGATACCGATATAGTCGATTTCCGGATCGCCGGGGACGGCCGGACGATCGTCTATTCGGCCAGTCCCGCGCTACAGGCGGCGTGGGGCCAGATCGATCAGGAGGGCCTTTCCGGCTTTCATTTCGATGACCGCTTCGCGCCCAACGCCTCAAGGAGGCCGTTCCCCTCGCCCCCGATCCCGGTCGAGACCTTCGCGCTCGATTTGGCCAGCGGGAAGGTTCGCGCAGCAACTGAGGCAGAAGCGGCTCTGCTGCAGGATGACAAACCACGTGGCCCGCCGGGCGCGATTGCCGTTGCGGTCTCGCCATCAGGCAGACGAGCCTGGACGAAGCCGACACTATCGGAGCGATTTCCACCCCGCCCGCAACTGGTGGCAGAAAGCCTCACCGGATCGCCCATCAGTTGCGAGGCACAAGCATGCCGATCTGTCACGACCTTGCTGGGCTGGTCTGCCGATGGCCAGCGGGTCCGCTTCACGCATCTGGAAGGCTGGGCCGACAGCCTGACGGCCATCTACGAATGGAAACCGGGCGCGCGAACCGTCAAACGCCTTTACGTCACGCCCGGTTTGCTGGTCGACTGCGCACCCTTGCATGATGCCATGGTCTGCGTCGAAGAAGGCTCAAGCGCGCCAAGGAATATCAGCCTCCTTCGGTTTGGTTCCGGAGAGAACGAAGTGCTGTTCGACCCTAACCCGGAATTCGGCAAGTTGCGGCTTGGACAGGTCGAGCGGCTTACATGGAAGACCGCCTACGGCACCGAGAGCTTCGGTGATCTGGTCTATCCGGCCGGCTACAAGCCCGGCCAGCGCTATCCGCTTATTGTCGTGCAATACATCTCGCGCGGCTTCCTGCGGGGCGGGACGGGCGATGAGTATCCCATCCAGGCCTTTGCCAATCGGGGCTATGCGGTCCTGAGCATCCAGCGGCCACGCTCGCCTGTCGCTGTCCCTGATGCGACAAGCTATACCGATCTCGACAAGGCGGATCTTGTGGGTTTCAAGGACCGGAAGAATGTCCTGTCGGCGATCGAGACGGCCGCCCAGACGCTGATCGATCGCGGCATCGTCGACCCTGCACGGGTCGGCATCACGGGTCTCAGCGACGGAGCTTCCACGGTGCAGTTCGCGGGCCTTCACAGCAAGTATTTCGCGCTCGCCGCCATGAGCAGCTGCTGCTGGGAACGCTCGCAGATGGCCGTGCTCGGCCCGGCCGTCGCGCGCCAGTACGTGCAAACAGGCTGGCCGCACCAGTCGGAGAACGCACCGCAATTCTGGAACGAAATCTCATGGGCCCAGCAACCCCGGCGCGTTGCGTTTCCAGTACTCATGCAGCTTTCGGACAACGAGCTTCTGCCCGCGCTGGAGACCTATACGGCGCTTGCCGAAGTGAACGCGCCGATAGACCTCTACGTCTATCCCCATGAAGATCACGTCAAATGGCAACCGGCCCATCGCCTAGCGGTCTACCGGCGCAATCTCGCCTGGTTCGACTTCTGGTTCAAAGGCTCTGCGCCCGATGCGCCTCCCGCCGAAACTACGCGTTGGCAGGCGTTACGGGATCGGCTGGCGAAGCGCGCCCGGAAAGCGGACGCCGACGGCGGTCCACACTCGTCGTCATCAACACCGTGACAACAGGTTTCGAGGTCGGCCGTATGGCGCGAATGGTCACGACCAATGTCCGATCCAGGCTTCGGTATCGAGCAGGGCCATGATCCGCATGTAGTCGGATGCCGTGTGCAACCTGCTCTCGCTGAGGCAGGTTGCCAGCGCGTCGAGATCGAGCAATCCCTGTGAGGCGAGGCGGCCTTCGAGCAACCTTTCGCGGATCTCGCCCATCCGGCTCGTGAGCAATTCCACGATGAAGCTGTCAGGTCCGGCCTTTGAACGCCGCTCGAGAATTTGGGGTGGAAGCCGTGATGCGTAAGCCGCTCGGGCGACAGCACGATTGATGCCCCCATTGCACATCGCCCAGGTCGGAATGGCAAGGCAGGTTTCGACGATCGGCTGCGAGACGAGCGGATTGACCAGCGTGAATGGCAGACCTCGGTCGTAGCCGTCGAGATGCTGCTGCATGCGCAGCAACATAGCCACGTGGCCTGCCTTTCCCGGAAAGGCCTCGTCTGGAGCTTCGAGCCATGGGTGTTCAGCAGGTTGGCGGCTTTCATGTGCAACGATATCGCGGTTCAGGAACAAGGGATCGGTTCGCCAGACATAGCCCCTCCGCCTTCGCTTCAGAACCCGGCGAGCCTCGCACATCGCCTGCCAGGCGCTAGCGCCGGTGACCGCGCAGACGTCGCGCAGCGTACGGACGAGCCCTGGCCCCATGCCTTCGGCCAGATAGCGATCGGCGATCGGCCGCGCCGAGGCGCTGTTGTAGAAAACATTGTCGCCGCCATTCCCGGTAAAATAGGCATCTGCGTCGAGCTCTGCCGCTTTGGCGGTCACCACGGCGCGAAAAGCCAGCTCGTGCGTCCTTCCGCAAGGACGGGGAAGATGGGCTACCACCGAACGATCAAGATCGATGGCATCGAGAGCATAGCCGCACTCATGGAGATTGGCGTGGCAATGCGCGGCAATGATCCGGGCATAGCTACGCTCATCACCGCTCGGATCGCTGGTCGCAAGGGTCAGGCACGAGAGGGGACGGCCCCGGTCTGCCAGCGTCGTGGCAACGATTGACGAATCGAGGCCGCCAGAAACGCTGAGAAGAATGTTCGCGTAGCGTGAGCCCCATGCCGATATGCACTGCTGCAGCGCGCGCGCCAATCGCTCCGCACTGTCCTCGGGCTCCATGACATCGAGCGTCGCGGCATAATCCCATGGCGACCAGCATTGGCTGACACCCTCGCCGCCCTCGGCAAGAATGGCGCGTGTACCTGGAAGCATCTCGCTCAGCCCGACGATGGCCGTCCGGTGCGATGGCAAGTCGCGCATGAAAAGTTGGCGCTGCAATGCGTCCCAGTCGATCCTGGGCGCCAGAAGCCCCGCCTTCACCAGGATACCTGGATCGGAGGCGAAGACGTGCAGGCCGCCTTGCCGCAATCGGAAGCATGGCAGTGCGCCCATGGGCGCTCGCAGGACGCACGCGCCGCCGGGCATCTCGAACGCCGCAAGATAACCGCCCCAATACCTCTCGATAAGGTGGGCGCCGCCTGTTTTTCGGATGGCGTCGGCAGCGCGCTGATCAAAGTCGCGAATGGCTTCAGGAGGACCATGGCGATGAAAGATCGTGCCGATTACCGCGCCGCTACCGGGAATGGGCAGAACATCGCTTTCATCGCTCACCAGCAGCGAAAACGCGCCCGGCACCGGGACAATGGTGAGACCGCAGAGCTGCCCGACCCGGCGAGCCGCATCTTCGCGTTCATCTGCGTCCGGCGAATGGAAGAGAATGTAGCGTAGCGCCATCACACAGCCATGATCGGCGTGAAGGGGCGGACATTCTCGATGGTGTCGTTGAGAACAACATCGCCTTGCTGCACCCAGCAATGCGCGGAAAACGGGCTGGCCTGCACGCCGAATACAAGGCTGGGGGCAAGGCCGCGGCGCAGGCAGATCCAGATAAAGGCCAGCGAGCGGACGAGGCACCGGTCCGAACGCCGGAAGACCAGGCCGAGCGCCTCGAAGGCCGCATTTATCCCGGCATATTCATGGTCATGCCGTTCGGCACCGCCTGCTCCGGCAGCAAGCTTACGACTTTCCATATCCCGTATGATCGCTGACAGCCCACGAAACCGGATCCGCCATGCGACAATGCATTGGGCAACGGCGACCCGCGCGAGCATGGATGGACCAGGGTGCTCACCTGCGCTCGAAATGACATCTCGGGACGCCGGGACAATTCGAGATGACCCATCAGTGGGAGAGGCGTGCGCCTGCTCGATGAGCATGCCCCGGGCCAGCAGCGGTTGCAGAACGCGGACCTCATCCGGACTGCAGGGTTCACCGCCTGCCGCGCGGCGGAAAGCCTCATCCATGCCAGGCGGCAGCGCGAGATACCGGTCGGCCTCGATGTCGAGCACGATCGTGCGTCCACTCGCCGTGCAGTGATGGAGGTTGTCGCGCAAGGAGAAGAACATGGTCGCGGCGCCTTGGCAGTGACGCGCCCCGGCAAGAGCCGGAGCGCGCCGGTTTGCTCAGTCGTCGGAGATGGCGCCGAAGATCTGGCGCGGCTGACCTTCGAGGTCGGCCTCGCCCTGGACGGCGCCCTTGGTCGCGGCGCTGACAGCGCCGAGATCGATCAGCTCGTCATCGCGATGTTCGTCAATCACGGTCATGATTACCTCCTTCATGTCGTCGCAGAGATTTGCGACGACATGAAGGATATCGCGATGTTGCGCGAAACTTCGATTTTATAAGTTTCCAATTTGAGTTCTTATAAGCTGAAATACTCATTCATTTCCATGTGAATTGGGAAGAAATCTCTATGGAGTACCGGGTTTTCTACCATCCTGGCGTGGATTTCAGTCCTAATCCTCGGAAGGAATGAGCCTCGAAACTTGCCGCAATCGCCGGCGATGGTAGCGGCGGATCGCTTCCTGTGCGTCACGTAGCGGGCCTGAACCGGCCAGTTCCCATATCCGTTCGAGTTCACGAAGCCGGTTGGAGAGCCTCGCTTCGCGAATGCGAGTCGCGTGAAGCCGCTGACCAACGGAGCGAACGGCTTCGACATGCTCGGGATTTCCCGAATAGCTGGCAATGTGAAGAAACAGTTCTGCCGTCGCTTCGGCAAGTGCATGTGTGTCGTCGTCACTGATCGATGGAAAAGCTGGCTGATAGTCGCTCGACGAAGTGCCGGATCGTCGGAATTTGAGCGCAAGTTTGATCAGATCTTGGTGCCATGAATAAAGGTGAGCGAGCCCGCCCGCAGTGAGGCGCGGCATCTGAAAGCCCCCGCCGATGTGCAGATCGAGCAGGCGCTCGCCCACGAGCCGCTGCATGCTGTCGCGGACCGGAGCAATGCTGGTCCCGAATTCCCGGGCAATGGTGGTAACGACAAGCATGGTGCCGGGCGCGAACTGCCCCTCGAGAATGACCCGCTTGAGCCCCCGGTAGACCCGCTCGGCAGCGACAGCTTCAGGTGACATCGCGCCGCGTCACTCAATGCCACGCGGAGAAGCATCATCCAACGGGACGCTCGCGCGGCGGCCCTTGCGAATGACCGCTCCCAGGTAGTAATCCTCGATGATGTATTCGATGCAGTGCTCCTGGAGCCGGTTCATGTCGCCATGGAGCAGGTCAGCCGGGAAAGACCGCCGGTTCTGCAGGAACATCATGGGCAGGAAGAAGTAGCCAGCAGGGAGGCCGAGGCGGGCGGCGCAGCGAAGGTGGTCCTCGATCGACGGCTTGGGACTGCCGGCTTCAATTTCGCGCAGCCAGCGTATGCCAATACCTGCTTCGGCCGCCAGTTGGGCCTGCGTAATTCGTTCCATCCTGCGCCGTCCCTCGATACACTTTCCGGAGATCAATTTGATCTCGTCCAGAATATCTTCTTCATTTGTGCGGTGATGCTTTTGATTGGCCACGTCCGGGATCCCCTGACAGCCGCTCAAAGCCTTCCGATACACAATCCGACAGCGCCAAGGCTGGTGTTAATTACGCCTTAAATCAATCATCCATCGTTCCCAATTTGGTAGAATTGCAAAAATATTGATGAAATTTTTGAAAGCGATAGCCCGTTTAGCGCAGGAGTTCGCCGACAAGCGAGGGGCGTTTGGCGATCAAGGCCAGCAGCACCTGGGCCGGCCCTGTAGGACGGCGGCAGCCTTGTTCCCAATTCAGCAAAGTTCGTTTGGTGACGCCGATACAGCGCGCAAACGCCCCTTGCGACAGGCCTGTCCTTGCCCGGATCAGAGCGACATCGGCGCCCTGAACTTCAACCTGACGGACAACGGCGTCCGAAGCATGTCCTTCAGCGAACACCAGGGCTTCGTTGAAGCCCTGCTTGATGCTTGCATATGCGCTCATGTTTCATCTCCACAGGTCGCCAAGGTGCTTCCTGACATATCCTACGCGTCCCTTGTCCTGCGGTACGCCTCGAGAAGGCGGTGATCTTCGCTGCTTTCAAAGACCAATAGCCCGGCAAGATAGAACCGCCCGATAGCCGTGACCGAGGTTGGCTCATCCGAGGCATCGATACGCCCCATCAGCCTTTGGGTGATATCGGCCAGCTGCGACGATGATCCCACGAAACGCACATGACTGCCGGCAAGCCGGTCACATCGCGGGTCGGCCACTTCGCCAGCGAGGTCGCAAGGCTCCATGCGATCGAGCAGCATGACCGCGACATGGAGTGTTGCGCCATAGGGCGGGAACTCGCGAAGGAGATGGGCGAGGCGGCTGTGACAATCCAGGAAAAGATCGATCCCTCTGTCCGACAGCCTCAATTTGTAGGTTCTCGATGAACGCGCAGCCATGCGACCTGCTCCGAGTGATTCGCACCGTGGGCCATTGATAGGACGGCCTGCGACCCAAGTTTCCTGCCAATTTGGCAGGTATTTCCGGCACGTCCGTGCCGCAATCGGCACGCAGATGCCGAAACAGGCACGTCAGTGCCCTGCCCGTTGCCGGGATCCGCATCATCGGTTCACCTCAAGCCATCCCGACGAGGGGTGACGGCAATCACCATCCGATAACGCCCGAAGCTTTCTGCCCGAGCCCGATCCAGGAACCGGAGATCAGCTGCTTGCGCAGCATCTTACCGGAAAAGGAGGCCATGTGAGAGATGTTCACTTCCAAGCACCTGTCGACCATCACCGCGATCGTCGTGCTCACGCTCGCCGGTTGTGCCGGGAGTGCTCCCCCCGATCAGCCCCCTCCCGTTCTTCCGCATTATCGCATCGTCGCCACATCGGACGGTTTCACGATAGAGCGGATTGAAGCTGATGGCAGCGCCGATGCGCCGCCACCGCTGGTTCCGCTCGGCAGCACGATCCGCCTCGATCCCGCTCTTCTGAACTCGCCCACACCCTCCTTATTCAGGAGCACGCACCATGCCCCTTCCCTTCAAGGCCGCCTGCCTGATCCGATCGGCAATGAGCACGCTGGCCGTAAGCACGATGGCTGCCCTGAGCCTGATGAGCACGGCCGCGCCCACCCTGGCACAAGCAGAACCGGCAGCGACCGGCAATGATGCCCAGATACTGAGCCAGGCAGCCGAAGCCGCGCAGCGCCAGCTCCACCAGACCTTCACCAACCTCGCGTTCGAGGACTTCGGCCCCGCGCCGATCAAGGGCGCGATCTACCAGGCCTTCGCGGGCGGACGGGTGATCTACTATGCCCCGGCCAGCGGCCACATCGTCTTCGGGACCGTCTACGACAAGAACGGCCTCAATGTGACCGCGCTTGCCCAGCAGGCCAGCGCCAGGAAGCGTTTCGATCTCATAGATCCCCAGAAGGCGCTCGCCATCGGGCCGGACAATGCCCCCACCGTGATCGAGTTCACCGACCCCGATTGCCCTTATTGCCGTGCTCTGGACAGGTTTTGGGCAGCCAAGGCCGCCGAAGGCAAACCTGTACGGCGGCTCATTTATTTCGTGAGCCAGATTCACCCCGGTTCCGCAGCCAAGGCCGAGCATATCCTGTGCTCAAAAGACCAGGCCGCCGCCTTCCATGCGATCTACGCCGGTGCGGCCCCAGGCACTCTTCTGACCTGCCCGGAAGGGAAGGCGCGCGTCGCCGACGATGCCGGGCTCGTCAAGGCCATGGGCATTGGCGGAACGCCAACGCTCATCGCAGGCGGCAAGCTCATCCCGGGCTTCCAGCAGGCCGAACTCGAGGCGTTTCTCGAAGGCCGGCAGGACACGGAAAAGGCCAGCGCCAATGCTGCGCGCTGAACATGCCTCTCCCCATTTGGCGGACGCCAGCTGCCCGGCCGTGGATGCCGCGGCGCGGCGGACCGGAATGCCGGCACGCGCGGCGCTCATGGAGCCGCCCACCGCGAGCGCCGGCAGGCAGCGATATTCCATCGATGCCGAAAGGCTCATGCCCGGGCGGCTCCCATCTGATGGAGCACAAACAATGATCCCAAAACTCAGGCGCAATGCCGTCGCCGTCCCCAACATGCTCGCCAATCTTGGCGTCCCCCTCGCCCTCATGGTGCTTTTCAGCACCGGCGCCCACGCCTTCACGGCTCCTGCCACAGGCGATCTTGGCTACGACATCTACGACATCGTCGTGAACAAGGGCGTCAAGGGCCCGCTCGGCTTTGTCGGCGGCGTCGCCGCCTTCCTCTTCGGCGTCTCGCGGCTCTTTTCCAACGTCATGGTCGGCATCCCGACCATCGTTGCCGCGGTCTGCCTGATCAAGTCGGACACCATCCTCCAGACCTTTGGAATGGTGATCTGACATGCGGTGCGCGCCGCGCCCGGACTTTCCCCGTGGTTCGGGCCTTCCGGTGTTCTGGATTGGGCGCGCACCGCGCCCCAGGCTGAAGGCCGATCCCCGGCCTTTGGACAATGGCGCCTGGCGACAGGTGTCATGAAGCAGGAGGAGAAGGGCATTGGACGAACGTCTGCCCCAGTATCTGCACGGCCCGGTCCAGATCCTATGGTTCGGCTCGGACGAGTTCATCCTGGTCATGTCGACGATCTTCGTCGCCGCCATCGTCAGCGGGATCGTCGGATGGACGCTCATCGGCGCCCTTCTCCTTTTCATCCCCTGGAAGCGGGCCCGGCCGCGCGGGTTCCTCTCCCATCTCGCCTGGCGCTGGGGCCTCGTACGCTTTCGTCACTACCCGGGTCCGACCCAGACCCGCTTTTTCGAGTGAGACCAGTGATGGCATTGTTCAGCAAGGACAAGGATGCGGGCCAGGATCCGCTCGCCGGCAAACCGGCAAGCTTCGGCATCCACCGCTACCTGCAGGGCTCGGCCAACCTCTTCGAGGAAAACCGGCTCCTCAAATTCGCGATTCTCGGAACGCTGGGGGTGACCGCAGTTCTGGGCATGCTGCTCTACACCACCAACCAGAACCAGCGCACGGTGATCGTGCCTTTCGGATCGGGCGGCGATCTTTACGTCACCGGCAATACGCCCTCCCCGGGGTACCTGCGCACGATGACCCGCAACGTGGTGAGTCTTGCCGGGACCTATTCAGCCTACAGCGCCGACCGCCAGTTCCAGGAACTCCTGAGCCTCGCGCACCCGAGCGCCTACAATGGCCTTCGCGACAGTCTCAACGCCATTCTCGACGAGCTCGCGAACAATCCGACGCTATCGATCGCGACCTACATTCGCACCGACCAACCCGTGACCTGGGACAAGACCGAGATCGTCGTGCCGGTCGAGAAGGTGCGCATCATCGGCGGTGTCATCCGCAAGTTCCGCGGCAATTTCCGGATCGGTTACGCGATCGACAACGGCCGCTTCTGGCTCACCCGCCTTTCCGAGGAAAAGTTCGATGCTGAAACCCATTAGGCGCTCCGCGAAGCGCGCCAGCGGCGCAGCGCTGTTTACCGCGGCCCTGCTCGCCTCTCCGGTCACAGCGCAGGCCCAGGCGATCATGGTCCTGCCTGGCCAGACGAGCACCATCCACCTCTCCAACCACGACATCAACCATGTAGTCTGCGAGGGCGGCGAGATCGAGGACGTGCGCTTTTCCGCGGAGAAGGCGATCGCGGTTGAAAAGGCCGGATCGGACGCCTGGATCAAGTTCCTGGTGAAGGAAATCGATGAACTGGGCGCCGTCACGCGCAGCTATGTGTCCACCCCTTCGGAATTCTTCGTCTCGTGCAATGGCGCGATCTACACGCTCTATGCCGAACCTTCGGACATTCCGGCGCAAACCGTGACCCTGGCCCCGGGGCGCCCCCAGCGCGCAAAGGCCAACGCCGATCTCCTGGCCCCCCTGGTCGAGGAAGAACGCGCGGTTTCTATCAGCCTTGCCATGCTGCAGGACCGGCTGCCTGCAAGCTTCGCCGAAGTAGCGCCTGCCTCGGGCACGATCGCGCTACCCGACCTTCCCGGCACTGCACTGACCGAACGCAGACGCGTAGCGATCGAAGGCGCCGGGCTTTCGGCATCGGAATACCTAGTGAGCCCGGCGGCAAGCGTGACGCTCGACGAGCGCAGCTTCCTCGACCGGAGCCTTGGAGTGAACATCTTCGCGGTCACGCTCGACCGGCTTGCCCTCAAGGCCGGCGAGACCGCGCGCCTTGTCGTCATCCGCAGGGGAGAGGGGCAATGACCGATGACATGCGCCGCCCGGGGAACACGCGTCCAGCGCAAAGCGGGCCTGAAGGTAAGCCCGAGGGCAGGGAAGCCGACAAGGACATGCGCCCCGACACGAACCTGATGCAACCCTCGCTTGTCGATGTGCTGCGCGCGCGCTGGGACACGCTCGGATCGGGCACGCGCCTTCGCGTCAAGCAGGCAACACTTCTCGGCGCCGTCGGGCTGCTTGGCTACGCGCTCTATACCGCCAGCAGCGCGGGCGATGAACCCGAGACCGACAAGCCCGAAGCATCGACCCTCAACATGGGCGCGGGCCTTCGCGGCGACAGCCTTGAGGAGAAACTGCGCGGCGATTTCAAGAAAGTGCTCGACGACCAGAAGCTGCTGGGCGACCGGCTCGCCGCGATCGAGGAAGGCAAGGCGCCGGGCCAGGCCGGTGTCCCGCCGCTCGGCGAAGACCTGGGCGATCTGCCACCGGCACTGGACGGAGACATACCCTCCTTTCCGCCCCCGCCCGAAGGCATTCCCGACACCATCACAGCAATGCCGCCGCTGCCGCCCTCAGCCCCGCCTGCACCGCCTGTCGAGAAGGTGGTTGGCGCGATCGGTTCTGCGACGAGCCCGGTGATCCCCAAGGGCGCCGAGGACTCGGCCGCGGACTCGAAAAAAAAGAATCGGACGATCTATTTACCGCCTGGTTTCATGAAGGCGCGGCTCCTGACGGGCGTTGATGCCCTGGCAAGCCGCGATGCAACCTCGAACCCGGAGCCGATCATCGCCCGGGTCCAAGCGCCGGCCGTCCTGCCCAATGACGTCAAGGCCAACCTTTCCGGGTGCTTCGTCATCGGCAATGCCACCGGCAGCCTCGCCAAGGAGCGGGTCGAGGTCCAGCTGGTGAGCCTCTCGTGCGTCGACTTCGATGAACATTCCGTCGTCGATCAACCGGTCAAGGGCTTCTTCGTCGATGCCGATGGCAAGAAGGGCCTCTCGGGCCGCGTGGTGACGCGGGCCGGGGCCGCCCTTGCCCGCAGTTTCATAGCCGGCACCATCAGCGGGATCAGCCAGAGCGTCGAGAATACCTTCGGAGAGACCTCGACCTCGGCGCTCGGCACGGTGCGCTCGCTCGACGCCGCCGATGCCGCAAAGACCGGGATCGCAGGCGGGCTTTCCAAGTCCTCGGACAAGCTCACCGACTTCTACCTCGATCTTGCCCGCCAGGCAGGGCCAATCGTCGAGGTTGGCGCTGCCAAGGACGTGGTCGTCGTCATCCAGGAGGGCGTTGCCCTCGAGATCAAGCCCGGCGCGGGATCGCAATTTTGATGCCCTGCTTTCCCTCATTGCACCGCAGCTCAACATCCGGAGAAGCCCCCATGGTCCTGCTTCCTGAATATTCCAAGCCGCGAACCACGCGCCTGATCGCACCTGTTCTGATGGCTCTTTCAGCCTCGCTTTCCGGCTGCGCCTCGCTCGGCTCGATCATGTCGCCCTACCCGGAAAAGTTCTCCTGCAAGAACCCCGATCACGGCCAGTGCATCCATCCCGAGGACGCCTACGAGGACGCCCGCGCGGACCGAAAGGCGCGCTCGAATCCGGCCGTGACCAACGACAGGAAGCTGCTGCGCGATAGCGGCAAGGCTGCCCGCAAGCTGCGCGGAAGTGCCCGCGACGCAGCGGGCGCCTTCGCGGGCTACCGTGACAGCGTTTATCGCGAACTCCAGGGCCTGATCGAGGCCCCGGTAACGCCCATGCTCAAATCCGGCGAGACCGTGCGCACTCTGATCCTGCCCTATGCCGACCGGCAGCGGCCCGACCGGCTGTTCATGCCCCGCTACGTCTATTCGATCCTGGAGCGCCCGACCTGGGTGGTGGGCGGCTATCTCGTAAAGCCCGTATCCCCTGCCGCGCAGCTGCCGGTGCTGAGACAGATCCGCGAAAAGCCCGTCGATGACATCACCCCCGGCGGCACGGGGCTTGCTGAACCTATGCCAGCATCGGAGACTGGAAGATGAGCGCCCACGCCAACAATGACAGGGACAAGATCGGCGATCTCAGCTTCGCGGCGCTGCGCCGGCAGGTTTCGCGCGATTCCTACTCCGATCACTTGCCGCTCGTCGCCTGGGCCGAGGAGGAAGGCGCGTTCCTCACGATCGACGATGGCTGGGGTTACGCCTGGGAACTGACGCCTAGTGCCTACATGTTCGCCCATGTTCATTCGGCGCTGCTGGGCCTTCTCAATATCCACTTCGAGCCGGGCACCGTGCTGCAGATCATCAGCTTTGCCGATCCGTTGGTTGATGATGCGCTCGATGCCTTCCTCGATCTCAAGACCCGCGACGATCCGCTGATCCAGGCTTCCGCGCGGCGCACTTATGATTACCTGCGCGACGGACGCCATGGGCTTGGCGCGCTGCACGGTATCCCGGTGCGGAACTTCCGCACTTTCCTCGCGGTCAAGACGAGGAAGCCATTGGGGCGCGATCCAAGGCGCCAGATCGAGGAGCAACTCGCACGCCTCGGGATCGCACCGATGCCGCCAGAAGCCCTGATGGCCTTCTACCGGCGCGTCTTCAACGGGCTCTTCACCGCGGCTCCGGGCAATTTCGTCAATGGCACCAGCGATGGCACCGCCCCGCGCCCCTTGCGCAAGCAGATCATCGATGCCGGGCCCGACCTGCTCTTCGAGGGCCCCGAAGTCTTCCTCGGCGGCCAGGTCGCGCGGTGCCTCACGCCCAAAGCGCCCGCCCGGCGCATCACCGCCGAACGCGCAAGCCGGCTGACCGGCGGCATCCGCGGGTCTGCCGAGGACAGCGACCAGATCGGCGGGCCGTTCCTCTACACCCTGAACGTGCTCTTCGATCACAGCGCGTTCGAGATTCACAAGCGCGCACAGATCCTCTCGGCCCAGAAGGCCGCGGGCTCCTTCGCGGTCGAGGTCGGCAAACAGATCGAGGAAATCAGCTGGGTGCTCGACGAGGCCGGGAGCAGCCGCTTCGTGCGCGTCATCCCCTCGGTCTGGGTCTTCGGCGAAACACGAGGGCAAGCGCGAGAAATGGCCGCGCGCGCGCGGCGCCTGTGGGAAGCCGAGCCGCTCCCCTTCATGATGCAGGAGGAAAGCTACCTCAATCCGATCCTGCTGCCGATGAGCCTGCCGTTCGGGCTCTACCCCGACGGCAAGACGCTGCGCATGCTCGAGCGGGACTTTCGCATGCCGGTAAAGGCCGCCGTCCTGATGAGCCCGATCCAGACCGATTTTCGCGGGGGCGGGCGCCCGGCCCTCCTCTACACCGGCCGCAAGGGCCAGCTCATAACGCTCGATCTCTTCGATCCACGCATCAACAACTACAACTTCATCGTCTCGGCCGAGTCCGGCGCGGGCAAGAGCTTCCTCCTCAACAACCTGTGCCAGCAATATTACGCGAGCGGAGCGCTCATCCGCATCATCGATATCGGCGGCTCCTACCGCAAGCTCTGCACCTTGTGCTCGGGTCGCTACATCGACCTTGGCGAGGAACGCCTCGTGCTCAATCCCTTCGATCTGGGACTCGCGATCGACGGCGAGGACAAGCAGTCCGCGATCGCCATGGCCGTCGCCATCGTTGCCGAAATGGCCAACGCGGCCACCCGCAAAGGCGTTTCCACCTCGGAATGGAACCTGCTCAAATCCGCTGTCCAGTGGACCATTGATACTGGCCGTGCCGAACGCGGCATCGATGCGGTGCGCGAGTGGCTCGGAAGTTATCCCGCCCACACCCGGAGCGATCTCGACAAGGTCGAGCATCTCCTTCCCGTCGCGCGCGAGCTTGCGTTTAACCTGAGGGATTTCGGGTCGGACGGCGCCTACGGGCACTACTTCAACGGGCCATCGACCTTCGATATCTCGAGCGACGAGTTCGTGGTGCTCGAACTCGAGCGCCTCAAGAATATGCCCGACCTCTTCAACGTCGTGGTCATGGTGGTGGTGAACGCGGTCACCCAGGAACTCTACCTCTCGGGCCGCGACCGTCCCCGTTTCGTGCTGTGCGACGAGGCCGCGCAGTTCATGACCCGCAGCGATGGCCAGGACCTCTCGCGCCTCGCCGAAGCCTTCGGGCAAGGCTACCGCCGCGCCCGCAAGTACCAGGGTAGTTTCGGCATCGTCATGCAGTCGATGAACGACCTCCTGCTCTTCGGCGGCACCGGCCAGGTCATCCTCGAAAACGCCGCGACGCGGTTTCTGCTCCAGGGCTCGACGTACGAGAAGGCGGTCGAGAACAAGATCCTCGATTACTCGCCCTTCGTGCTCGACCTCCTGAAGTCGGTCCGCAACAACAAGCCCAACTACTCCGAGGTCTTCATAGACTCCCCCCTGGGTCTGGGCATCGCGCGGCTCGTCGTCGATCCCTTCAGCTACTGGATCAACACCTCGGCGCCAACCGAAGTTGCCGCCTTCGAGGCGCTCATTCGCCGAGGCCGCTCCCCGCTCGAAGCGGTCTGCGAACTTGCAGGGGTCGATCCCGCGCAAATCCTCGGCACCCGCCCGCCGCTCCTTCTCACCGCCGAGGACGAGGAGGCAGCATGATGCGACAGCGCCCCAGCCACCCCGACCAGATGAGCCTCGACTGGAGCAAGGATGCCGAGATCGAGCGGATCATCGAGGCGCGCGTTGCCATTCGCGCCGAGGCCGCGGCCCTGCGCTGGCGCTTCCGGCTGATCCTTGTCGAAAGCGTCATGATGACAGTTCTGGTGCTGGCAGCAGGCTTCACCCTCGGCCAACCCACGGCTCTGGTCATGCGCGGCGCGTTCCTTGTCGGCATCGCCTGCTTTGCGAGCGGCATGTTGCTCATCGTGCTCTCAGGTGCCGCATGCCACCTCTCCGCGTGCCTGCGCCGCTGGAGGCACCGGTGATGAGCCCCCTGCCCCCGCAGCACGATCACGCCTGCGCGGTTGCCCTGTTCCAGGCCGCGACCATCGGCGCACTGGTGCTCGCTTCCGCCCTGCTCGGCGCCACCGCCAAGGCCGCGACCTCGACGATCGGCCGCACATGGCCCATCGCCGAGCCCGATGCCCTCTCGGAAATCGAGGCCCGCACTGCCAGGCTTCCTTCCGACATGCGCGGGAAGTTCGGCCCGCGGTCCAGATGGTCGGCCATGAAAGCCGCCTCGCTGGCGCCCGCCACCGTCAACCGGACGCGAAGTGTGGTTCCCTTCTACACGCTCGATACCGAAATCCGCCTGCCAGGCGGCAAGGTGCTCTACCCCAGGGGCTTCACCTTCAATCCGCTCGACTATGTGACGCTTCCCCAGCGCCTCGTCGTCGTCCGGCCCCGCGATCTCGCCTGGGCTCTCCAGACAGCGCGCTTGACCGATTTCATCCTGCTGGCGGCAGGCGATGCGCAAGATGAGGACGCGATCACGCTGTCCGAGCGCACGGGCCGGCCGATCTTTATTCTCGAAGAGCGCGTGAAGCAGCGCCTCGGCCTTACCGTCGCGCCGGTCGTGGTGCGCCAGCAGGGCAAAAGGCTCGAACTCACCGAAGTGCGGCTCGATCGGCGCGAGACCCGAAAGGACGCCACGACTACGCCCGCCAGCGAACGCAGGCCCCAGCCATGAACCGCTCACGCATCCGAAACGTCCTTGGAGCAGCCCTGCTTTTCGTTTCAGCCCTGGCAGCGAGTCCGGCCCAGGCATCGTCCTGCCCGGCAGGCACGGTGTTCAACCCGATCACCAAGGTGCGCTGGAACTGCATCTTCCCCATCACGATCGGCGGCGTGCGCGTGGGCAGCACCGACAAGCTCTCGCGCGAGCTCGATGCTCAGTCTTCCTCCAAGCCGCTGTGCGCCTGCCGCAAGGGCGCCACATTCTGGTTCGGGGTCAAGGTGAGCTTCTGGTCCCCGAACCGTATGATCGATGTGGTGACCGAGCCAGGCTGCATGATGGCGCTGGCCGCCGATCTGATGCCCACGCACGGCCGCCTCCAGGGCAGCCAGAGCTCCATCTCGGACGGGACGAACACGCGCAAGATGTTCGCGCAGATGCACTACTACATCTCGCCGGTCTGGAAGATGCTCGACATGTTCACCGACCTGCCCTGCCTCGAGGACGACGGTTTCGACGTAGCGATGATCACCGAGGTCCTGCCGACCTGGCAATCGGGCACACTTGGTGCGATCATCCAGCCCGAGGGCATCCTCTTCGGAAATCCCGCAGCCGGCCTTGCCTGCATGGCCGACAGCGCCGCGGCTGCCGCGGGCAAGGTCATCGATCCCCTTTTCTGGTGCATGGGCTCCTGGGGTGCGACCTACCCGGTCGCGGGCGACATCCACTTCGATGACAGTGTCGAGGCCTGGGCGGGATTGGCGGCGCGCGGCACTTATCTGATGGGGCGGCTTGGCGCGCTTACCATTTCCTCGGCCGACGGCTGCTCGTTCATCCCCCAGCCCATCTGGACCAAGAGCCGCTACAAGTATCAGCTCATGGAGCCGGTCAAGGGCGGCAAGTGCGTGAACGTCGGGCGTCCGGGCGCGCTGTGGTCCTCGGGCAAGCATGCCCCGGGGCAGGACAACGCCCAGTTCATGCTCTTCGAGAAAGTCATCTGCTGCGCGGGAGTGAGCACGCCATGAGTGCTACCTCTGCCAGCATCCTCCTTCATCCCCTTTCCGCGCGCGGCCCGGTCCCGCAATGGTCTGCCCGCCACAGCCACGAAGGCTGCCGGGACGCGCGCGGAACAGGAGCGGCCTTGCCTGCCCCCGGGCAGGGTCGCTCCGCCCCCGGCCGGCATGGCCGCCGGCGGATCCCCGGGACGTCCGCCCTCTCAACCGTCCCGGGCTCCGCCGCGGCCATGCCGGCCACACTTGGCCATCATGCCCCCATCGAGGTCCGGCCTGCTCCTGGAGAGAGCGGGCAATGAGACCCTGGCCACGCCTTGCCGCGAGCACGATCGTGCTGCTGCCTGCGGCCCTCCAGGCCCAGAGCCTGGAAGAGCGCGCCCGAACCGCGGCCAGCGCCTCGCGGGCAAAGACCGGGACCAGCGATGTGCTTCTCGATACTTACGTGACGCCCGCCATGAGCGGAGAGGCCGTGACGACGATCGATGGGAGCAAGAGCTTCACGCCGGCCATCGCCTGCCAGAAAAGCGCGAAGCTGCTCGAAGTGCTGATCCAGCCTGCCGCCACCGGCGACATCGGCCTCGTTCGCATCTCGCGCGACACGGACATGGACGGCATCTTCGATTCAAGCTCGAACTTGCCCGTCCCGATTTCGGGCATCTGCGCCAATGGCCTGCTCTCCTGCGATCCGGGCACCTGGTCCCATTGCCGTGCTTTTCGCTGGGACATCGATGCGGCGAAGAACCTGAAGCTCACCGAGGTCCAGATGCCTCAGCTTGCCGGATGCTATTGCGTTAATGCCAGCTGCGGCAGCAATCTCGTCTTCGGCAACCTGGCGACGGTCCTCAAGGACCTTGGCGGCGGTATGGTGGGCGCGCTCACCACCGCGTTTCCCGCGGTCGGCGTCGCCGAGGCGCGGATCAACGGTCCCGTGATCGGCTATGTCGGCGCACAAACGACCAGTTGTACCGGCGGCGATGCGGCCTCTGAAACCGCCTACCGCAAGAACCCCACCACGATCGGCGGCGATGCCTTTGCGCTCAGCTCCACGAACTCGGTGTTCCAGGCCCTGCAAGGCTCGGCGGCCGGCTCCGGCAAGGCCGAAGTGACCCGTGCATGCACGATCGAGCGGGAGATCACGGTTCGCTCCTGGAACTTCGACGATGTGCTGGGTATATCGGGCGCGGTACAGTCGGTCACGAGTTGCGGCACCGATTGCCGGCGCTACCGTATTGGTGGCGACGGGAACTGCAGCGATGTGCCCCCGCTTTTCAGCGCGACTATCGATACCCATGCGCCCGACCGCATCGTCTCGGCCCGCGTCGTCGGCCTTGGCGCCGACGACTGGGTCCAGGGCCGCGTCAACGGCCAAATCATTGGCTCGGCCGGCAAACGTCCATGGCTCACCGATGGCCTTCCATCGGGCGATTGCCGCCAGGGCGACAGCGATCCTTATGTCTCGCTCGATATCGATATTGCACCGCTTCTCAAGGCCGGTTCGACAACCGTGGCCGCAAGGGTGCGCGGCGGCGGCGATGGCCGCCAGGGCTACATCGAAATCGAGATCACCGCGAAAACGGGATGCGATGTGAGCGAGCGGCTGATTGACCTGTGCGCCGCCAATGCCGCTGACGACACATGCCGTCTCTACAATGAGTCGGTCGATGGGGTGGCTACGGTCGTGAACGGGGTCGGCACCGGCCTTCGCCCCCTTCCTCAAACCCGCCTGTTCGGGACCGGCGCCTGCACCTTCCAATTCGCCCGCGACTTCTTCAGCCGCAAGCGGCAATACCGCTGCATAGTCGATAGCGCAGCCCTTCCCGAACCCGATCTTAGCCGCGGCGCTTACGTCATCGACCACTCGACCGAGACCCTGCTTGCCGATCGCCAAACCGCGTCCGATGGCACTGTCACGACCTCGACGCGACCCTTCAGCCTGCCGGAGCGGGGCTCGGTGCCGACGTGCGAAGCGATCTGCAAGACGCGCGCGCCGCGCGCCAATACCGATGCAGCGCCTGCCGGTGTGGTTGGCGCAAAACAGAACGATCCCGCCGGCTACGACACCTTCTATCACGTCTGCAACAGCGCCAATGCCTGTCCTGCAGGCCCCGGTGAACAAATTGTAAGCGCCTGCGGCTGCCTCGATGATTTTCCCGAGGCCGTGGTCATGATGCAGACCGTCCGGCTCGCAGGCGCAGACATGGTCTGTACGAGTGCTGTGCGATGAGAGACTCCCGCCTTCTCCTTGCACTCATGGCTGGCGCAAGCTTTGCCGTCACAGCGCCTGTCCATGCCGAAGCGCTCTGCGCTGCCGATCTCGACGGCAACGGCGATGCCGCCGCGCCCGGCGAAACCGCCAGCTGCCTTGCAACCACCAGCGAAACCTGGCTCTGCCCGATCGAAGCGGTGAACTGTGTAGCGGATACCGATGGATCCTACGCCTGCCCGCTGGGGGACCAGTTCGCGTGCGAAATCCCCGCCTCGGGCAGCACTCCCGCCTGTTCCCCCCACGCCTGCCTCGATACCGATGCGACGCCGATCGCCGAGGAACCCGCCATGAACGATCCGGGCGTTCCGGCCGATGGCGCGCTCGATGCCGAGGGAAACTGCACCGCTGGAATCGAGATCTTTTCCGGGCGCGCCATGCGTTGCCGTCCTCCGGGACTTTCCGACAGCTTCCAGAATTGCTGCAAGGACAAGGGCAAGATCGTCAAGGACGGCATGGGCTCGTCGATTTCCTCGATCGGCACCAAGATCGCGGTCGCCAAGGGCGTCTTCACCGGCATGAAAGCCGCCTATACCGCCTTCAAGGCCGGCGCCACGGCAGGCGAAGCCGCCAGCGCAGGCGCGAACGCGCTTATCGTCGGGATCGATCCGACCTCGATCGCGATCAGCCTTGCCGTCAATTTCATGATCGAGGTCCTGCTCGCCGGGTGCGACCAGGAAGACATGGAGACCGGCATGCTGCGCGGCTCGGACATGTGCCACGAGGTCGGGACCTACTGCTCCTCGAAGATCCTGGGCATTTGCGTCCAGAAGGCCAGGGGCCACTGCTGCTTCAACACGCGGCTCGGGCGCATCATTCAGGAACAGGGCCGCCCCCAGCTCATCGCCTTCAACGAGATTGGCTGGGGCACGCCCAAGTATCCCTACTGCCGGGGATTCACGCCAGAAGAGTTCCAGGCCCTCGACTTCTCGAAGATGGATCTCTCCGAATACTACTCGGACATCGAGGCCCGTACCCAGAGCGAGGTGCAAATCGATATGGAGGAAAGGATCAATGCCTACTTCCAGCCCTGAGCCCATTACGGATTTGACTGATACCGGGCTGCGAACGGGCGCGTTCTGCGCTTCCGGTGCTCACGTTCAATCGAACCCCGTTCATCCTGAGCGTGTCGAAGGATCCGCGCCGGTTCTCGAACACACCCATTCTCGCTCCGGTCTGAGCCAAATCCGCAATGGGCGCACCCTCGCGTTGTTCGTCCTGTCGCTTTTCGTCCCTGCCTTCCCTGCGCTGTCTCAGGAGACTTTGGTCAATGAGGCTCCGAGAGCAGGAAGTCCGGTGGCGCAGGAGGGCACGGCGGCCATGGACCGGCTGAAGGAGGCCGTAAGCCGGCAGAAGACGGACACCGGATCGGGACCAACCGCGCTCCCGGACCTGCCCGACGAACAGAGGCGCCGGGCCTTCGATGGTCTCCGGGCGCGGACACCTTCGCCAGAACTGGAGACACGGGCGCGTGCAGGGCTCGAGAAGGCGCGCGAGGGTTTGGCGACCGAGCGCGAGGCCATGGCCAGGCGCATGGCGCAGGCGCTGGGGCTCGATGCGCCCGGTGTGATGCCTATCGCCCAGGCGGTGCCATCACCCTCGGCCAAAGGCTGGGTGCCGGTGCTGTTCGTGTCGTCGTCCATGCCGGTTGCGGTGCTGCGTACTTATGCGGGGCAGCTTGAGAAAGCAGGCGGGGTCATGGCGTTTCGGGGGATGCCGGGCGGGCTGACGCATGTCGGCCCGATGGCGAAACTCTCGGCGCAAATCCTGCGCGTCGATCCGGGCTGCGAAGGACCGGCCTGCATGATGCGCGATGTCCAGATCATCGTCGATCCGCTGGTGTTCCGCCAGCATGGCGTCACGCGCGTGCCTGCATTGGCGATGATCCCCGGAGATCCGGCGCAGCCCTATTGCGAACGGGGCGACAACACGCCGGTGAGCCCGCATGTCATCTACGGTGATGCGGCTCTTTCCGGAATGCTCGACGAATACGCTCGCCTTGGCGGCAAAATGGAGGTGCGCGATGCTGCGGCTCGCCTGGAAAACCGCTAGGAGCGCCTGGCCTGCGTTGCGGGATCTGCCACTGCGCGCCGCCGTTGCGTTGGGAAGCGCGGGGCTCGGCGAGCCGGTTCGCCCGGCCCGGCTCTGGAAAGCCTACGCTATCGTCCTTCCGGCAGGGTTCCTCGCCTGGTGGGCCATCCCGCAGGTCACCTGGGTCATGAGCCCCTCGATCCCCGCAATCGCGGTGCGCGCCGATCCGGGGCCCATCCGCAAGGGAGACTTCGTCATGTTCACGCTCTCGCATCCGCTCGCGGGGCCGGAACCTGTCAGCGTGACCAAGGAAGCGCTGTGCCTGCCGGGCGAGAGGATCACCATGGTCGAGCGGCCTTCCATGCGTCCCGGAACGCGCGATGGCTGGTACTACTGCAACGGAAAACTGCTCGGCATTTCCAAGCCGGTGGGCCGGAACGGGCAGGCGCTCACGCACTGGCATCCGACAATCGGCGTCATTCCGGCCGGCATGGTCTATGTCGGCTCGCCCCATCCCGATGGCTTCGACAGCCGCTACTACGGACCAGTGGCGATTCTGCGCCTCACCCGGATGAGGAAAGTGCTGTGAGGGCGCGAAGCAAGGCAGCCATGATGCTCGCAGCAGCGGCATCGGCGCTGAGCCTGCCGTCTCCTGCGCTCGCGCAGCAAGACACTGGGTCGCCCGAGGTCAAGCAAGGCTACTGGTGGTATGTTCAGCCCCCCAAACCGGTGCCGGACGAGGGGAGCGATGCCGACGCGCTCGTCAAACCCGTGATTCCGCCCATGGCAGCGCTCGCGGCATGGACACCGCCGCGCATTCGCAAGCTGATCGAGGACCAGCGCGACTATGCGGCCACCGTGCTAACCGTCGATGCCGTCGCCGATTTCTGGCGCCTGGAAGACTTCGCCCGCCGCAAGGCCCGCGCCTTTGCCGGGCTCACCCAGATCGCCATGTTGCAGAACCCTGCCCTGAACTCAAAGTCAGCCAATCCGATGGTCGGCGATGCCCGGGCCGAGCTCACCGCGCACAAGGACGAGGTCCGGCAGCGCTACCTGCGGGCGCACGCCAACGAATTCGCGCTCGTCATGTTCTCGCGCACCACCTGCGGCTACTGCCGTGTGCAGTGGCCCATCGTCCAGCGCTTCCAGGACGAGATGGGCTGGCAGGTCAGCCTGATGGACCTCGACCGGCGCCCGGACCTGGGTGCTCGCTTTGGCGTTGACGTGACGCCCACCACCATGATCATTCGGCGGGGTAGCCAACAGCGCATGGTCATTGCCGCCGGGATCGAGGCCTATCCCAACCTTGCCCAGATGGCCTACCAGGCCGTGAAGCTCCTCACCGGCGACATCCGGCCCGAACAGTTCATGACGGGCGCGGGCGAGGAAGGCGGCTTCTTCGATGCGCTTTCCGCTGGCCCCATCGCGGCAAGCGATCCGCGTGCCCTGTCCCGGGATAGTGGGATCGGAGATGAATCCACTCCCTTTGGGTCTGGCCAATGAAGCAAGCCATTCGCCTCCTGGTCCTGGTCATCGCCGCAACCTGCCTGGCAGCGATTGCTCCTTCCAGTTGGGCCCGCCCCGGCAAGCGCGAGGATGCGCGGGCAGCCGCAATTCATCCGGTATCCAGCATCACACAAATGCAAGCCTGGCTTGCGCGTGTACCGGTCACCCGCGACTTTCCGCCCGACTTCGCGCCGTCGCTCCGCGCCTATGCACCTGCCTTTGTCATTGAGATGAGCACCGCGACGGGGTGTGTGCCTTGCGCCGATCTGTGGACCCGGCTCGGCATTCTGCGCCAGCACTATGGCTGGCAGGTGCGCACGATATCGAGCGAGGAGGCCCTGCTGCGCTCTGGCCGGCTTGGCCTGCCCTGGGTCGGCCATCCCGTTGCCTGGGTCCGGCCCGTCGACGATCCCTCCCGCATGGTCCCCATCGCGATCGGCACTGATCATGCACCCAACCTTGCGCGCAACGCCTGGCTGGCCGCGCGCATGCTGACCGGCGTGCGCGCTCAGGTCGGTGTACGCGCGCTCTCCAAGTTCACCGGGATCGTGGGCGCAAGCCCGACATCCCGATTCCATCGCTGAGGGACCGTTCATGGCGGGCCGGTCCCTTCCCTCATTGGCACGAACAGAAGGACGCCCGCCATGGTCCAGCCCCCCGCCCGCCTGAGCATTGCTGTAGCCTTGCTGCTCGCCTCGTGCGCGGCAAGCTCGCCAGCCCATGCTCAGAGCTGGGCAGAGACCTGGTTCGACAACGTCACCTATACGAGCCCAGGCAGCTTCGAGGACCAGACACGCGGCTATGTGACCGCCGGAGGCATGTCGGGCCGGGTCGATGTTCACAACGACTATCTCACCAGTCTCACCCTGCCCAAGATCAAGGCGGGCTGCGGCGGCATCGACATGTTCCTGGGCGGGATGTCCTTCCTCGATCCCGACTACCTCGTCCAGAAACTGGAGAGCATCCTCCAGGCCGCACCCGCCGTCGCCTTCCAGTACCTCCTCGAAACCCTGGACGAGAAGATGGGCAACATCATCTCCAAGATGGAAGCGGCAACCAACTTTCTGAACTCGATCCAGGTGAACGACTGCCGGCTTGCCAATCGTATGGTCCAGATCGCCAAAGGCGATGAGAACATGTCGGGCATCATCGAGGAGATGACCGGCTACAAGTCGGTGAAGGAAGGCTTTGCCAAGAGCTATCAGCAGAGCCGTGAGAAGATCGAGGCCAATGCCAACAACCCGACCGAGGACCTGAAGGACGCGCTCGCCAACTGCCCGGCCGAGGTCACCGAGATCTTCCGTACCGGATCGCTGCTTTCCCATGCCGCGACCCGCGTCGGCGCAGGCGACTGGGCGAGCGTGATGCGTGCGCGGGTGGGCGACGTCTACATGCGCTGGGACGCAGCCGACAAGGTCCCGCTCTTCTCGGCGATCCCGGCGTGCCCGCATCAGGATACCGAAAGCGTCGAGGATTTCCTGACCGGCAAGGTCCAGCGCCGCGCGCTCAACATTCCGGCGACTTCCGCCGATTGCTCGGCCGGAAGCGGCAAGGGCGCACTGGATCTGGCGCGCGAGCGCATGGAAGCGATCGCCGGCAAGATCAGATCGCGCAGCGCGCTAACGGCTGACGAGCGCCAGTTCGTCGCGAATATCCGCACCCTGCCCGTCTATCGCATGCTCGAATGGGGTGTGCGCCAGGGCGTTCCGGATTCGGTGATCGCTGACACCGACGAACTGGTTGCCCTCACTCTCGCCTACCAGATGCTCAATGACCTCACGCGCAGCATCGACTTTGCCGTCTCGAATGCCGAACGCGGAGCCAATGCGGCGGGCGCAGCCGATGCCGCCAATACGAACCTGTGCCAGACCCGGATCCTCACCAAGGGTATCGAGCAGCTTCGAGGGCTTCGCGAGGAGGTGTTGCGCCAGCGCGCGCAGATGCGCCAGAGCTACATGGCAGCGCTGGGTGCCGCTAATCTCTCGGCCAATTACGCCGGTCTCATCCGCCAGCGAGACCGCGATGCGCGCGATGCCGCCGGTGCCGCTGCGGCCCCGGGCCGGTGAGGCGAGCCATGACCCAGCCTTCCCTTGCCCGCACCGTCTCCGGCCTTCTTACCGCCCTGACTTTGAGCCTTATCGCGACGCCAGCCCTTGCGGTCGATACGAGCTTCTATACCTATGATGGCTTTGCCGAAACGGTCGATGCTTTCCGGCTTGTCTCAATGATCTTTGCCGACCCGCGCTACGAAACGCTGGTCGAGATCATTGCCGTGGTCGGGATCGCGCTTGGCGCCGTGATCGCCAGCGTGCGTGGGCAAGGCATGGGCCTTGTTGCTTTCGGTTTCCAGATCCTGGTGGGTGTGGGTCTCTTCGTAGGGCTCATCGCCACGACCGGCACGGTCCATGTCTACGACAAGGTGCGCAACGCCTATCAGCCAGTGGGCGATGTGCCGAACCTCCTCGTGCTTGTTGCGGGCGTCACCAACCTGATGGAGCGCTCGCTCGCCGAGACGATCGACGACAATACGCTGGATCCCAATGCCAAGCTCGAGTTCGGCACGGGTGGGCACAGCTTTGATCTCTTCCTCAACGCGGTATCCCCAAACGGCCCCATGACCGACAGTTTCCTCGATGCGACGATCAAGGATTACCTGCGCCAATGCTATCCCGTTGCGCGCGTCTCTCCGTCCTACCCTGTCGACGATGACCAGCTGTTTCGCACGGCAACCGACCTGCCCGAAGCCTTCGCGGCCATGGCCGGCCCATCGACATTCAGCACGATTTACACTGCCGCCGACAAGGGAGGGACTACGGTCAGTTGCACCGAGGCCTGGGATCATATCCATACCCGGCTGTCCGATCCCGCCCTGTTCGAGGATTACACCCGGCAGGTCTGTCAGCGAACGGGTTACGACATAGCCGATGCCGCCCAGCTTGCCCGTTGCCGCTGGCGCATTGGCGACATGGGGCAAATGATGATGGGAACGCCGCTTGTCCTCCAGGCCTTCATGAGCGATGTGCTGCTCGGCAATGCAGTGGGCGACGTGCTTTTCGAGGACAGTCCGGCAGCCGCTGCCCGGGTCATAGCCAACCGGGCGATTGTTTCGAATGGCCTTGCTACCATGTCGGTAGCCAACGAATGGATGCCGACGATCCGGGCCACTGTCTTTGCCATCATGCTCTTCATGGTGCCGATTGCTCTGCTCTTCGTGCTGACCCCCATAAACTTGCGGGTGGCGAGCTTTGCGATCGGGCTTTTCGTGTTCGTCGCGCTGTGGGGTGTGATCGATGCCGGGATCTACCAGCTGACGCTGGGCCGGGCGATGGAAGTCCTCGCCCAGATGCGCAGCAACGCGGTTGCCGCCAATGCCTGGATGCTCGCGCCCTCAGCCGCGATGAAGGCCCTCGCCATCTTCGGCACCTTCCGTACGGCGGCGGCAGGGTTGGCTGGCGCCTTCGTCTTCACCGTATTCCGTTTTTCCGGGAACGTGTTTTCGAGCTTCACCGGCGGCGCGCTTCAGGCCCAGGGCCTGGGTTCGGCGGCAGCCGCGCCGATGGCGACGCGCGAGGGCTATGCCTCCGCCCTCGAAGCCCAGGCCTCCGCCAGCGGGACGATAGCAAGGCGCAGCGCGACCTCGAGCTTTGGTGATTTTGGCGAACGCTCCACGTTTGGGGCGAACCGGTCGTTCGGCGCGGCGGACACGGTCCTTGGCGAAGCGAACAACGGCATGCCCGGTGTCCCCGCCTTCGGAATGGGCGCGGTCGATGCATCCCGCGAGCTTGGCGGGATCGCCCCTGCCCTTGGTAGCCGCAGTCTCGCAGACCCGGCAACCGCGCGCGCGGTGCGTGCCAATGCGACGACCGCGGCGATCCATAACTTTGCCGAAAAGGATGCCCTGCGCAGCCTTGGCACCGGATATTTTGGCGCGGGCCAGTCAGGTGAGAAGGCCTTCGCCGACTTCGCGCAGAACATGGTGCAGTGGAAGGCCTTCGGCGACGAGCGCGCCTATTCGATGATGTTCCAAGGCGCGG
Source organism: Novosphingobium sp. PP1Y (assembly GCF_000253255.1). NCBI lineage: Bacteria > Pseudomonadati > Pseudomonadota > Alphaproteobacteria > Sphingomonadales > Sphingomonadaceae > Novosphingobium > Novosphingobium sp. PP1Y. The sequence continues at coordinate 1,701,671 of NC_015580.1, read as the reverse complement.
CGCGGCACTTCGAGCGCGGTGGCTATTCCAGGGCGGATGCGGAACTGAAGGCATCGGGCGTGATCGGCGAAGCCGGGGCCGATCCGACCTTCGCCAAGCTCATCGCCAATGCTTACGAGCAGGAGCAGATGCTGCAGAACGACCTGACCGGCGCGCAGGTTCAGGCAGGCGCCATGCAGGGCCGGCGCGACTATGCCGGGGATCGCGTGGCCGAAGTGGAACGCGGCAATATCGCTGCCGAGCAGGCCTGGCGAACGGGGAACAACGAAGGCCAGCGCGCCGCCGCCTCCATGCTTGGCCTCCCTCTCGATGAAACCAGCCGCCGCATCGCGTTCATCAATGCCCTCTCGGGCGAGGCACGCTCCTCTGCCATTACCCAGCTCTCCCGCGCTACTGGCCGGAATGAGGCTCAGGTTCTACGCGCGCTCGAAACCTACAATGCTGCGATCCAGGTCGGGACGGCGGACGGAGCGAGCGCCGAGGCCGCGCGCGAAGGGACTAGCGTCTACGGCCGCACCCGCGAAGCTGCAGGCTACGACTTTGCCAAGCGGTCCGGGAAGCTTGATGCTCAGCGGGAGGTGGGAACTGGCGGTACACGCAGCGCCGCGCGCATCGGCGAGCAGCGGCGGCAGTCGGAGAATTTTGGTTATGCCGAAGGCGCCGCAGGAGCTGGGACTTCGGTACGGCAAGCGGCCCGGCTCGACAGCTTCATCCAGACGCTGCGACAGACCTCGGGCAATCAGGTCGACATGGCAGAAGGCGGGGGTGACGGCATCGCCGACAGAGCGCGCAACGAGCGCCTAACCCGCATCGTCGATAATGAGCGGCTCACCCGTATGCAGAAGCTGCTCAACGATCACGGCATCAAGCTTACCAGGCGCCAGATCGCGATGGACCAGAACGGGGACTTCAGTCTCAATCTGACGTCCCGCACGGCTGCGGCATTGTGGCGCGGCGGTCTCATCAACGAGAGTCAGCTTGGCGCGATTGCCAACGGGGGCACGGCGCGCTTTTCCTTTGCGCACGATGATGTGCTGGTTTCCAGCAGCGCGGGCTTTAGCCAGTCGGCGCGCAGCGATACCAGCACGCGTTTCGAGGCAGGAAAGCAGGCAGGGCCGGACACGATCGAGCATTTCCTGGGCGGCGGGAAGCAGGGCCACGACGCTATGGCAAACTGGCTGCGCGGTGGGTTCGAAATGGATCGGCACGGGAACTGGCGGTTGGAGCCGCAGGTGGCCGATACGCTGCAGCGGGATGTTCAAGCGATCATGGCGCAGACCGGGTGGATGCGGAGCATCGAACGCTCGGCACAGGATCAGAATTCGATGGGGACTAACCTTGGAGCCTCTATCTCAGCCTCAGCAAGTCGCGCTGCCACAAACAAGCAAGGTGTTAGCGGGCAGAAGCGGGCGAACAATTCCATTGCGGGCGGTGCCTCTGCGAAGCTCGGCTTTGAAAGCACGGATATGGGAATTACTTCGGAGACTGCTAACTCCAGCGTAGACATCGTGAACTACGATGTGCGCAACGCGATTGCGGCAGCCGAGCGTGCGGCCGCCCGATCTGAAACTCCTGCTCATGCCTTCGCACGAGAACTGAACCGTCAGGTGCTCGGGTCAGATGGCCTGCGTAATCGCTATTTGGAGCAGGCAGATTCCGCAAGGGGTACCGCCGACGTCACCGCCCCTCTCACATCTATTGAACAGTCTTCCGTGCTCCGTACCGGGCGCTTTTCAAATGATATGGAAAATGGCCCCTTCGACGGTGATCCGACATTCAAGGAGCGCGCCGATAAATGATCAATCACCGCTTTGGATGAAAATGGCGCCAATGAAGCATCCCCGAACGTGGATCGAGGGGATCGGAATAAGGATCGCTTAGTACTACAGTTGCATTTGAAGTTACTTTCTGATTCTCTGCGGGTGATCGGCGGAGGATTGGATCATGGCGGTTGCGGAGTGGGCGGGGACGCTGGTTGATTGGCGAGCAGCGCTTGAGGAGTTGAAGGCGCATCTTGCCCCGGCGCTGGGCCGGGCGGAGACGCGGGCCTCGGCCGGAGCTTTCATCGATGGGCTGCTTTCGGGCGTGGAGCGCAAGACGGGATGGATACTGGCGGAGGAGGCGGGATTGGATCGACCCTATCGAATCCAGTCGCTGCTCGGCCGGAGCGCCTGGTCGGCCGATGTGCTGCGTGAGCGCGTGCAGGATTACGTCGCTGCCGCCTTCCTCGCCAAGCTCGCCGCCGATCAGCGCCGCGCCGCCTGGATCCGTGCCGAACCCGAACTCGGCGACCCAAGTAAACGGGACAAAACGAGTCCGGACCGACGGGCAGCATGATGCGCTTACTTCAGGGCCTCCTCACAACACCGGAAATCCGGCGTCTCATCGCGAAGCTCCTCCTCGCAACCAAGACCCATCCCGCAGCAATCTGGGCATGGTCCCGATGGCGGCGAATGCACCAGTCCGTCGCGGCTCACTGCCATCGAAGAAAGCGACTTCAAATGCAACTGTAGTATTAGATGCCCCGCTTGACAGAATTGTTCTCCATTTTTCGTTGCAGTAATATTGAGCCGGGGCTGACGGTTCCCCGGCCCGCGCTCTGGCTCCTCAGCCTTGCTGCATCTTGTCCCGATGCGACGCGGTCCAGGCGTACCAGGAGCCGAGCACGATCACCGCATGGGCCGCCAGCGTCGTGATGACGACCCAAGCCGCCTCGCCGCTGCACAGCAGGGAGTAGAGGTCCCAGGCCGCGCCGACCGCTTCGGTCAGCACGATCACCGGGACCAGTGCGATGTATTTCCACGGCTGCCGCGCCCCCCACAGGGCGACGACGCCGATCGCCGCCAGCTGAATCCCGACGATCAGCCAGGCATCGAGCAGCAGGCCGAACACCGGCTTGCCCTGGGCCAAGTCGATCCCGGGATATATCAGTGGCAGGGCGCCCGCATAGACCTGCGGCCAGAGCAGGACGAGATTGCACAGGTACCAGATGCCGCAGGCGATGAAGAAAGTGCGCAAGCTTTGCATGGTTCGACCTCCTGGAAAGGCTGCTGCGATCAGTCGGCGATCGCAAAAATGTCCGACGTCGCGCCGGCGATCCGTGCATCCTTGAACGGCGCATAGTCAGGGCAGGCCATGAACGCCTGCACATCGGCCATCGCGGGGAAGCGGATTATCACCGTATAGTGCGGCGCTGCGCCTTCGCCTTCGAAGCGTTCGAACTGGGTGGAGCGGCAGATCAGTTCGCCGCCGAAACGCGCCACCATCGGCGGCACATTGGCCTGATAATCCGAAACCCAGCCATCGTCGTGGGAGGTGACGGAAGCGATGAAGTAGGCGGCCATTGCTTGGTCCTTTCGTGTCGTTGCCAGTCTTGCTTGCGGCTCCCGCCCTGCCGCGTCAAAAGAAGCGATTGGCGGGGCGCGGCAGCCCGAAATGATCGCGCAGGGTCGTGCCTTCGTATTCCGCCCGAAAAAGGCCCCGGCGCTGCAGTTCGGGCACCACCAGATCGACGAAATCGTCGAGGCCCTCGGGCAGATAGGGGAACATCACCACGAACCCGTCCGAACCGCGCTCTTCCAGCCATTGCGCCATCTCGTCGGCGATCGAGGCCGGCGTGCCGACGAAGGCGAGCCCGGCATAGCTGCCGGCTTTCGCGGCGAGCTGGCGGATCGTGAGATTGTTCTGCCGGGCCTGTTCGACCAGCATTTCCCGAGACGTCTTGCTGGCGTTGGTCTCTGGTATTTCGGGGAGGGGGCCATCGGGGTCGAACCCCGATACGTCATAATCGAGCATCCCGCACAGCGAATGAATTCCGCTTTCGTAGTGGACCAGACTGTCGAGACGGGCCCGCTTTGCCCTGGCCTGTTCGACGCTGTCGCCCACCACGACGAGGGCGGCAGGCAGGATCTTGAGATGATCGGGATTGCGGCCGATCGGGATCATCCGCCCCTTCACGTCGGCATAAAAGCTTTTTGCAGACGCAAGATTGGAACCGGCGGCAAAGACCACTTCGGCGGTTTCGGCGGCCAGCTGGCGCCCCGGATCCGAGGCCCCGGCCTGGAAGATGACCGGCCAGCCTTGCGGGGGGCGGGCGATGTTGAGCGGACCAAGAACCGAGAAATGCGGCCCCTTGTGATCGAGCACGTGCATCCGCGCGGGATCAAAATAAATGCCGCTTTGGGCATCGCAGACGAAGGCGTCTTCGGCGAAGCTGTCCCACAGGCCGGTCACGACATCGTAGAATTCGCGGGCGCGGTCGTAGCGGCCGGAATGATCGGGCTGGACCTCCAACCCGAAATTCTTGGCGCTGTCGGGGTTTGACGTGGTCACGACGTTCCAGCCGGCCCGCCCGCCGCTGATGTGATCGAGCGAGGCAAAGCGGCGCGCGACGTGGAACGGTTCGTCGAAGGTGGTCGAAGCGGTCGCGACCAGGCCGATCCGTTCGGTCGCGCCGGCCAGCGCCGACAGCAGCGTGAAGGGTTCGAACGATGTGACGGTGTGGCTGCGCCGCAGCGCTTCGACCGGCATGTTCAGCACACCGAGATGATCGGCCATGAAAAAGGCATCGAACTTGCCCGCTTCGAGCTTGCGGGCGAACTGCCGGATCGCGGAGAAGTTGAAGTTCGCATCCGGAATGGCCCCGGGGTAGCGCCAGGCGCCGGTATGGATACTGACCGGTCGCATGAACGCACCGAGGTGAAGCTGGCGTTTTTGGCTCATGCGTTTGCTTCCTTCAGGTTCGCGGGGATTGCCGGGGCCTCACCTTGCCGGCAATTGGTCCAGGATCTGGCGGGTCAGGTCCTCGGTACTTCCGTTGCCGCCCAGATCGGGGGTCAAGACCGCTTGCGGATCGCGCAGGACCGCCTCGATCGCGGCCAGCACCATCGCCCCGGCCTCCGCTTCGCCGAGATGGTCGAGCATCATCGCCCCCGACCAGATCTGGCCGATCGGATTGGCAATGCCCTGGCCGGCAATGTCCGGCGCCGAACCGTGCACCGGTTCGAACATCGAGGGATAGCGCCGGGGCGGATTGAGATTGGCGGACGGCGCAACCGCTATCGTCCCGGTCACGCCAGGACCGAGATCGGACAGAATGTCGCCGAACAGATTGGACCCGACCACCACGTCGAACCGTTCGGGTGACATCACGAACCGGGCGGCCAAAATGTCGATATGGTACTGGTCGGTGGCGATCTCGGGGTATTCCGCGCCGATCGCCGCGAACCGCTCGTCCCAGAACGGCATCGAATGGTAAAGCCCGTTGGACTTGGTGGCCGAGGTGACGTGCGGTCGGCCAAGCTTGCGCGCGAAATCGAAAGCGTAATGCAGGATCCGGTCGGTGCCGCGGCGGGTGAACACGGCCTGCTGGATGACGATTTCATCCTCGCCGGTGCCGGTGCGGCCGCCGATCTGCGAATATTCGCCTTCCGAATTTTCCCGCACCACCCAGAAATCGATATCGCCGGTGGTCTTGTCGCGCAACGGCGAACGGATGCCCGGCAGCAAGCGCACCGGCCGGAGATTGACATATTGATCGAATTCTCGCCGGATCGGCAGCAGCAGGCCCCACAGCGAGACGTGATCGAGGACCCCGGGATAACCGACCGCGCCAAGGAAAATCGCGTCATGATCGGCAAGCCGTGTCAGCCCGTCATCGGGCATCATCTTGCCGGTGGCGAGATAGGTTTCGCAGCTCCAGTTAAAGTCGCGAAACTCGAGCGCGAACCCGCATCGTTCCGCGACCGACGCCAAGACCCGCACCCCGGCGGGCAAGACCTCGCGGCCGATGCCGTCGCCGGGAATGTTGGCTATGGTATAGCGGTTCAAGTGGGCTTCCCGTGCCGAAAGGTCAAAGGTAGGTGTTCAGGGTCTTGAGAACGCGGTAAGCCCCAAGGAATGTCGGTGCATCGACCCCGAGCCTCTCGGCGGCTTCGGCCAGCGGCCCCAACACTTCATCGACTTCCATGCGCCGACCCGCAACCAGGTCATCGTGCATCGAGGTCCGCACCGGTCGATTCTCCGGCTTGAACCGGCTGACCATGGCCATGACCCCGGCAAGCGCTTCGTCGAAGCTCTCGCCATTGATTTCGACCAGCCGCGAGACGGGCGCGAAGAAATTCTGCGGTTCGTAACCCAGCGCCCGGTATATCGCCAGCAGGTCCTTGACGATCAGGACATACTGGGCCGCGCCCTCGCGCACTGCCACACCATCGACGAAATCGAGCTCCTTGATGCCGCCCAGGGTGCTGGCGCTCCATGACGAAGCGCTGCCGACCTGCACCAACTTTTCCCAATGGACGTGCGTGATGTCGGCAGTCGAGCGTGATCCCATGCCGGCGGAGTCGAGCGCCTTGGCCATTATCCGGGTGCGATCGCTTTCCCCGCCTTCCAGTTCGCCGAAATAGGCGGTGACCGGAACCGCCATGTGGTTGAGCGCGCGACCGGGTTCGAGCAGGGTAGCCCCATCCATGATCGATCCGCCGATCACCTTGGCCTTGCCGAACGCGGTCTGCAGCTTGCCTTCCTTGCCGACCCCGTTCTGCAAGGTCAGGGCACAGGCCGTCCGATCGACCAGCACGGCGGCATCGGCGAGCGCCTGATCGGTGCCTTTCGCCTTGGTCAGCAGGATGTAATAATCGATCGGCCCCTCGACCTCGGCCGGCGTTTCGACCGCGTGCAGGTTGTCGCGCTGCACGAACTGGGCACGCACCCCTTCGATTTGCAGACCGCTCCGGCGGATCGCCTCGACATGGGGCTTGCGGGCGATCAGCGTCACCTTGTGTCCGCCACGGGCCAGAAAGCCGCCGATCACGGAACCGAGCCCGCCCGCGCCGTGGATGCAGAAATGCAGTTGCTTGGTCATGAAGGGTGTCCCGCGTTCGCTCAAGCGATTCCTAGCTCGACGAGCCTGGCTTTGATTTCTTCCCTCTTCTGCTGGGTCACGTCGGCGACCGGGGGAAGGATCGGGCCGGCCTTGAGGCCAATCGCCTCGTACCACGCCTTGATGTTCGCCAGCGCCGAGGCATAGGTCGCTGTGCGCGCAATATCCCAGACGAAATTGTCATGGTAGAATTCGCGGACATCGTGCAGGCCTTCCCACTTGGTGCGGGCCTCTTCCCATTTGCCCTGGTTGGAAAGGTTGATGTAGTCGAGCGCGAGGTGGCGCTTGTTGCCATAGAGCATGAACGACAGTTCGCCCCAGCACACTGTCCCGCCCAGCCGGAGGTCTTCGAGGAAGAAATACTCGAAAGGCTCCATGGTGTTGAAACCTTCGGGCATAAGGCTGCGGATCTTGATCGTTTCGGCGCGGTTCATCGCACCCTGCTTGACCCCGATCACGGTATCGAGATCGGCCAGGCGGCGCATCAGGTTCCAGCTCAGCACGGTGCCCGATACCGGGGTGCGGTAAAGGCAGACCGCCATGTTGCTGCGATCGGTCAGATACTTGAACCAGGCGAAAATTTCGTCGTCGGTGCGCAGCTGGACGACCGGGTTGATGACCTCGGCGCCGTTGAAGCCCAGTTTCTCGACGAACTGCATCTTTTCCAACGCAAGGTGGACCGACGGGTCGAGGATGATGGTCCAGAGGTCGAGCCGCCCGGCGTTGGCCTCGGCGACGATCTCGTGATAGCGCATCCATTCGGACGGGGTGACGTTCCAGCACTCGGCGATGAAACCGCCGACAACCAGGCCATCAAGGCCCATTTCGACGTATTTGTCGATGTTGTAGCGGATCCCGTCAATGTCGAACTTGTGGTCGGCGGTCATCGGGGTGATCGGGCACTGGTAGAACCCCTTGACGGTTGCGGTGGCCCACTTCTTGGCGTCCTTGCGATCGTAGTCCACTGTACGGCTCCTTCACCCTTTGTCTTGTCTTGTTGAGTTGTTGGCGGTGCGCCGCGTCAGGTTGCGGCCAGCGCCGATTGGGCGGCAGCAAGGCGCGCAATCGGAACGCGAAATGGCGAGGCACTGACATAATCGAGGCCGACCCGGTCGCAGAAGGCGATCGAAGCCGGATCGCCGCCATGTTCGCCGCAAATCCCCAGCTTGATGTCGGCGCGGGCCTCGCGGCCCAGCCGGGCGGCCATCGCAATCAGCTTGCCGACCCCGTCGACATCGATGCTGACAAAGGGGTCCTTGGCATAGATTCCCTTGCCGATGTAACTGCCGAGGAACCGTCCGGCATCGTCCCGGCTGATGCCCAGCGTGGTCTGGGTAAGATCGTTGGTGCCGAACGAGAAGAACTCGCCAACCTCGGCGATTTCGTCCGCGACCAGCGCGGCGCGGGGCAATTCGATCATGGTCCCGACGGTGAATTCGACCGTCGATCCCTGCTCGGCGAACACCGCTTCCGACACCCGGATCACGGTCTGCTTGAGCATGTCGAGTTCGCGGGCCGCGCCGACGAGGGGGATCATGATTTCCGGCACGACCGGCAGCCCGGTCTCGCGGCTCACCGCGCAGGCCGCCTCGAAAATCGCGCGGGCCTGCATCTCGTAGATTTCCGGATAGACCACGCCCAGGCGGCAGCCCCGGTGGCCGAGCATCGGGTTAGACTCGGCCAGTTCCTCGGCCCGGCGCTTGAGCTGATCCACGCCAATGCCGATCGCAGCGGACAGCTCGGCGAATTCGGAATCGGAGTGTGGAAGGAATTCGTGAAGTGGCGGATCGAGCAGCCGCACCGTCACGGGAAGCCCCTGCATGATCTCGAAGATCTGGGCGAAATCGCTGCGCTGTTCGGGCAACAGCCGTTCGAGCGCGACGAGCCGCTCGGCCACAGTTGTGGCCAGGATCATCTGGCGCATGAAGTTGATGCGTTCGCCGTCGAAGAACATGTGTTCGGTGCGGCACAGGCCGATGCCTTCCGCCCCGAACTTGATCGCGACTTCGCAATCGGCCGGCGTTTCGGCATTGGTGCGCACTTTCATGCGGCGGTGGCGGTCGGCCCAGGCCATCACCGTCGCGAATTCATGGTCGAGCTCGGGCATCACGGTTGGCAAGGCGCCCTGAAAAATTTCGCCGGTGCCGCCATCGATCGTGATCAGGTCGCCTTCGGCGAGGCGCATGCCGCCAATTTCCGCCGAGCGAGCCTGGTAATTGATGGCAAGGCCTGACGCCCCCGAGACGCAAGGACGCCCCATGCCTCGCGCGACGACCGCAGCATGGCTGGTCATGCCGCCCCTGGCGGTCAGGATCCCGCGTGCGACATGCATGCCGTGGATGTCGTCCGGCGAGGTTTCCTGCCGGACCAGGATCACGCTTTCGCCCAGTTCGGCGCACACTGCAGCCGTATCGGCGTCGAACACGACCGCACCCGAGGCAGCCCCCGGCGAAGCCGGTAGCCCCGATCCCAGCAGGGTCCGTGGTGCGTCCGGATCGAGTGTGGGATGCAGGAGCTGATCGAGAGAGGCCGGGTCGATCCGCCCGATCGCTGTTTCCTCACCGATCAGGCCTTCCTCGACCATATCGACGGCGATCTTCAGGGCGGCTCTAGCCGTGCGCTTTCCGGAACGGGTCTGCAGGATGTAAAGCTTGCCACGCTCGACCGTGAATTCGATGTCCTGCATATCCTGATAGTGGCGTTCGAGCAGCTCGAACAGGCCGGCGAGCTCGGCGAAGACCTCCGGCATAGCCTCTTCCATCGACGGCAGTTTCGCTCCAGCGGCCGTACGGGCCGCGAGCGTCAGATATTGCGGTGTCCGGATCCCGGCGACCACATCCTCGCCCTGGGCGTTGACCAGCCATTCTCCGTAATAGGCCTTCTCGCCGGTTGCCGGATTGCGGGTGAAGGCGACGCCGGTCGCGCTGGTTTCGCCCAGATTGCCGAACACCATGGCCTGGACATTGACCGCCGTTCCCCATTCGCCGGGAATGCCATTGAGGCGGCGATAGACCTTGGCGCGATCGGACTCCCACGATTCGAACACGGCGGCGATCGCCGAGGCAAGCTGCTGGTTGACGTCCTGAGGGAAGGGGGCACCGCGTTCGGCCTCGACGATGGCAAAGAATGCACCGATCAGGGTGCGCAGATCGGCGGTGCTCAGGTCCACGTCCTGCGAGACGCCGCGATCTTCCTTGGCCTTTTCCAGCACGTCCTCGAACAGCGCATGGTCGATCTCGAGCACGACGCTCGCATACATCTGGACGAAGCGGCGATAGCTGTCCCAGGCAAACCGCTCGTCACCGGACGAAGCAGCCAGGCCAAGCACAGTCTGGTCGTTGAGGCCAAGGTTGAGGATCGTATCCATCATGCCCGGCATCGAGACCCGGGCACCCGAACGAACCGAGACCAGCAGGGGATCGTCCGGATCGCCGAACCTCTTGCCCACCGCGCTTTCGATGTGGGTGAGCGCCGACCCGACGTCGCCATCGAGCCGCGCGGACTGGCCGCCGCGATCGCGAAGGAAGTGCAGGCACTCTTCGGTGGTGATGGTGAAACCGGGCGGGACAGGCAACCCGATCCGCGCCATTTCGCCAAGGTTCGCGCCCTTGCCGCCGACCACGGTCTTGTCGCGGGCGCGCGGATCGTCGTGGGCAACGCCGGCGCCGAAAGTGTAGACGGTGTTCATTTGCTGCTGGTTTCCCCGCGGATTATGCCGCACTTGTCAACCATATCCCCGGGCATGCCGCGCCTTGCCGCCACTGGGACGGCAAGGCGGCTGGCGAACGCGGTCCTTACATCCGCAGGATGGCCTTGATCGCGCTGCCGGTCTTTTCGGTGTCCTCGACAGCCTGGTTGATCTGATCGAGATCGTAGAACGAGCAGAGCTTTTCGAAGGGGAACAGGCCGGCCTTCTGCATGGCAATCAGCTGCGGGATGAACACCTGCGGCGTGCTCGAGCCTTCCACAACCCCGCGCAGCTTGCGGCCGAACAGCATGTTGTTCATGTCGAGCAAGAATTCGGTGCCCAGCTTGGCGCCGCCCACCACGGCGGTTTCCCCCATGTTGTGCGTGCTGTCCACCGCCGAACGCAGCACCTGCGGGATCGCGGTGGTATCCATCGCATAGTCCGCGCCCCCGCCGGTCAAGGCGACAATCGCTTCCTGGGCATTGGTGGTCGAGGCGTCGATGACATCGGTTGCGCCAAGTTCGCGGGCGACTGCGAGCCGGGCCGGATTGCGATCGACCGCAATGATCCTGAGGCAGCCCGAAGCCTTGGCGGCCATGACCGCGCTGAGGCCGACCGAGCCGACGCCAAAGATCGCGATCGAGGAGCCCGGTGCCGGTTGCAGCGCATTGAGGATAGTGCCCGCGCCGGTCTGGATGCCGCAGCCCAGCGGGCCGAGCAGTTCGATCTGCGCATCATCGGCAACCTTGACGCAGTTGTTTTCGTTGGCGATCGAATAGGTCGCGAACGAGGACTGGCCGAAGAAGCAGGCGTTCACGTCCTCGCCGTTGCGGGTGATCGGGGTCGACCCGTCGAGCCTGCGGCCCATGAAATTGAGCGGGAAAAGGCTGGGGCAATAGGCCTGGTGCCCCTTGAGGCACGACGGGCAGGTGCCGCAATAGCTGAACGACAGGACAACCTTGTCGCCCGGCTTGACCGTGGTAACCCCGCGGCCGACCTTTTCGACCACGCCCGAACCTTCATGGCCAAGCACTGCCGGCAGCGGGGTCGGGTAATACTGATCGCGCACGGTCAGGTCGGTGTGGCAGATGCCGGCGGCGGCAACCTTGACCAGCACCTCGCCATCACGGGGATCTTCGATCGATACGTTGTCGAGGACGAATTCTCCCCCCTGGCGTTCGATGATCGCGGCATAGGCTTCCATGCAAATTCTCCCGGTCTTGCGCAAGATCGCGCGTTATCAGCAAAAGAAATACAGATTCTTGTCTTGCGTTACTCTTGCATCAAGGATGAGCTTGCGCCGGAAGACCCTGAAGCCATTGCCGTCCCGGCGCAGCTTGTCCTCGCGTCCCAGCGTGTGGACCGTGACCTCGGTCTGGCGGCGATTGCGGTAGACCAGGACGTTCGACAGGACGTCCAGTTCGCCGTTGCCAGCCTCGAAGGCTTCGACGTTCGTCACGAAATACCGGATCCTGGACGGCGGATCCTCCATCCAGACCTGGCCCGAATAAAGCCGCTCGACGCGCTGCTTGAGCTCTCCCAAATCGTCGTTGTAGATCGCCGCATCGTCGGGCGTCGGATCGGGGCGCCGGTCCCGTGCCAGGCGCTGTTCATAGACCGGCATCCAGTAATGGATGTCGTCGGCGACCATTCCCTGCAGCCATTCGCGGTATTGCCCGGTCTGCAGCAGTCTGACTTCGGCGCGATAGTGCGCCTCGACGGCATAGTGCACATCCGGCGTCACCGGAACTTGTTCGGAAAACATGCTCTCTCCGTAATTCTCGTTTTTCGGATCGGTGTTCACGCCTACTCGGCAGCGTCGAGCCTATCGGTCCAGAAATTGCGGTTAGGAAACACCGAATCCCAATTGTCGTCGTTGGCCTTCACGCTCGCCCAATCGGGCGCATCGATCATTTCCTTCCAGAACCGGTAGAACCCCCGGTAGGAGGTTTCGCCGATGAAGCTGATCCCGACGATGCCGGGATAGACCGGATGCGGCCCTTCGTAGCCGACCCCCATCGTGGAGTTCATCCGGCCATCGCGGGCGATCACGCCACGGTTGATGTAGGTGGCCGAAGACATGTTCTCGCCATCGTCGCTTTCCAGCGTCCCGGCGGTGCCGAAGGAGCGGGCGGCTTCGCGCTGGATCATGCTCCTGGTTGCGGGATCGGCGTCGCGCGGCACCATGGTATAGGTCCACACCTCAATCTCGTGCGGCCCGCGCGGGTGCCAGATCTTGAACGTGTTGGTGCCATAGAGGAACGAGCAGTTGGGGAAGATCGAGCAGTTCCAGTGCCCGACATAAAGCCGCTCGCGCGCCGGGCCGAACTTGCGGCGCACTTCGTCCCGCGTGTCCGCCAGATACTTGGTCCAGCCCTCGCGCTTGACGTGGACTGCAGCCGCGGCATTGTCGATCACCCCGAAGCCGTGGCCATGACGGGTCGTGAACTGAAGCCCCAGATCATCGAAGGGAATGTCCGCACGATTGCCCGACAGGCCCGCCAGCTCGCCGCCGATCTGGCCGAGCGCGGCGGCGTGGGTCCAGCCGACATGATAGCCGTCGCCGATGAAGTTTTCGGTCGGCACCTTCCAGTTGCACTGGAGCAGGCTCTTCATCGGGGGGCCGAGCAGTTCCAGTCCGCCGCCGGCGCCTTCCCAGATGGTGTCGAGGTAATAGCGGAATTCGCCCAGGTATTCTTCCAGGCTGGGCGCTTCGGGATCGTGGCAGCCGAAAATGAAGCCCTTGTAGGTCTCAACCCGAACCGGCTTCGCCGCCAGCGCCTGCTTGTCGAGGCTGTTGTGATAACAGCGCGATTCGAGCGGGACATCGACCAGCGAGCCATCCTGCCCGAACACCCAGCCATGATAATTGCAGACGAAGGCCTTGGCATTGCCGCTGTCGGCGTGGCAGATCTGGTTGCCGCGATGGCTGCACGAATTGATGAAGGCGCGGAATGTCCCGTCGCTCTGGTGCGAGAGGATGACCTTGTCTTCGGCCATGTAGGTCGTGATGAAATCGCCCGGCTTGGGCACCAGCGATTCGTGGCCGAGCATCAGCCAGGCACGCGAAAAGATCCGCTCAATCTCAAGGTCGTAAACGTCCTTGTCCCAAAACACTTGACGGGATTGGCTGGCATTGGCGTTGTCAACAAGTGCGGTGTCGCCGCTCATGGCTCTCTCCGGGTTTCACGCTCTGCTGTTGCATGGGACAGATTCGTGCACTAAGGGCAATGCGATGCACGATATGCAAAAAGCCGATGACGTGCAAGTGGAATTGAGGCTGCCGGGCGGTTCGTTCTGATGGATGCTGACAACGGTTCTCCCGGATTTCGGCAGGCCCTGCGCTATGTGTGGGGTTCGCCGTTCCTGCTGCTTTCGCTCGCTTCGCTGTTCTGGGCCCTGAACCCCATCGTCGGCCGGGCGGCGCGCGATTTGCTGTCCCCGCTGTCGCTGGCCTTCTGGCGCTGGCTGGTTGCGCTGTTGGTGTTGCTGCCATTTGCCTGGCGGCATGTCGTGGCCGATCGCAAGGTTCTGTGCCAAGCTTGGCCAATGCTGACCGTGCTGGGTGTGTTCGGCGTTGGGGTGTTCGCCTACATCGGCTACTGGAGCCTTCAGCTGACCACCGCCACCAACAACCTGCTGCTGCAATCGACCATGCCGATCATGACCCTGGTCATGCCGAGCATCCTGTTCGGGGAGCGGATCCGGCCGCTGCTGGTCGCCAGTGCGGCGCTGTCCTTCTCGGGTGTCACCTGGATCGTGACCAGGGGGCAGCCCCTGGCACTGGACCTTGGCGGGCTCAACCACGGCGATCTGCTCGCGCTGCTTGGGGTCTTCCTCTATTCAGCCTATGCGACCTTCCTGCGCAAGGTGCCCGCCATCCATCATATCACGCTGCTTGCGGTGCTGTTCGCGGTCGGCATGGCAACGCTGGCCTTGCCCTATCTGGCCAGCCTGGCGAAAAGCGGCATCACCATGCCGCGAATCGAGGTGATTGGCGCGGTGCTCTATGTCGGCATCTTTCCCTCGCTGGTCGCCTATGCCTTGTTCAACCGCGCGGTAGCCCTGATCGGTTCGGTAAGGGCCGGAGTCTACATGAACCTGCCAACGGTGTTCGGTGTCTTCCTGGCAGTGCTGTTGTTGGGGGAAAGGCTGGAAACCTATCACATGGTCGGAGCGGCCATTGTCGTGGCAGCGATATTCGTCTCGCGGTGGGCGGCGTCGGGGCAGACAGAAAACAAGGGAGAGCGGAAACCATGAGCGATGAGACCGGGGCGGTGGCTTACGCAGGCGCAGTGCGGCGCGCTGCAGAACGCCCAGACCAATTCTGGATCGAGGCCGCAAAGGCGATCGGCTGGGTCGCTAGTCCGCCGCGCGCCTACGATCAGACCAAGGGCTGGTTTCCCGAAGGCATCCTGAACACATGCCACAATTGCCTTGACCGGCATGTCCAGGCCGGACGCGGCGATGTGGCGGCGCTTGTCTATGACAGTCCGGTAACAGGAACCATCCGCCGCTACACCTACCGCGAACTGCTGCACGAAACCGAACGTGCCGCAGCGATGCTGGCGAGCCTCGGCGCGCAAAAGGGGGATCGGGTGATCCTCTACATGCCGATGATCCCCGAGACGGTTTTCGCGATGCTGGCCTGCGCGCGGCTCGGGGTGATCCATTCGGTGGTGTTCGGCGGGTTCGCCCCGCCTGAACTGGCCAAGCGGATCGACGATGCCGCGCCCAAACTGGTGCTCACCGCTTCGTGCGGCATCGAAGGCGGCCGCACCATCGCCTACAAGCCCCTGGTCGACGAGGCGCTGGCCCTTGCCGGGCACCGGGTCGACCATGTCGTCCTGGTCCAGCGCGAGCAGCTGGCGGCGGATCTGACGCCAGGCCGCGACATCGACTGGGGCGACCTGCGGCGCCAGACCGCCGACATGGCGGCGCCTGCGTGCGTTCCTCTTGCCTCGGGCGATCCGCTCTACATACTCTACACCTCGGGCACCACCGGGACGCCCAAGGGGGTGGTGCGGGACAATGGCGGTCATGCCGTGGCCCTGGCCTGGTCGATGGCCAACATCTACGGCATCGGGGCAGGGGACACGTTCTGGGCAGCATCGGACGTCGGCTGGGTGGTGGGGCACAGCTACATCGTCTATGGCCCGCTGCTGGCCGGGGCCACGACAGTCCTGTTCGAAGGCAAGCCCGTCGGCACGCCCGATCCCGGCACGTTCTGGCGGACCATCGCGCGCCATGACGTCAAGAGCTTCTTCACGGCGCCAACCGCCATTCGGGCGATCCGCAAGGAGGATCCCGATGCCCGGCTGCTGAAGGAGATCGGCACCGGCGCGTGCCGTGCGGTGTTTCTGGCCGGCGAACGCGCCGACCCGGAAACGATCGCCTGGCTCGAACGGGAAAGCGGATTGCCGGTGATCGATCACTGGTGGCAGACCGAGCTTGGCTGGCCCGCCATCGCCACCTGCTTCGCCATGGGCGATCTGCGCCGCAAGGCAGGCAGCGCCGGGTTTCCGGTGCCGGGATATCAGTTCGCCATCCTCGACGACGAAGGAACTGCCCTGCCCGACGGGGCCAGCGGCAATGTGGTGATCAAGACCCCGCTGCCGCCCGGGGCCTTCCGCTCGCTGTGGAACAACCAGGCGACGTTCGCCCGGAATTTCGCGACATTCCCCGGATACTACGAAACCGGCGATGCAGGCTTCCGCGACCAGGGCGGCTTCCTGCACATCATGGGGCGCACCGACGACATCATCAATATCGCCGGTCATCGGCTTTCGACAGGACAGATGGAAGAGATCGTCGCGCGGCAGCTGGGCGTTGCCGAATGCGCGGTCGTCGGTGCGGACGATGCCATCAAGGGCATGGTTCCGATCGCCTTCGTCACCCCGCAGACAGGTTATTCGGCTGACATGAGCATTGCCGAACGCGCTGTCCTTGCCGTCCGCAGCGAGCTTGGAGCGATCGCTGCGATGAGGGCGGTGCTGGTCGTCGACCAATTGCCCAAGACCCGTTCCGGCAAGATCTTGCGTAGTCTGCTCCGCAAAATCGTGAACCGTGAATCATTTGATATTCCGGCGACAATTGACAACCCGGAAACGCCGACCAAGATTATTAAAATTTTCGATGAACATTTGGGATTTAACGGCCATAATCCGCCAAATCCGGGCATATAATTATCCCACATGATGATTTTTAACCGTTTATAGATTGATTTATAATTGTAGTACGTTGTTTCATAATCTTGCGATGCGTCGTGCGAAGATCTGGATTCAATTTTATGAACCGTAACGTCGAGGGCTCAGGCATCAAGGCCAATACGCTCAGTGCTCATCAGGCCAAACTCGGCGCGCGCATAGCGCGAATGGGCGGTGCGACCGAGGATCGACAGCGCAGCGAGCGCAGTTACACCACATAGCGTCAATCGCCGATGGGCCTCGCCTTGAGGGTGGCGGCTCTCCACACTGGCTGGTGGCAACCCAGGCCAATGTGCCGACGCTATGAGGAGAACCGCCATGAAGCATTATGCCGGGCTGGATGTCAGCCAGCAAACGACCTCGATCTGCATCGTCGACGAGGAGGGAGGTATTGTCGCGGAACGGAAGGTGACGACATGCCCCGACGTGATAGCCGCTGCACTCGAACCGTTCGCCCTGACGCGCGCCGGGCTGGAGACCGGCCCCTTGTCGGTCTGGCTGTAGAACGGACTGATGGCGCGCGGAGTGCCGATCGTCTGCATGGACGCGCGCCATGCCAACGCAGCCTTGAGGATGATGCCGGCCAAGACTGACCGTAATGACGCTGTAGGACTCGCGCAGATCGTGCGAACGGGCTGGTGCAAGAGCGTGCATGTGAAGTCGGCTTCGAGCCACGAGGTGCGCGCGCTGCTCGCCACGCGCAGCCAGTTCGTCCAGATCCGCTGCGACCTCGAAAACCAGATCCGAGGTGTTTTGCGCACCTTCGGCATCGTGTTCGGCAAGCGTGTCGGCGGCTTCGCCAAGCGCGCCGAGGAAATCGTCAGCGGCGAGTTGGACGCATCGCCGACGATCCGTACTGTGGTCGAGTCGCTGATGAAGGCACGCGCGGACATCCTCGCCCAAATCCGGGCGCTTGACACCAAGGTTCGCTCGACCGCGCGCAGCAATGCCACTGTGCGGCACCTCATGACTGTGCCCGGGGTCGGTGTCGTCACTGCGCTCGGGTTTGTTGCCACTATCGACGACCCCGCGCGTTTCCGCCGATCATCGAGCGCTGGCGCCTATCTTGGGCTCACGCCCAGAATTTACGCTTCAGGCGAAACCATGAAAGCGGGCCGGATATCCCGGCGCGGCGACGACTTTCTCAGACGCAGTCTCTACGAGGCCGCCAATGCGCTGCTGACGCGCATCGACCGGTTTTCGGCGCTCAAAAGCTGGGGCCTGCGCATCGCCAAGCGCGGCGGCTTCAAGAAAGCGAAGGTTGCCGTGGCCCGCAAACTCGCCACCATCCTCCATGCCATGTGGACGACGGGCGAGGAGTTCCGCTGGTCATCCGCAGAGAAGGTGCAGGACGCATGATTGCAACCCATCGTACGTCACGCTGACGTCAACGGAATCGTCCGGCCAGGACGATGGCGCAGCCAAGGCCGATCCCACGGATGCGAGCACCGAAAATATCGGTGACCGCGAACACCACATTGGCCTGCTGAACCTGTCCAACGCCATGCTGAGGCGGCAACAAACCGCCGACCTCGAAGAGAACCATGAGCCTGGTCGCCGATATCCCATCACAACAGCTTGACGAATGCGATTAGAGAACCCCCTGGGACACGACCAGATCAGAAGAATGCGCTCTGCCCATGATCCACCTCCAATGAGGGTGAATCACAAATCGACTCCCGCAGGAATCCCTCGATTCAGGTTATCCGCAAAACGCTCTAATACTACAGTTGCATTTGAAGTCGCTTTCTTCGATGGCAGTGAGCCGCGACGGACTGGTGCATTCGCCGCCATCGGGACCATGCCCAGATTGCTGCGGGATGGGTCTTGGTTGCGAGGAGGAGCTTCGCGATGAGACGCCGGATTTCCGGTGTTGTGAGGAGGCCCTGAAGTAAGCGCATCATGCTGCCCGTCGGTCCGGACTCGTTTTGTCCCGTTTACTTGGGTCGCCGAGTTCGGGTTCGGCACGGATCCAGGCGGCGCGGCGCTGATCGGCGGCGAGCTTGGCGAGGAAGGCGGCAGCGGCCATGACCAGCGTCATGTGGCGATGCCAGCCATGCCAGGAGCGGGCCTCGCAATGATCGAGCCCGAGATCATCCTTGGCGCGCAGGAAGCATTCCTCAATAGTCCAGCGCAGGCCCGCTGCTCCAGCCAGTTCCGCGAGCGAGGCTCCTTCGCGCGCATGAGCGAAATAGTAGGCGATCTCGTCGGGGTTCCTGAGGTTGCGGCGGAACAGCAGCCAGCGTTCGAAACCGTCTTGCGTTGTCCAGTTCAATGGCAGGCGTGCCCAGTGATACAGCCGTGGCCCCTTGGCGCCTTCACCCGCCGACAGAGCATGCCAGTCACCCGCTTCGAGTTCCCCTGCCAGATAAGCGGGATCGGTCTGGACGAGGCCCTCTTGTGTGAGGAACCGCAAATGCTGGTTGGAACGCACCGCCAGGACATAGGGCTGACCGCGATCCTCCAGCATGCGACGCAACTTGTAATCCGAGCCATAGAGCGCATCGGCCAGCACCCAGGCGCAGGAGATGCCGGTATCCAGTGCTGCGGCGATCATCTCGCGCGCCATGGCCGGCTTGGTGGAGAAGGCAACATCCTCCGGCACGCTCGCCTTTCGGCGACGTTCGCTGTCCCCGGCCCAGGCCTGGGGGAGATAGAGCCGCCGATCGATCAGGGCGTGACCGTAGCGACTGGCATAGCCCAGAAACACGCCGACCTGGCTGTTCTCGATCCGCCCGGCCGTTCCCGAATATTGCCGCGCCACCCCAACCGAATGCGCGCCCTTCTTCACAAACCCCGTCTCGTCCACGACAAGCACGCCATCGTTGTCGCAAAGAGTGGCCATGCTGCCGCCTTCCTCGCCAAGCTCGCCGCCGATCAGCGCCGCGCCGCCTGGATCCGTGCCGAACCCGAACTCGGCGACCCAAGTAAACGGGACAAAACGAGTCCGGACCGACGGGCAGCATGATGCGCTTACTTCAGGGCCTCCTCACAACACCGGAAATCCGGCGTCTCATCGCGAAGCTCCTCCTCGCAACCAAGACCCATCCCGCAGCAATCTGGGCATGGTCCCGATGGCGGCGAATGCACCAGTCCGTCGCGGCTCACTGCCATCGAAGAAAGCGACTTCAAATGCAACTGTAGTATTAGTTTGACCGGCAGGCCCGTGCTTTCGAACCAGCTCAACGGTGATACAAGGCTGATCGATTCAGCCGCAGCGCGAGGCGAAATCTGGTACTGGAATTACAACCCGGGCGCGCACATTGTTTCTTCGCAAGTGGCGCTGGACAAACTGTCACTGCCCGACCTGTGGTGCGAGCTGCGCGCTTGTTTCCGCCATGTGTGCGATCAGCTCGCGCGCTTCATGCTGGCATGACGAGGCATCGCAGTTCATGGAATCGGCTATAACCGATATTGTGCCGGAATGGGCGCTGGACTTGTCGGCGCTGCCAGGCTGGTTCACTGAAACTCTGACCGTTCCGCGCGAAGAAGGCTTCGTCGCGATTGACGGCGTGCAGATGCATTATCTGCACCCGGAATCTTGGACCGTTCTGGGTTAGCGTCTTCTGCCGTTGACATCCTTGGCTGGGCGTGGAGTTACGCCATGAAAGCGCCGAAGTCCACGGTCGCGCAGAATGCGTCTGTCATCAAGCTGGGCGAGAAAGGCAAGCCGGTGGCGGATACCCCCCCGATCAGGCTGGCAAACTCAGCCGGTGAAACCAGCCCACCGGAACTGGGAAAGGCGGAAAACTCCAGACCCACATTGAGTCGCAGTACGAAAAGGAGCCGGACTATACGTTTGACGGATAACAATCGGGGGAGAAATCCCTGCGGGTCGTCCAATTGGCTTCGATCTCGACGGCAAACGGCGTTGGAAACGCAACCAAGCCTTCCCCGCATCCGGTTACGTCCGAAATCTTTACCATTTGGGCGTCTAGAAGGCGCTGGCAATAGGTCCCCCCCTAGAATCGCTCCTATTCGGCGGGAACCGCCATCGCGTCCTTCATCAGCCGGAAAGCCCGGTGCGCTTCGATATTTTCCGGCGCCAGCCCGAAGGCGGTCTGCCGCGGAATATCTTGCGCGTTAATCTCGTCGTAGCGCAGGTAATAGGCCTTGTGCATCCGGTAGAAGGGGATCTCCGGATAGAGGTGATGGATCAGGTGGTAGTTCTGATAGACCAGCACCGGGGTCAGCAGCCATTCGAACCCGAACCGCATCGTCGTCGCCATGTAGGGATCTTCGTCCTGGGCGACCACGGCGGGATAGTGCGGCAGAATGACGAACACCACAGCAATCATGAACAGCGAGATGCGCGATGGGACGAACCACAGCATCAACAGCTCAAGCCCATAGCCGAAATAGACCGCTCCGGCGAACAGCACCGCCAGGAAGGTGTAGAAGACGATCAGCTGCATGCCGTGCCGCTTGCGCACCGATTGCCCATGCTTGATGAAATAATGGATGTAGGCGCCGTCGAAGAACGTCCAGCGGAAGGGCACCTGCCACCACGGGGCTTCGTGCTCAAACCGATCCGGATCCATCGGGCCGTTGGCGAAGCTGTGATGCTTGTTGTGCACCCACCGCAACAGAACCATCGGCGCATAGGGAAAAAGAAAGAACAGACCGATCGCCCCGATCGATTCGTTCAGCCAACCGACGCGCGACAGCGAACAATGCGACGCATCGTGGATAACGCTGAACAGCAGATAGGTGAGCAGGCCGTTGGCGATTGCGCCTTGCCAAAGCGCGATTTGCCCGGTCAGCGCCAGATACCAGACGGTACCGATCCCCAGCATCGACACGACAAAAAGGAGCGCCGTTGGCCATGCCAGCAGCGGCGGCTGCCGCAGCTGCTCGAAATACTCTTCTTTGGTCGTCGGAAAAACGCTCGTAGCCACCGGCAATCCCTCTCCGCAGATCCGTTCATGCCACGGGTGCCATCTTTGCTGGCGCCCTGTGGCTTCTGGCAAACGGCCTTCACGAATCAGGCCGGTTTTGCCTTTTGGCCTTTTATCCAATCATTGTATAATGTGCAAATATTATCCTATTGAGCCGCTTCTCGCGACCGGAGCAACTTTCGCCATTCGAATTGAAACGAGGCCCGTTCGGACGGCATCAAACCGCACGTGACTGAAGCGCGTGATACCCACCGGCGCGCCGGGCTTCGTCCAGGCGCATTCCCGCATCAACGGCGGCAAGGATTGCCTGTTCGGCTGCTTCGACTTCTTCGGCGATCGCGACGACTTCCTCGACCCGGCCCACTGGAATTGCAACGACTCCATCGGAATCGCCCACCAGCCAATCGCCAGGCTCTATTCGAACGTCGGCAAGTTGAATGGGCACATCATAGGCGTGCGCTGTGGATCTATCTTTGGCAGTCCGCATTGTGACGCTGCGGGAAAACACCGGGTAATCCAGCGAAACACAGCAATCGCTGTCGCGACAGACCCCATCGATCACCGTCCCCGCGACGCCCATTCTGTGCGCCACACGGGTCAAGATATCACCCCAGACGGTCTGATTTAACTTACCGCCGTTGTCGATTGCAACCACTGCGCCCTTCGGCACGTCGTCGATATAGTCTCCGACTATTCCCTGCGTCAGTCCGACTGGAAGCATCTGAACCGTGAAGGCTGGTCCCGCAAACTTCATCCCCCGTGCTACCGGCAGGATGCCAATCGCCTGGCCGCTGATCGCCAGGCGATCCAGCGCATCGGACAAAGCGGTTACGCCCACTGCATTCAGTCGCGTAACAAGTGCTTCCTCGATCATAGCTTTCACCGCCTATTTCAACATATCTTCGTAGTTCGCGCCCATCACCCGATCGATTGGAGCGCCTTGCTCAAGCGCGGTGATCATGGCTGTTTCGCGGCCCTGAATGCGCTCCGCCTCCGCCAGCACTTTGTCCAGGTGCTGCTGCTCGACGAACACGACTCCGCTTCCATCCGCGACAACCCAATCGCCGGGATTGACCACAATGCTGCCGATTGTGACGGGGCAGCCCCAGTCATGCTCCGCGACCCGTCCGCGCGCTGTAAGGGGAACAACTGCGCGGCCGAAGACTGGGAATCCAAGCTCGCTGCTTTCATCCAGATCGCGACAGGCTCCGTCGACGATCACCCCCGCAATGCCTTTCCGAAGCGCTCCCCGGCTCAGCAAGCCACCCCAGCCCGAGGCATCGGTCCTGCCGCGATGTTCGACCACCACTATCTCGCCCGGTTGTGCCGCCATTATGGCAGAGGCACCCAAGTGCCGTTTGGGCAGTCCTTCCATCGCGGGTCCGAGTTTCACGGTGACAACCCTGCCGGCAATTCGTTGTCTGTTTGCGGTCAACCGGACGATTCCCGCGACGGCGCCGCGGAAACCGAGTTTGTCGAGCGCGTCTGAAATGGTGCAAGTGTCAAAATCGGCGACACTCTGGGCAGCAACAAAACAAGACGAAGGGGGGATGTCTTCAGGCATCGTCCGGCACAATCGCCATCGCTTCGCACTGGATCAGGATTTTGCCCGGGAGGTCATCGTAAACCAGCATATGCCGGGCCGGCCGCGAGTAAGGATCGGGAAAGTGGGTGAGCCACCATTCGTTGATTGTCGGCCGAAGTTCTTTCGTCTTCACATAGAAGGTCAGTTTGGCAACATCGTCGAAACACGCACCTGCGGCTGCCAAAATCCGGCCCAGTTGCCAAAACGTCAGGCGGACTTGATCGGCAGCCTCCACCGCCACTTCACCGGTTGCCGGATCCAAACCGTAGACCCCACCTGTCACGACAAGACGGTCCACCCGGCTCGCGGCAGGGATCGGATTGCCGGAATGGTGAAGGCCTTCAACTTCGATGCTGCGTCGTGTCACGATCCCAATCCTTGAGAGCGAACTGTCGAATTACCCGAAGTCGCGGAAAATCTGCATCATCGCCAGGCACGTAATCAAACGTCGAGACGCGAAAACAATCGACGGGCATTGCCTTCGAAAACACCGTTTAGCGCAGCCTGATCAAGTGAAGGAAGCGCCTCGATCACCGGCTTGAGATCGTCGTAGTGGCGCCCTGAAACAGGATCGATACCGTCTCCCGATCCGGGTCTTTCGGTTCCGAAACAGCATCTGTCGTGTCCGACGGTCTTGAACAGAAGTGCGAGCGAATCCGGGTTATGAAGGACCGTATCAAACCAGAATTTTCGGAGAATTTCATCGAATTGGGGCGCATCGGCAGCGACGCGTCCTTGGGCCCGAGCCATTTCCCGGTGTGAGCGCCACCGTCCGATCTGATAGGGAATGGGACCGCCGCCATGGCTAATCATCAACTTGAGATCGGGAAACCGGTCGAACACGTCGGCCCGGTAGATGGAGGTAATCGCAAGTCCCTCTTCTGCAATGAAATGCTCATCATAGGTCTCGCGCCCGTTGCAGCATTGTCCCGAATGAATATGAGCGGGAAGATCCAACTCACACAATTTCTCGTACAACGGGTACCAATAGGGATCGCCGAGCGGAGGCGATCCGTTCATCCCCTCACTCGGGTCAGGGTTCAGCAAGACGCCCACGAAACCAAGCTCGTCCACCACCCGCTCGATTTCATCGAACAACGAAGTGACCGGTCGCCCCGCTTGCTGTGGCAAGGCTCCCACTCCCCGGAAGCGGTTCGGATGCATCCGAATCGTCCGGGCAATCATGTCGTTTGTGTCACATGTCCAGTCGACGATATCATTCCACCTGGCGGTGCCATTCAAGGTCAGAAAAGGTCGCGGGGAAAGCAGCTGCAGGTCGGTCCCCACTGCATCCATAATCCTGACATTCTGTTCCGCGCTCTCTTCCAGCAGACGATCGGGTACCTGCGCACGATAGCTGGTGCCATATTGCCCCCCAGAAACGACGAGGTTGCTTCTGTGCGAATAAAGCGCTGCAGGCGCGACAAGGTGAGCATGGGCGTCGATTATCATTTATTTGCGATCTTTCAGAAATTCTAGCCCGGCCCGTCAATGCCAGAGATGCTCAAAGCCAATGTCAAATTGGATAGACCAGGTACCGGGGAAGCACGGACGTATCGAGTTCGGCCCGTCTGGACAGCAACTTCAATCCGCCGGCCTTGTCCAAACGGACGGTATCCAGATATTGACCCGCGGCCAGGACCTGGGTGATGCCGCTGTCGGTGGGCGTCATGAACACCGAGAAATTCGATCGCACCGAAATGGTCGCGGCATCGACGCGCCGGTACTCGACGCGCTGGACAAAGTGGCGGGTGCGATAGTCCTGGAAGGTCCCGACCCAGATGTTGTTGACGAAGGTGACGCGATCCTCGAGCCGGGATCGGCAATCGTCGTACATGAACCCCAGGGCGAGACCGTTTTCCGAATTTTCGGCCGAACGGCAGATGTAGGAAGCCTCGTCTTCCTCGGAATAGTTGGCCAGCCAGCCCTGCATGTCCTTGCCATCGAGCGCGCTGGCATCGGCCAGCAAGAGGGCATCGAGCGCGGCTTCGAGCGCAGTGTCGGTTTGCATCATGCCTCGGCCCTCTCGAAACCCATCACCGATCGGTAATATTCCCAGCGGGGAAGATTGCCGCTCTCGTCGTTTTGGAGGAACTCCGACTCCAGCTTCGACTGGTCGTGCACGCCCTTCTGGAAAATCGCATTGCCGGGCGTGTGGTTGCCGATATGGATGCGATGGAAGATCGATGCGTCCTCCATGCTGATCAGACCGCACGGACCCAGCAGGTTGGAACTTTGCCGCAGGCGATGGCGGACCATGTCCTCATCGTCGTCCTGGTGCGCGAAATAGGCGTAGTGCACTTCCACCGTCTCCTCGTCGACCGGGGTCGCGAAGCGCAGGTTGATCACGTCGAGATGCTTGGTCGAAACGAAGGTCGGAAAGAGCGAAACGATGCGCGATCCGACCGCCGGATCCTGCCCCTTGAAGGCGATCAGCGAATCGTCCTTGAGCACCGTCGGACCACTGACCACCGACAGCGCCGATTCGAAGCAGATGTGGCCATGTTTCGTTGCGGCGAACTGGCGTCCCTTGCCGCCTTGCCAATTGAGCAGCTTGAATGCCTGATGGAGCAACGGTGCATGATAGCCGTCGTTGTCGGTATAGGACTTCCAGTTGCTGTCGTACCGCACCTTCTGGTAGCCCAGCAGTCTGAGCTTGCCGTCCCCGCCCATCAGTTCGCGCAAGGTGTTCTGCGCATCGCCGAGGAATTCCCGCAACGTTTCGGTTTCCGCCGACAGAGTCACGAAAATAAGACCGTAGAAGCTGTCGAACCGCGGCTGCGCTAGAGGATAGTCGGACTTGTCAAAGCCGGGCAGGAAATCGCGATGGTTGGGGCAACCGACCAGGTCGCCCTTCGCATCGAACAACCAGCGGTGATAGGGGCATTCGAACTCGGTCTTGTTCCCCATCACTGCGGTTTCGAGCTGGTTGCCGCGATGCGAACAGGCATTGTAGAACACCCGCACCACGCCTTCCATGTCGCGGGCGATCAGCAGTGGAACGCCGGCCAGGCGGAAGGTCTTGAAATCGCCCGGATTGGGCAATTCGCTTTCATGCGCGACAGGATGCCATTCCTGCCCGAAAAAGATGCGCTTCATCTCTTCCGCATAGATGTCCTTGCGCGTGAACGCCGCTTTGGGAATCTCGTTGAAGTTCTTGGGCCAGGTCAATCCAGTCTCGGTCATAGCAATCCTCCTAGGCGGCAGCCCCCAAGGCTTCGGCTTCAAGCGCCTTGCCCAGTTCGGCCCACATCTGACCGGATTGGCGCGCGCCCGCAAGATAGGGCTCGGGGCAGAGGTGATAGGGCGGACGCACCGGCCCCGCCTTCATCCAGCCGCCGGCATCCATCCGCGCCTTTTCCAACGGAATGTTGTAGGTCGAGAATTCCTTGAAGCTGCCGTTCGGGAACAGCGGAGCCGCCGTCGGACCGAGGCGGCCCATGAACGCCTTGGCCGCGCTCCAGTCGCCGCTCGCGCGGGCCTTGGCGACCAGATCGCGCAGGGTCGTCGTCACCAGGGGATGGCAGACCGCCCCGCTCGACCAGAACGCATCGATCGAATCATCCATCCGCGCCGCGCCGTAATAGTCGAAGTCGATCGGCAGCAGCTTGATCCGGCCACGGATCGCGGCCAGATCCGGCAGCAGGTTGCCGACGCCGATGTACTTGGCCGTCACCACCTGCGGGATTTCCGCGACCTGCGCCCAGAACGAGCGCGGGAAATCGAACTTGAAGGCTTCCGGGTTCGCATAGATCGCGATGTTCATTTCCGGCACGGCCTCTGCCACGTCCTTGTAGAACTGGACAGCAACGTCGAGGCTAGGCGCGCACCACATCGGCACGCCGAGCATCGTTCCGTCGGCGCCGAGAGCAAGCGCTTCGCGCGTCAGCGCCACCGTATCGCGGGTGTTGATGCAAGTCGTGCCGACGAAGACCGGAACCCGGCCAGCCGCCGCATCGACCAGCGCCTTCATGAAATCGAGCTTTTCGTCATGGGTCATGGTTGCCGCTTCGCCAAGCGTTCCCATGCTCAGGATGCCGTTGATCCCGGCGTCGATCAGTCCGTTGACCACGCGCGCGGTTTCGTCGAGATCGACCGTTTTGGTTGCCCGCCAATCCGAAGCGTTGTCCTTGGCCGGGGTCGGAATGATTGCCCAGGCGCCCTTGACATCGGCGGCGCTCAACAGGGTCTTGGCCATGGTTTATGCTCTCCCAATGAAAATATCCCCGCCAAAGCGGGTCGTTACCCATTGTGTAATGCTTTTCCTTATGCCACTTCAAGTCCTATTATCGGATTCTCGCCGCCAGTGGCCGGATTTGCCGAAAAATCGACCGGGTCCGGTTTCGCCCGGGACAGACTCATGGGGGAGCGACTGGACGTGACTGTGCTCAAGCGATTTCATGGCAAGGTGGCGGTGGTGACAGGCGGGGCGCAGGGAATCGGTCTGGCGACTGCAAAACGTCTGGCAGCTGAAGGTGCGGCTGTCGTGATCGCGGACCGGGCGAGCGAAGCGGCAGAGGCAGCCGTCGGCCTGCTCAAGGCGGATGGCTGCGAGGCCATGGCAGTCGCGGTGGACCTGGAGCACTGTGACGGCGCGGTCGAACTGTATCAGGCGGTCATCGAGCGCTTCGGGCGAATCGACGTTGCCGTCCACAACGTCGGCGGAACGATCTGGGCCAAGCCCTACTGGGACTACACCCCGCAGGAAATCATCGCGGAAATCAACCGGTCGCTGTGGCCGACACTGTGGTGCTGCCACGCGGTTCTGCCCCACATGCTGGCGGCAGGGCGTGGCGCGATCGTCAACATCGGGTCGGTTGCGACACGCGGCGTCAACCGGGCCCCCTATGCCGCCGCAAAGGGCGGCGTCGCCGCGTTGACCGCTGCCCTTTCGCTCGAACTCGAAGCCAGCGGCATCCGGGTCAACTGTGTCGCGCCGGGCGGGGTGAACGTGACCAGGGTCACCCCGCGCAACCCGGCTCCGCCCACCGAAGCCGATCGCGTTGGGTTCGGCCAGGTGATGGAGCAGACCTTGCGCGATACGCCGATGGCCCGGTTTGGCGAGCCCGAGGAACTGGCCGCAGCCATCTGCTTCTTCGCCTCCGACGATGCGTCCTATATCACGGGCCAGACGCTCTTCGTGGCTGGAGGCGGCGTCGGCTGAGCGCGGCGCCCCCAAATCAGCCAGCCTGCCTGAGCAGATCCCGCAAGGACACGCCCGCGTCGGCTAGGCTTGCCGCGCTGGCGCGGGCCCGGCGTTCGACGAGCCGCTTGCCAACCCCCATGTCAGGGGCGCGATTGACGGTCAGAACACCTTCGATCGTCTCGCCCGCCAGGAAGAAGGCGACGAAGGCGTTGCTGTCCATCTCGCCACGGATCGCCACCTCGGCCTCCACCGGAATCTGCCCGCAGAACTGGATGTTGAGATCGAACTGGTCGCTCCAGTACCACATCGGCTTGCAGTAGGAGACCTCCTGCCCCAGCATCGCGAGGGCGGCCGCCTGCGCCTGGTCCGCCGCGTTCTGGTAGGTTTCCTGGCGGAACCGTCCGCCGAAAAACCCGTCCTGCTCGGCCACGTCGCCCGCCGCGAATATTGCCGGATTGCTGGTCTGGCAGCGGCGATCGACGATGATCCCGTTGTTGACCTCGATCCCGGCATCGCGGGCCAGCGAAGTGGCCGGCACGATCCCCACCCCCACGATGACGGCATCGCAGGGGATCACCGTGCCATCGTCCGTCTCGACCGCGCTCACGCGGTTGTCGGCAAACCTGAAGCCGGTCACGCCGCAGTTGAAGTGGGTCGTCACGCCCCGCTTGCGATGTTCATCGCCCAGCCATTGCCCAAAGCGCCGGCCGAGTGCGCGCTCCATCGGCACCGGCATCGGCTCGACGACGGTGACCTTGCAGCCAAGCTTCACCGCGCTGGCGGCGACTTCTGCACCGATCACGCCCATGCCGACGATCACGATGCTGGCCCCTTCGCGCAGGTCAAGCGCCATGCGGGTCGCATCGTCGCGCGTGCGCAGGTAGTGGACGTTGGCGCAATCGGCTCCGGCAAGGTTGAGTTTGCGGGCATGGCCGCCCGTGGCGAGCAGTATCCGGTCCGCCTGCACCAGTTCGCCGCCCGCCAGACGCACGCCGCCGCTGACAAGGTCGATCGCTTCGGCGCGTATGCCCAGCCGCATGTCGATCCGGTTGTCCTCGTACCAGGCTTCGTCCTGCAGGAAGAAGTTGTCCGGAACATTGGCCGGATCCCACAGCACTTCCTTGGACAGCGGCGGCCGCTCGTAGGGACGCCACGGTTCTTCGCCGATCAGGGCGATCCGTCCATCGAACCCGGACTGACGCAAGGCTTCGACCGCCCGCCCACCGGCCAGATTTGCACCAACTACCGCAATCGAGCGCACCAAGTTTTCTCCCATATTTCTGTTTGCCTCATCCGGACTGCCCACGGCATCCCCATCAACTGACAATCTTTGCATATTATACAATTCGTCGCAAGAGGCGGGTATTGGCGCTCGCGCCCTATAGTCCCATTTTTTCCAGCCGCGAGGCAAGCTGCCGGCGGGTCAGGCCCAGGTCCCGTGCCGCCTGCGCCACATTCCCGCGTGCAGCTTCGAGTGCTGCCCGAACCATCATGCTTTCGACTGCTTTCAGCCCTTCCCCGTTTTCCCGCAACAGGCCCACCAACTGGCTGATCGACTGGGTCTGGTCCGGGCCAGTTTCGGTGCCTGCCACCCGCCCGTCGTCGGTCAGGGCCAGTCCCGCCCTGATTCGCCCACGATCCGAGCCAAGGAACAGGTGCCGGATGTCGATCGCCTCGCCTTCGTCCACCAGCAGGACCGCACGCTCGACCATGCGTTCCAGTTCTCTGACATTGCCAGGGAAATCGTGCATCAGCAGGGCATTGATTGATCGAGCGGTGAAGCCAGTCGCCTTGCGATGGTGGCGCAGGGCATATTTCGCCCGAAAATGTTCCATCAAGCCGGGAATGTCCTCGCGGCGCTGCCGCAGCGGCGGAACCCGGATCGGCAGGGTCGCGAGGCGGAAGAACAGGTCGGCGCGAAAATTCCCCTCGTCCACGGCCTGTTCAAGGTCGACATTGGATGCCGCAAGCAACCGCACATCGACTCTGGTTGTCCTAGTATCGCCGACTCGCTCGAATTCGCCTTCCTGAATGGCCCGCAAGACCTTGCTCTGGGCCAACGGCGAAAGCATCGAGATTTCGTCGAGAAACAGCGTCCCACCATGTGCCAACTCGAACCGGCCCGGGCGGCTCGCAACCGCGCTCGTGTAGGCCCCCTTCGCCACACCGAACAATTCCGCCTCGATCAGCCCTTCGGGTATCGCCGCACAATTGAGCGCGACGAAGGGCGCATCCTTCCTGAGACTCAAGCGGTGCGCCAATTTGGCGAACACTTCCTTGCCCACTCCGGTTTCGCCCAGAAACAGCAGGCTGGCATCGGTCCCCGCCGCGCGCTCGATCATGTTGCGCACAGCATGATAGCCTGCCGACACGCCCGGAACGATTTCCTGCGAATCGGACCGCCGGCATGGTGCAGCCAGCGGCACCGCCGAATTCTCTACGTCGTCAAGCTCGGGCCATTCGGCTTCAGGCCTGGCATGCAGCAGGCATGCGGCGTCGCCCATGCCCTGGCACTCGATCTCGCGCATCACGATTGGCTGACCGGCGAACGTACTGGCAAATCCGCTCGCAAACCCGGTTTGCAGCCAGCAGACCGGATCTGCGCTGACCCCGTCGGTCGCCAGATGGATCGCCGCCTCGATCGCGTCGTGGACAAGGAAACTGCCGCGGAAGTGGCCGCTGGCGGAATCGCTGTCGAGCGTCTCGATCTCGGTCCAGCCAAACCCGGTCAGGGCATGGGCCTGGGGCCCGAAAGCAAAGGCTTCGAGAAAGTCCCGGTCGGGCCGCAGTTCCTTGGCCTCCACCGCGCAGCGCGCACCCTCGGCAAAACCCATTTCCCAGAACAGCTGCCGTGCCCTGGCCTGGCCGATCTGCGCCACCAGCTGGCTGCGCAGCGTGGTCAGGGCCGATTGGCTCAACAGCACGCACCGTTCGCTGTCGCGCCAGATGCGGCCCTGCTCTGGCGAAAAGCGCAGACGGTTGGTCAGGTCGGCATAGCCGGGAAGGAGCTTCATCGTTGCACTCTTACCAAAATGTCATTCTTGCGCCACGATTTTCCGAAAATTTGACGAAAATAGCAATCGCCGCAACCAATTGAGCCAAAGCGCGACGCGCCCTATCGCGGGTCACCGGGTTATTTTTCAACTTGGCATGAACTTTGCTTTAACCTTTGCCACGTGGAACCGCCTGCACCAAGCCGGGAGGTCCATCGGAGGAGAGGAGAAGGCAGTATGGATGTCGCAGGTCTGATCGACACAAGCACGGGCCGCCAATCGCGCGCGATCTATTCGGACGAAGCAGTCTATCGCCAGGAACTAGAACGGGTGTTCGACCGGTGCTGGTTGTTCCTTGCCCACACCAGCCAGATTCCGCAGCCCAATGACTTCTTCCGCACCTACATGGGCGAAGACGAAGTCATCGTCGTCCGGCAGAAGGACGGCTCGGTGAAGGCCTTCCTCAACACCTGCACCCACCGCGGCAACCGCATCTGCCGCGCCGACCGCGGCAATGCCCGGTCCTTCACGTGCAACTATCACGGCTGGTCGTTCGCCCCCGATGGCGCGCTGGCGGGCGTCCCGCTCGAAAACGAAGCCTATTTCGGCGA
Source organism: Novosphingobium sp. PP1Y (assembly GCF_000253255.1). NCBI lineage: Bacteria > Pseudomonadati > Pseudomonadota > Alphaproteobacteria > Sphingomonadales > Sphingomonadaceae > Novosphingobium > Novosphingobium sp. PP1Y. The sequence continues at coordinate 1,669,661 of NC_015580.1, read as the reverse complement.
ACTCGACCGCAGCAAGTTCGGGCTTGTCCCGGTCGCGCAGGTTGCCGAATACAAGGGGCTGATCTTCGGCTGCTTCGATCCCGCCGCGCCGTTGCTTGAGGACTATCTGGGCGATGCAAAATTCTATCTCGACGTCTGGCTCGATGCCTTGCCCGGCGGCACCTCGCTGGTCGGCGAAACCCAGAAGATGGTGCTGAACACCAACTGGAAGCTGCCGGTCGAAAATGTCTGCGGCGATGGCTATCACCTGGGCTGGGCCCATGCCGGGGCGATGATGGCGGTGCAGTCGATGGACTTGTCCGGCCTCAGCGTCGGCAATTCCAGCGCCAACCTCGAAGGCGGGCTGTCGGTGGCCGGGCTCAACGGCCACATGGCGCTGACTTCGCTCGACGGTGTATCGGGCTATGCCTTCTATCCCGAGCCCAAGCCGATGCTCGATTATCTGGAGGCCAACCGGCCGACCGCGATCGAACGCCTCGGCAAGACCCGCGGCGAACAGCTGTGGGGCTCGCAGATCAACATCACCATCTTTCCCAACCTCCAGTTCCTGCCCGGCCTCAACTGGTTCCGGGTCTACCACCCCAAAGGGCCGGGACAGATCGAGCAATGGACCTGGGCAATGGTCGAGAACGACATGCCCGAAGAGGTCAAGGCGACAATCCTCGACAACCAGTGCCTGACCTTCGGGTTGGCAGGCCTGTTCGACAACGACGATGGCGACAACCTCGCCGCCTGCACCGAGCAGTCGCGCGGCTGGCGTACTGCGCAGATGGATGTTTACACCAACATGGCGCTGGGCCGCTCCGGTCCGCGCGAAGGCTTCCCGGGCGACATTGCCGCAGGCCTCGTCAGCGAACACAACCAGCGCTACTTCTACCGCCGCTGGCAAGAACACATGCAGGCGTCGAGCTGGAGCGACGTTCCCACCTACAATCTCAATCCGCTGGCATCGCGGGAGGCCGTCGATGCTTGACCTGCGCCAGGTACCCGCGCTGCACGACGCAGTAACCGCCCTTACCCAGCGCCTGTACCACGAGGCGCGACTGCTCGACGAAGAACGCTTCGAGGATTGGCTGGAACTGCTGTGCGAGGACGTATCCTACCACATGGCGCTCAAGAGCCGACGCTTCCGGGCCGACCGTTCCGCCCCGATCGCGGTCGGCGCAGGAAATGTCTTCAACGACAATCTCGCGCGGCTGAAGCTGCGGATCGACCGTCTGCGCTCCGGCTTCGTCTGGGCGGAGGATCCGCCGAACTTCGTCCGCCGCGTGGTCTCGAACGTGGAAGTTCTGCCTGCGGACGAGCCGAACGAAGCCATTGTCCATTCGGTCGTCGTGATTCATCGCAACCGGATCGACGGGCAAACCAGGTTGCTCACCGCCGGACGCACGGATCGCTGGCGCAAGGGCGGCGAAGGCTGGCTTCTCGCCGCACGCGAAATCGCGCTCGACCATGCGGTGCTGCCCGACAGCAACGTCAACGTATTTTTCTAGATCAACACAATTAGATCAACACTACGGGAGACGAAGACCATGCGTATGGAACGGTTCGGCCGCGAGCCAGAATTTTCGCGTTACATGGACCTGAAGGAAGGCTGGCTTGATCGCCGCATCTTCAGCGATGCCGACATCTACGAGGAAGAGCTGTACCGCATCTTCGCGCGCTCGTGGCTGTTCGTCGCCCATGAAAGCCAGCTGCCCAGGGCCGGCGATTTCCTGACCACGCACATGGGCGAGGACGCAGTGATCGTCACCCGCCAGCCCGACGGCTCGATCAAGGTCTACCTCAATTCCTGCCCGCATCGCGGCAACAAGGTCTGCTTCGCGGATGCCGGCAACACCCGCCGGTTCGTCTGCAACTATCACGGCTGGGCTTTCAACACCGCCGGCGAACTGCAGGGCATGCACGAGGAATACTGCTACGACGAAGGCGACATCGACCGCAAGAAGAACGGCCTGCGGCAGGTCGCCCGGGTCGGCAGCTACAAGGGACTGGTATTCGCCACCTTCGCCGAGGATGGACCCAGCCTCGATGCCTGGCTCGGCGATTTCCGCTGGTATCTCGACATGCTGCTCGACAACGAGGAAGGCGGCACCGAACTGATCGGCGGCTGCATCAAGTCGGTGATCAGCGCCAACTGGAAGTTCGGGGTCGAAAACTTCATCGGCGATGCCTACCACGCCGGCTGGACCCACGATTCGGGCTGCCGGTCGATGAACAACGGCCAGCCCTTCCCGCCGATCGACATGGAAAATTCCTACCATGCCAGCGTCAACGGGCATGGCTGGGAGTTCGGCACCGAGGGCGTCGGCGACCTGTTCCTCCTGGGCCGCCCCAAGGTGCTGGAATATTACGAGAAGATGCGCCCGAAGATGGCGGATCGGCTGGGCACGATGCGCTCGCAGATCTTCGGCTCGGTGGCCTCGGCCTCGATCTTCCCGAACGTCTCGTTCCTGCCCGGGATTTCCACCTTCCGGCAGTGGCAGCCCAAGGGGCCGATGCAGTTCGAGCTCAAGACCTGGGTGATCGTCAACAAGGCCATGCCCGACGACATCAAGGACGAAGTGACCAAAGGCGTGATGCAGACCTTCGGCCCGGGCGGCACCTTCGAGATGGACGATGGCGAAAATTGGGAAAACTGCACCACGGTCAACCGCGGCGTCGTCACCCGCCACGAACGGCTGCACTACCGCTGCGGGATCGGGCGCCAGATCGATCACGATACCCTGCCCGGGATCGTCTATCGCGGCCAGTACAACGACGCCAACCAGCGCGGCTTCTACCAGCGGTGGCTGGACATGATGGAGGCCACCGATCTCGGCGCGATGCCGCCGCGGCCCGAACCGCGCCTGACCGGGGTCGCCGAAACGCGCGACCTTCCCGGCCTGTTCGCGCTTTGAGTGAGGATATTTGACCATGAACCAAACGACCACTCTCGAACGCCCCCGCACTGGCGCGGCCGCTTCGCTGGAAGTGAGCCATGCGCTGACCCAGACCCTCTATCGTGAAGCGCGCCGCCTCGACGATGAGGATTATGTCGGCTGGGTGGCGATGCTCGCAGACGACCTGCATTATCACATGCCAGGGATCGAGACTCGCTATCGCCGCGACACGACCGATCAGGTCACCGACCTGACGCGGATGGCCTATTACAACGACAGCCTCGACGAGATCAAAAAACGCCTCACGCGCCTGGAAACAGGCACTGCTTGGTCGGAAGATCCCGCGACGCGCTACACCCACATCATCACCAATGTCGAAGTGGAAAACACCGACAAGGCAGATGAATTCCGGGTGTTCTCGAACTTCTACGCCTACCGTAACCGCAACGAGCGCGACGAGGATTCGCTGATCGGCAACCGGATCGACATCTGGCGCGAAGTCGGCGGAGCCTATCAGCTCGTCAGGCGGCGGATCATCCTCAAGCACAACATCATGCTCAGCAAGAACCTGAACATCTACCTCTAGGAAATCCCGGCGCGACATCGGGAAAGCCCCCGATGCCGCGCCGTTCAATCATAAGACAATGGGACGCTCCCCGGATCGGGGGAAGATACCCAAATCGGAGAGAAGCAATGGACGCTCTGCGCTATTTTCTGGTCCCCGCCATGACCCTCACCGGCGTTGCCGGCTTTATCCTCGGCGGCCCGTTCGTCTGGCTTGGCATCGCCACCTTCGCGGTGCTGATGCTGCTGGATATCGTCCTGCCGAGTGATCACAAGGTGCGCTCGCGCGGGATTGCGCCGGTTGCCGATATCGCGATCTACCTGCAATTGCCGCTGATCGTGGCGCTTTATCTCGCGTTCGCCAATTCGGTGGTGAGCGGCACCAACCCGATCTGGGGAGCCGATGGTTCGGCCTGGCAACTGATCGGTTCGATCGCCAGCCTGGCCTGGCTTTCGGCTGTCCCGACCCTGCCGGTGGCGCACGAGCTGATGCATCGCCGCCACTGGTTTCCGCGGGCCGTGGCCAAGGGGCTGAGCGCCTTCTACGGCGATCCCAACCGCGATGTCGCCCATATCGTCACCCATCATGTCCATCTCGATACCGCAAAGGACAGCGACACGCCGCTCCGCGGACAAACGATCTACAGCTTCGTGTTCCAGGCCACCTGGGGTTCGTACAAGGACACCTGGGAAAAGCAGGGCGAAATCCTCACGCGGCTCGGTTATTCGCCGTGGAGCTGGCGCAATGCCATGTGGCTCCAGCTGGTGCTGGTCGGCGCGATCATCCTGGGCGTCGCGGCGGCGGCAGGGCCGATCGCCGGCTTCGCTACCTTCGGCGCGATGTTCTTCGCCAAGATGTTCGTCGAAGGGTTCAACTATTTCCAGCACTATGGATTGCTGCGCGTTGAAGGCGATCCCATCGCCAAACACCATGCCTGGAACCATCTGGGCATGATCGTGCGTCCGATCGGCGTGGAAATCACCAACCACATCAACCACCATCTCGATGGCCACATTCCCTTCTATGAACTTCAGCCCGAGCCGAAGGCGCCGCAGATGCCCTCGCTGTTCCTGTGCTTCCTGTGCGGTCTGGTTCCGCCCGTCTGGCACAAGTTCATCGCGCAGCCGCGGCTGAAGGACTGGGATCTGCATTTCGCCTCGTCGACCGAGCGCCAGCTGGCGATGGCGGCAAACGCAAGGGCGGGCTGGCCAGCCTGGGCCACCACCGATTGACAGTTCCACCCGCATGGGGACCTTTCTCTCCGATTGCCCCATGTAACCTTGGCGGCATCCCCTTGCGGGGATGCCGCTTCTTTCTTTCAACGACATCATGTCCCTTCAAGGCAGCCTGATCAATGTTCTCGTTCTTCAAAAAGCAGCAAGCAACCAAGGTCACCGTTGCCGGAGAAGCGGCAACCCTGGAAGTTCTGCGGGGCAAGACCCTGCTCGAGGCGATGCTGTCTGAAGGCCTTGCCATGCCGCACGATTGCAAGGTCGGCTCGTGCGGCACATGCCGGTTCAAGCTGGTCGAAGGCAAGATCGGGGAGCTGAGCCCCTCCGCCCTGGTTCTCGAACGCGATGCGCTGTCGCAAGGCTATCGCCTGGCCTGCCAGGCGATGCCGCGCTCGGATCTGGTCATCGCCCTCGATGCTCCCCTGTCCCGCCAGCAGGCGGTGGAACATTACACCGCGACCATCGTTGGCACGACCCGGCTGTGCCCGGACATCATCAATCTGGTGGTCGAACTCGATCGCCCGATGGGATTCATTCCCGGACAATATGCCGACCTTACGGCACCGGGCATCGCCGAACCGCGCAGCTACTCTTTCGCTTTCGCTCCGGAAGCGGGGGAGACAACCCGGCTCGAATTCCATGTCCGGCACGTTCCCGGCGGCCTCTTCACCGACTGGCTGTTCGGTGCGGAGCGCATCGGCCAGACCCTCGACCTCTCGGGCCCCTACGGTCAATTCCGCCTCAAGGACAGCGCCGCGCCGATGCTCTGCCTGGCAGGCGGCAGCGGCCTTGCCCCGATCATGGCGATCTTGCAGCAGGCCCGGTCCTTGGGGGCGAACCGGCCGGTTACCCTGCTTTACGGGGCCCGGACCCGGCAACACCTCTATTGCCTGGACGAGATCGAAGCGCTCCGCACGGCCTGGAATGCGCCCTTCGAATTTGTTCCGGTGCTGTCGGAAGAGGATGCGGGCAGCGGCTGGACCGGGGCCCGGGGGCTGGTTACCGAGCCGATCGCACGGCTGGCTGGCCTGGCCAGCACCGAAGCCTACCTGTGCGGACCTCCAGCCATGATCGACGCCGCCGAAGCCCAGCTTGTCCGGCACGGCCTATTGCCTGAGCTGATCGCGGCCGACCGCTTTCTCGACAAGAGCACGAAACCCTGAGCATGGACGTCCGGTCCGGGCCTGGCGTCGCTCCGGCCCGGTTTCCGATCAGGCGGTTCGACACGCCGGAACCGGCCCCTGGCCGGCCCGGCGCGCCGGGCACTCAGTTGTCGACCAGGACCATTTTCCGCACCAGGTCCTGAACGTCCACCTTTTCCTTGTTGTCCAGCAGCACGGCAACCCGGTTGATGGTCGCGATCACCGAGGTATACTGGCCATGGGCATAATAGGCGTCGATCGGGTAGACGACCGTCTTGTCGACCGGCGCCCGCTGGTAGCTGAGCTGCCCGATGCCATAGATCGCAAGCCCGCCTGCTTCGGCATGGCCCATCATGCGTTCGGCCCGATCCCGGGTGATTTGCCCGCCGAATTCGACCAATTCCGGCGGCGCCACCGAACCGCCCGGATGGGTCGGCTTCCACCGCGCCGCCCCGAGCACACCGGGAACAGCCAGCAATTCCTTGAAATCGAACCTTTCAGCCATTGCTCTCGCTCCTTTTCTTGTGATGTTCAGGCGTTCCAGCCCCGGGGCCCTGAAAGTCCCGGGCCAGGTAACGGATCAGGTACCGGGGCGCTTGCCGATGCCGATGCCGCCATCGCTCAGCAGCACCGTTCCGGTCATGTATGCAGAATCGCGACGGGAGGCGAGAAGCGCGTAGAGGCCGGCATGGTCATCCGGCTCGGCGATCCGCGCGAGCGGCGTCATTCCGGAAATGAGGTCGTCCAGGCCGGGCATCTCCTCCATCCTGGTTTCGGAGAAGCCGCCGCTCTCGGTCCCGCTGAGCGGGGTCCGGGTGCCGCCCGGGGCGACGCCATTGACCCGGATATCGGGTGTCAGCTCCCAGGCCAGCTGGCGGATCAGGCCGAGCACCGCGTGCTTCGATGCGACATACAGGGTTCCGCCGCCGCCAGTGTAATAGCTCGAGGTCGAGGCGGTGAAGACGATGCTGCCCTTGGTCTTCCTAAGTTCGGGAATGGCCGCCCGCGCCCCGAAGAAATAGCCCTTCAGGTTGACGTCAAAGATTTCGTCAAAGGTCTTTTCGAGCTGATCGGGATCCTGCTGCTCGAGCGGCACCATGAAATCCCAGATCCCGACATTGCCGACAAAGACATCCAGCTTGCCGAATGCCCCGACAGTTTCGGCAACGGCCCGCGCATTGTCTGCATAGGAACGGACGTCGCCCGCCACCACGGCGACCTTGTCACCGTGGCGCGAACGCACCAGCCCGGCCTGCTCGTCGTCACGGACGAGCACGCCGACCCTGGCCCCTTCCTCGATGTAGCGGGCAACGACCGCTGCACCAATTCCGGTTGCGCCGCCGGTCAGCAGCGCGACCTGTCCTTCAAGCCTTGCAGACAATGCCAATCTCCCATTCAAGCCGTTTTTATGCGTCGGGCGACCTTACTGGTCGAACATCCCCATTCGCCCTTCCTGCAGGTTGATCACAACCGACTTGGTCTGCGTGTAGTGGTGCAGGACTTCATGGCTGAATTCACGGCCGAAACCGCTTTGCTTGTAGCCGCCCAGCGGCATGTTGGGCTTGAGGTTGTAGTAACGGTTGACCCAAACCGTCCCGGTTTCGAGCTTGCGGGCAATCCGGTGTGCGCGGGCGATGTCCTTGGTCCAGACGCCGCCGGCCAGGCCATAGGTCGTGTCGTTGGCCAGCGCCATCATGGCGTCCTCGTCGTTCCAGGTCAGCACGCTGGTGACCGGGCCGAAGATTTCCTCGCGGGCGATACGCATCGAATTGTTGACGTTGGTGAATACCGTCGGCCTGATGAAATGGCCGTCGGCCAGGCTTTCGTTGCGGCTGCCGCCGGTGAGCACGGTCGCACCTTCGTCGGTGGCCAGCTGAAGGTAGCTCTGGACCTTGTCCATCTGCATCTGCGAGGCCTGCGCACCAATCTGGGTGGCAAAGTCAAGCGGATCGCCCTGGCGGATGCCTTCGAGCGCCACCTTGAACTTGGCAAGGAATTCGTCCTGGATCGCTTCGTGCAGGAACAGGCGCGAACCGGCCAGGCAGACTTCGCCCTTGTTGAGCACGGTCGACATCGTGGCGCTTTCGACGGCTGCATCGATGTCGGCATCGGCGCAGACGATGTGCGCCGACTTGCCGCCCAGTTCGAGCGTCTGGGGAATGATGTTCGACGAAGCATACTGGATGATCCGGCGAGCCGTCGCCACCGAGCCGGTGAACGCAACCTTGCGGACGTCTTCGTGGGTCACCAGCGCTTCACCGACGTCGGCGCCGTAGCCGGTCACCACGTTGATCACGCCCGGGGGCAGCAGATCGGCCATTTCGACAAAGAATTCGATTACCGACAGGCACACGGTTTCCGCGGGCTTGAGCACGACCGTGTTGCCCGAAGCCAGGGCCGGGGCGATCTTGCAGGCCATCATCAGGATCGGGACGTTCCACGGGATGATCTGCGCACAGACGCCCAGCGGCTCGCGGTGGACGATGCCGATCGCGTCGGGATAGTCCAGCGTCTGGCCATGCAGGCCATAGGCCGCGCCGGCGAACACTTCGAACTGGCCGATCGCCTGCGGCATGTCGAAGTACATCGATTCGCGGATCGGCTTGCCGTTGTTCAGGGTTTCGAGCGTGGCGTAGTGCTGGTGGCGCGCCTTGAGCCGGCGGGCGACCTCGATCAGGATTTCCTGACGCTGGGCGGCAGAGCTTTCCGACCACTTCGGGAAGGCGGCCTTGGCCGCCGCGACCGCGCGCTGGATGTCCTTGGCGTTGCCGGCCTGGATCTTGGTGAGTACCGCCCCGGTCGCCGGGTTGATCAGGTCGATCGTCTTGCCGCTGTCGCCCGAAACCCATTCACCGCCGATGAAGTGTCCGTATTCGGGCTTGATGCCGTATTCGTTTTCCGCGCTCTTCAGTTGGGTAGCCATTTCAAATCTCCTTCCAAACCTATTCCACTGCAATGACCAGGTCTCCGGCCGGAAACAGTCGGCACGCCAGGGCATAACCTGCCCGGCGATCGCTATCCGGCACCTTCGCCGCACTCATCTTGCCGGTCCGGTAATCGCCTTCGACTACCTTCACCCGGCAAATTCCGCAGCCGCCGCCCCGGCAACCAACTCCGATATCGCCGGCACCACAGCGTTCCATTGCGAGGAGGACCCGCTCGTCCTCGCCGCAGGTAAACTCGCCGCCGCCGATCACGCGGATTTGATGGAGGCCGGTCACTGTCCTAGCCTTGTCCAGCTGCCTTCGCGGCCGCTTTGGCCGCAAAGGATTCTCCACCCACCGCGAAATGGCCTGGCGGCATCTCGCGCAGGATGATGCGAACCGATTCGCGCGGCGCACCGATCGATTCGATGGCGGCAGCGGTCAAAGCCCGGATCAACCGCTCCTTGTCGTCGGGAGTCCTCCCTTCGAGCATGTTGACCTCGATGATCGGCATTCAGGCCTCCACCTGGAACATGACCGAACCCAGCCCCTGGACGGTCGTGCGCACCGTCTGGCCAGGCGCCAGATTGGGCGCGGCGGTGATCCCGCCCGCCATCACGATGTCCCCGGCAGAAATCTCCTCACCCGCTTCGGCGACAAGCCTCGCCGCAGCAACCAGCGAGCGCAAGGGGTGGCCGAGAATCGCTGCAGTCGAGCCGACCTGCGTCACTTCCCCGTCGATTTCGAGGTAAACGCCAAGGTTGGAGAAATCCATCGCGGGGTCGTTCCAGGAACCGATCACCAGCCCGGACGACGAGGTGTTGTCGGCGATGACATCGGACAGCGCGAACTTGAAGTTCTCATAGCGGCTGTCGATGATCTCCATCGCCGGGGCAATCGCCTCGACCGCCGCCAGCGCGGCCGCCGCGGTCACCTTGCCGGCCAGCGGCGCCTTCATCAGGAAGGCGACTTCCGGCTCGACCCGCGGATGGACGAAGCGCGCCCGCGATATGGCCGTGCCCTCCTCGATCAGCATGGCATCCGTCAGCCGCCCCCAGGCGACCTCGTCGACCCCGACCTGCAGCATCTTGGCGCGGCTCGTCAGCCCCATCTTGACCCCGATGCGGCGCTCGCCCCGCGCCAGGCGCCGCGCGACCGACAGTTTCTGGACCCGGTACGCATCGGCGACGCTCAGGTCGGGATCGGTATGGGTGAGCTGCGGAGTGGCACGCGCGTGCAACGCTGCGCTGTCGAGGGTTTCGGCGTATCGCTCAAGTTTGTCCATTGCCTTGGGCCTATGCTGCGCGTGCGGACACAAGATCGAGCGCGACATCGACGATCATGTCTTCCTGCCCCCCGACCATCCGGCGCTTGCCCAGTTCGATCAGGATTTCGCGCGTATCCAGCCCATACTGTTCGGCGGCCTTTTCCGCGTGGCGCAGGAAGCTCGAATAGACCCCCGCATAGCCCAGGCTCAGCGTTTCGCGATCCACCCGCACCGGGCGGTCCTGCAACGGACGGATGATGTCCTCTGCTGCGTCCATCAGTGCCATCACGTCGCAGCCATGGTTCCAGCCCTTGCGGTCGGCGGCGGCGACGAACACCTCGAGCGGCGCGTTGCCGGCCCCTGCCCCCATTCCGGCAAGGCTCGCATCGATCCGCACCGCGCCTTCCTGGGCCGCGACGATCGAGTTGGCCACACCGAGCGAAAGGTTGTGGTGGGCGTGGATGCCGCGCTGGGTTTCCGGCTTGAGGACGCGGTCATAGGCCCGCAGGCGATCGCGCACCCCGTCCATGTCGAGCGCGCCGCCGCTGTCGGTCACATAGACACAGTGCGCCCCATAGCTTTCCATCAGAATGGCCTGCTGCGCCAGCGCCTCGGGATCGATCATGTGGCTCATCATCAGGAAGCCCGAAACATCCATGCCGAGATCGCGGGCAATGCCGATATGCTGCTTGGCGACATCGGCTTCGGTGCAATGGGTGGCGACCCGGACCGAGCGCACGCCGAGCGCGTAGGCGCGGCGCAGTTCCTCGACCGTGCCGATGCCCGGCACCAGCAAGGTGGTCAGCACGGCGTTCTTGATCACGTCGGCGGCGGCTTCGATCCATTCCCAGTCGGTATGGGCGCCGAAGCCGTAATTGAACGAGCTGCCGTTGAGGCCGTCACCGTGCGACACCTCGATCGCATCGACGCCGGCATCGTCCAGCGCCTTGGCGATGGTGCGGACGCTGTCGGTGCCGTACATGTGAAGAATGGCATGCATCCCGTCACGCAGGGTGACGTCCTGGATGTAGAGCTTGCCGGTTTCGGGGTTGAAGGTCATGCTGCCACCTTTGCGAGGCGTTGTTGGGCCATGCGTTCGCCGGCTGCCTTGGCGGCAGCGGTCATGATGTCTAGGTTTCCGGAATACTTGGGAAGATAGTCGCCAGCGCCCTCGACTTCGAGAAACACGCTGGTCTTCAGGCCGACGAATTCCCCGTATCCGGGGATCTTCAGCGGCCGGTTCGAGCCGAACCGTTCGAACTGCACTTCCTGCTTGAGGCGATAGCCGGGGACATAGGATTGGACGGTTTCGACCATTTCCTTGATCGAGGCGCGGATGGCGTCCTCGTCGACCTGATCGGTCAGCGTGAAGATCGTGTCGCGCATGATCATCGGCGGCTCGGCGGGGTTGAGGATGATGATCGCCCGGCCGCGGCCGGCTCCGCCCACCGTTTCGATCGCCTTCGCGGTGGTGCGGGTGAACTCGTCGATGTTCGCGCGCGTCCCCGGACCCGCCGAACGCGACGACACCGACGCGACGATTTCGGCGTAATGAACCGGAGTCACCCGCGAAACCGCGGCGACCATGGGAATGGTCGCCTGGCCGCCGCAGGTGACCATGTTGACGTTGCGAATGTTGTCTTCAAGCACCCCGCCGACCGGCGGGACGAAGAACGGCCCGATCGCGGCCGGGGTCAGGTCGACCACCAGCTTGCCATCGGCCTGCAGGGCGGCATCGTGTTCCTTGTGGGCGTAGGCCGACGTCGCATCGAAGGCGATGCCGATTTCGGGGTAGACCGGCAGCTTGCGCAGCCCGTCGATTCCCTCGTGGGTCGTCATCACGCCGCGTTCGCGGGCCATGGCGAGCCCTTCCGAGGCCGGGTCGATCCCGACCACTGCTGCCAGTTCAAGACTATCGGACCCTTTGAGCAGCTTGATCATCAGGTCGGTTCCGATATTTCCGGAGCCGATGATGGCGCACTTCATCTTGGTCATGCTTCGATCTTCCCGTTAACCTGCGTCAGCCGGCTTCGGCGGCGAAAGCCGCCCGCACCGTACCGACCCCATTGATCCTCGCTTCCACGACATCGCCGCGCGCGACTCCCGCCATCGGCCCGAGCGCGCCGGACAGGATCACGTCGCCTTCAAGCAGCGGACGCCCCACCTTGGCCATCACCCGCGCCAGCCACAGCGCTGCGGTGATCGGGCTGCCGAGGCAGGCAATCCCCGCACCTACCGAGATCGGCTCGCCCTTCACTTCCATCACCATGCCGCATTCGCGCAGGTCGAGCGCCTCGAGCTTGCGCGGCACCGCGCCAAGCACGAACAACCCGCTCGAGGCGTTGTCGGCGACGGTGTCCCAGATCCGGATGTCCCAGTTGGCGACCCGGCTGTCGACGATCTCGATCGCGGGCACGAAATATTCGACCGCGCGGATCATCTCGGCGGTGGTGAGATCGGGATGAGGCAGATCACGGCCGACCACGATCGCGATTTCCGCCTCGACCTTGGGCTGGATGACCTGATCGAGCGAGATAGGAAACCCTTCGGGCACGTCCATGTCGGAGAACAGCATGCCGTAATCGGGCTGGTCAACGCCGAGCTGGCGCTGCACCGCCAGCGAGGTCAGCCCGATCTTGCGGCCGACCAGGCGCCGCCCGCTGTCAAGGGCGTGCCGGGTGTTGATTTCCTGCACGGCGTAGGCGGCATCCACCCCGCCGGCCGAAATGAGATCGCGGATCGGCGCTACCGGCTTGCCGCTGGCAGCCGCGCCCCGCAATTGCTCGGCCGCCTGTTGAATCGCCTTGGGATCGATCTTGGTTTCAGTCGTCATGGTGTCAAAGCTTCACGCAGATGTTTTCGGTTTCGGTATAGAATTCGAGGCTGTGCACACCGCCTTCGCGGCCGATCCCGGAATGTCCGGAACCGCCGAAGGCGGTGCGCAGATCGCGCAGGAACCAGCAATTGACCCAGCACACGCCAACCTGCATCGCGGCGGCGACGCGGTGCGCCCGCGAGAGGTTTTCGGTCCAGATCGTCGCGCACAACCCGTAGTCGGTGTCGTTGGCCAGGCCGATCACCTCGTCTTCGGCATCGAAGGGAATGACCCCGCAGCACGGGCCGAAGATCTCTTCGCGCATCACCGAACTGTCGTGCGCCAGGCCCGTCCACAGCGTCGGCTCGACATAGAAGCCGCCCGCTGCGTCACCCGACAGCGCGGGAACCCCGCCGCCGGTGACGACAGTGGCACCTTCGGCCACCGCGCGGGCGTAATATCCCAGCACCTTTTCCTTGTGCTCGGCGCTGATCAGCGGCCCCAGATAGGCCTTATCGCCGGTCGCGCCGGGCTTGAACGCCTTGGCCGCCGCCGTCATCCGCTTGACGAAATCATCGAAAACCGGCCGCTCGACATAGACCCGCTCGGTTCCGAGGCAGACCTGCCCGGTGTTGAGAAACACCGAGCGCGAAAGTCCTTCGACCACCTTGTCGAGATCGGCGTCGGCAAACACGACGGCCGGATTCTTTCCGCCAAGCTCGAACGAAATATCGCGCACCCCGACCGCGGCCTTTTGCATGATCGCCTGGCCGGTGCCGGTCTCGCCGGTAAAGGTAATCGCGTCGACATCGGGGTTCGAGGTCAGGAATTCACCGGCCGAGCCGCCCCCGAAGCCGTGCACCACGTTGTAGACACCCTCGGGCATCCCGACCGCGTTCATGACCTCACCCAGCAGCGCCGCGGTCCGCGGTGTCTCCTCGGAGGGCTTGACCACAACTGTGTTGCCGCAAGCCAGCGCCGGGCCGACCTTCCAGGTCATCAGTAGAAGGGGAAAGTTCCACGGGCAGATCACTGCGATCACACCCTTGGGTTTGCGCACGACGTAGTTCAGCGCCTTCCCGCCATCGGGCGTCGCCGTGGCGAAGGATTCGGTCGGGGTAGTGGCAATGACGTCGGCGAACATCCGGAAGTTAGCGGCGCCGCGCGGAATGTCGATGTGCGAGGCGACATGGCGCGGCTTGCCGGTATCCGCCACTTCGGCAGCGAGGAAATCGTCCGCGCGGCGTTCGATTTCGGTGGCGACGGCCGAGATGAGCTTGACTCGCTCGGCCGTCGTCATCTTGCCCCACGGACCGTTCAGGGCTTCCCTGGCGGCTGCCACGGCATCGGCAACGTCCTGCTCACTCGCTTCGTGGACGGTGCCGGTCTGCAAGCCGGTTGCCGGATCGATATTGGCGAACGTCTTGCCGGTGCTCCCACGGCGATAGGAGCCCCCGATGAAGTTCAGGACGGTATCGGTAACGGCCAGGGTGCCTTGGGTTGCCATGGGTTTTTCGTTTCTCCGTAAAGTCTCAATGGTGTCGCGCGCTCAATATTGCGCCGCTCCGATCGCGGTGAGGGCGGCGTTGGCGCACTGCGTATCGAGTTCCTCGGTTCCGCCAGACACGCCGATAGCGCCAACGATCTCGCCAGCGATCATGATCGGCAACCCGCCGCCGAACATGGCGATGCCGGGCTTAGCGGCTATACCCCCGCTTAGCGCCGGGTTGCCTTCGACCATCTTGAAGACGTCAGGCGAGGGAACCTTGAAGCTGGCTGCGGTATAGGCCTTGTCCTGCGCGATCTGCGAGGATGGGAACGGCGCCCCGATGGCGCGCAGCAGGGCGACCAACTCCCCCGTGGCACCAACCACCGCAGCGACGAGAGGGCAGCCCACCTCGCCGCCTTTGGCCACGGCGACCTGCACCGCTTTGGCGGCAAGATCGTGCCCGACCGACCGGATGGTCGCCACCCCGTCCATGCTCAGGTGTTCACCGTCATGAAGCGGTCGTTGAGCGCCTTCTCGTAATAGAAGATCGCCTTGCCGGCATTCTCGGCCTGCCACATCCGGCGCGGATTGTCGGGATAGTAGGTGTAGCCGCCGCTGAAGGTCTCGTTGCGGTTGCCCGACGGGTCGAAGAAGTAGATCGTCTGCCCGCGCGTGATCCCGTGGCGGGTCGGGCCGATATCCAGCGAAATGTCGTAGCGGCTGATGATGTCCGCCGCATGGCCGACATCGTGCCAGGATTCGAGGTTGAAGGAAGTGTGGTGGATCCGCCCGTCTTCGGGATAGCCCAGGAATGCCACGTCGTGCGCCTTGTTGCTGCACGACAGGAAGATGCCAAGGCGCGTGCCCGAAGCCTCGTCCACCAATTCTTCGGTCACCGAGAAATCGAGAGCCTCGACGAAGATCTTCGCGCTAGCCGAAATATCGACACCATTGAGGGCGCAGTGATCGAACCGGGTCGCGCGCATGCCGCGCGGCTCGGCAATCCAGACGTCGGGATTGCGCACGGCCGGCCCGGTTTCGGACAGCTCCATCTCGGCATAGAGATCGAACACGTGGGCGGTCGGCGTGTTGAAGCGGATCTTGCGACCGACGCCGGGATCCTCGCCAGCCGGAATGATATCGACGTGGACCCCCATGTCGAGCAGCCGTTCGGCAAAGTGGTCGAGATCGGCATCCTTGGCGACCTTGAACGCCATCCGGTCGAGCCCGGCGGAATCGGCCTCGCGCAGGATTATGCTGTGGCGATCGAACTCGTCGAAGGCCTGGAAGAACGCCCTTCCGTCTTCGACGCTCACCAGGTTGAGACCGATGCGGTCGCGATAGTGCTGGATTGCCTCATCCAGATCGAGGACGCGCAGCTGGACATAGCCAGGGCGAAGTACACCGGTCAGCGCCATTTCAGATCTCCTTGTCCCTTCAGGCCTTGAGGCCGTTCTCAAAAAATTCGGTCACCATGCGGTTGAAGCTCGCCATGCGTTCGATCTGCACCCAATGGCCGCATTCCGCGAATACGTGCAGGTCGGCGCGCGCCAGCAGGCTGGCCAGGCGCACGGTCGAATCCAGCGGGATCACCTGGTCGAACAGGCCGTGCAGGATGAGCGTTTCATGCTGGAGCGCCGCCACGTCTTCCTCGCGGCTTGCCAGCATCGCGATGTTGCGCTGCCGGTCCGCCCCGCCGAAGGTCGCGTGATAGGGATCGTGCGCTTCCGGACGCGCACTCGCTTCATAGCGCGACTGGATCAGGTCTTCGGTCAGACGGCTGTGGTCCCAGGCCAGGTACTTGAGCGAGGCGCGCATTTCTTCCAGCGAAGGCTGGTAGCCCCAGACCAGATCGAGCGCCGGCGTGATCGGGAAATCGAGCCCTGCCGGCCCCATCAGCACCGCCCGTTCGACCCGATCGGGATGCGCGATCATGAATGCCAGGGTGATGCCCCCGCCGAAGGAATTGCCGACCATCGAGACCTTGTCGATCCCGAGGGCATCCAGCAGCGATGCCACCTGATCGACCCACACCCGCTTGTCTTCGATTCGCCCCTTGGGATCCGAATAGCCGAAGCCGAACATGTCGGGCGCGATGACGCGGAAGCGCTTCGCCAGCTCGGGCATGTTGAGCCGCCAGTTGGCCCAGGCGGTCACCCCGGGTCCCGATCCGTGGATCAGCAGGACGGGTGCGCCCTCGCCCACATCGTGGTAGTTGGTGACGCTGCCATCGACCGTGATGGACTTGCCAATCTCCGGGCGTGCGATGTCGTTGGTTACGGCAGTCATGGCTCTCCCGATCAATTCTCAACCGATTTTTGGCCGGTTGCCTTGCCTGCCATTGCGACAGGCAAGGCAACCGGACTCGTGTTCGTTCGGATTCCCGGCGTTATTGCATAAAACAGAACGCATTTGCAAATGGAGAATGATTCAACCCGATCGCATCATGCCCCAAACCGGCCGGTCCGGCTCACGCCAGGCCTTCGGCCTTGAGCGCCGCGCCGACGGCGGGCCGCTGCGCGATCTTGCCGGCATAGGCGCCGAGCGCGGGGTAGGCGGTCATGTCGATACCGACATAGGCCGGCCAGCCCAGCATCACGAACAGGTAGATGTCGGCCACGCTGAAGGCGTTGCCCGCATAATGGTCACGCCCGGCGAGTTCCTTGTCGAGCGCGGCGAGGTGGTTCTTGACCGATTCTGCGGCCGACGCCTTCGCTTCGTCGGAGGTCCCGGGAGCAAACAGCGGCACGAACGCCTTGTGAAATTCCGAACCGAGAAAGCTGAGGCGGCTCAGCAACCGGTAGCGATCGAGGCTGCCTTCGGCCGGGGCCAGGCCGGATGCGGGGTTCTGGTCGGCAATATACAGCAGGATGGCGGGGTTTTCGGTCAGGGTCTCGCCGCTGTCCAGAGTCAGGGCCGGGACCTTGCCGGACGGATTGACGGCGAGGAAATCCTCGCCCGCCTCGGTCTTGCGTACGGCCAGATCGACCTTGACCGCTTCGAAATCGGCTCCGGTTTCGCGCAGGGCGATATGAGGGGCGAGCGAGCAGGCGCCCGGGCTGATGAACAGTTTCATTGTGCTTCTCCTCTAGGTTTCTTTTCGACGCCAGATCGATGTTCGGCCATCAGATCGGAGTCGCCAGCAGCGTCGCGATCCGATGGGTGTCGTAGACGCACATCCGGCTCACCAGTTTGGCCGCACCGTCCTTGATCGCCAGCCGGTCGACATATTTCCCGGCGTTGTAGATGCGGGTCTCACCGTCGTTGCGGGTTTGCAGCACGGCATAGCTGGCCTCGGCCGTCACGGTCTCGCCATCAGTCCCGGTCAGGACCGCCCGCGAAATCAGGTGACGGCTGAAATGTTCCGGGAAGACGTTGGCCCGGCGCAGCGCCACCACCCGATCGACCAGCATGCCCTTGCTGTCGCAATACATCACCGCGGCGGGCAGCCCGTTGTCGACATTCTCGCGGGCGATCACCTGGTAAAGGCAATCATCGACGAAAAACTCGGGCCACTGCTCGAGCCGGCCGTCATTCAGGCACAGACCGTAGGCGGCGTTCAGGCCATCGACCAGGCCCTGCAATGCGGGATCGACCAGGCTCATGCCGATGCTTCCGCGCTGGCGGCAAGGGCATCGCCCATCAGGCTTAGGTAGCCTTTCCAGAAGCCGCGCACGGCGTTCTCGTCCATGCCCATCGGCGCGTAATAGCCCCGCACGTCGTCGCCGCCCATTTCGATGAAACTGTGCTTGCCTTCGGCCCCAATCGTCCCTTGCTGGCAAAGCTCGACCGCTTCGCCGTCTTCCATCGAGATCAGGCCGGAGGGGCCGACAAGGTTCAGGTTGCGCAGGCGGTGACGCGTGGTTTCCTCATCGTCGTCAGCATAGCCGAAATAGGTCCAGACCAATTCGGTCTTGTCGACACCGTGCGTCACGATCTGGCGTGTCGCCAGCGTGTTCTGGATCTGCTGCAGAACGACCGAGGGAAACAGCGACTGGATGTGCAGGCCGACATCGTCCTCGATCTCGGGCCGGAACTGCAACAGGCTTTCGTCCTGCAATTTGGCAGCGCCTTGCATTTCGCGATTGGCCTCATCGCCGAACGAGCCGTAGTCGATGTCGCCCTTGGGCTTGGCAACGGTAAAGACGTTGTGGAAGCCTTGCTCGGCCAGTTCCCCCGCGCTGTCCTGGCTTTGCCGGTAGATTCCGAAGGTCGGGTAGAACAGGTGCAGCAAGGCCCCGTGGTAGCTGTCGCGGCTGTTCTCGGAATAGAGCTTCCAGTTACCCGCCATATATTGCCGGGAGTAACCCAGCACCTTGATCGGGTGGTGGAAAACGCGGTCGATATACTTGCGCATCACCGGACCGAGAAAATCTTCAAGCGACTCGATGTCGGTTGAAAACGTGCCGAACACCATGCCCTTGTAGCTCTCCACCCGGAGCTTTTCGAGCGAGTGAGTGGCCGGATCGAAATCCTTGTCGTAGCCCCCTACTCCCTTGAGGCCACGCCGGAACGGCACGCCGACCAGCGTGCCTTCGGCATCATAGGCCCACTGATGGTAGACGCACACGAACGCACCGTCGGCCTGGTTGCCGCGCAACGAGCGGCACACCGTCGCCCCCTTGTGCGCGCACCGGTTGACCCAGGCGTGGACCTTGTTTTCCTGACCGCGCACCAGCACCACCGGCGTTTCGCCGACATGGGTTGCGCGAAAGTCACCGGCGTTGGGTATCTCGGCTTCGAGCCCAAGGTAGCACCAGGTGCGCCCCTTGAAGACGTTGCGCTGCTCGGCAGCGAAAATCCGCGTATCGTGGTAAACCTTGTAATCGACCGCCGTCGGCAGCGAAGGTGCCCCCACTGGTGCAAAGGCATTCATTGCGCTTCTCCCACAAATCCCTGGCCCGATGCGAGCTGGCCGCAGGTGCGCATCGCGCTGCGCATCATCGCCGCGTCCGCCTTGCCCGTGCCGACAATGTCATAGGCGGTACCATGGGCGACCGACATGTGCAGATAGGGCGGCCCCATCATGATCACGCAGTTGCCCGAAAAACCCCAGGTCTTGACCGCAATGTGTCCCTGATCGTGGAAAATCGCCAGGACCATGTCGTAACGCCCCTCGATGCACTGGCGGAACACCGAATCGGGTGCAATCGGACCTTCCACCGCGATGCCCGATGCCCGCGCCCGCTCGACCCCCGGGGCAATCGCGAGCCGGTCCTCGTCACCCATGGCGTGGGGGTTGAGCCCGGCCACGGCGATACGAGGACGGGCGATTCCCCAGGATTGCATGGCATCGTTGACCTGCCCGATCGCCTTGGCCACGAGATCGGCGGTGATGACGTCGATCACCTGACGCAGCGACATGTGATCGGTGAGATGCGCGACCCGCAAGGGGCCGGTCAACAACACCAGATAGCTTTCGCCTGGCGTCGGGCTGATGACCTTGTCGAGTTTTCCGGCCATCTTGAGCGAACCGGTGCTGATCGGCCCCATGATCGTAGCGGCGAAGGACCCGTCCCGGGCCAGACCGTCCAACTCGTCCAGCCATTGCGCAGTGGCATGGCCGGCCACTTCGGTATCCTCACCCAGCGGCAGAACGCCGTCCGGCAAGGCGCCGGTGTCGATCACGTCGATCACCCCGGCCTCGTCGCTGGGCGCCTCGAACGAGCGCATCCGGCGCACCCGTGCCTTGACCCCGGTCATGTCGAGAGCACGCTCCACCGCCGCAGCCGAGCCGACCAGCACCGGTATCGACACTTCGTGCACCGATCCGTCCGCGAGCGCCTTAACTGTCACTTCGGGCCCGATCCCGGCAGGATCGCCGATCATGGTCCCGACGACGGGACGCATTGGTGAAGCTGACATGGACCGATCAGATGCTGTAGACATCGAGCATGGTCTGCGCGAGGTCGTTGATGATCACGGTCTTCTTGCGCTTGATCACAAAACTTCCGCCGACCGGCTCAAGATCGTAGAAGGCCGATCCGCTGTAGACGGTTACCACCCCATCGAGCACCGACGTCACCGTCCACGACGTGCGCGCCCGCACCAGACCATCGGCATCTTCAGTCGATAGCAGTGTGAACATGTGGGAAGTGCGCGCGCCAGGCGTGCTTGCCGAGGACCGCCCAGTGCGGATGCGAAAGACACGATCCTCAAGACCGCCGCGATTGTGGTAATAGATCAGCGAGATTTCGCGCTGCGGATCGGCGGTCAGACGCTCGCGATCATCCCAGGCCGGAACCCAGTATTCCGCGTCTTCCGCATAGAGCGACAGCCAAGTGTCCCAGTCCTTTTCGTCGAGCGCAACCGCCTCGCGGCCGAGAAAGCGGCAAACGGCCAGCCACTGCGTATCGGCCGCCGTCATCGCGCCAACTCCAGATCGCCCTTGGCAATCAATTCTGCGGTCTCCTGGTCGATCGCGGTGTTCATCCGGCTGATCCATTCGTCGTGGATGGCAACATAGAGCCCCTCGTCGGCCACCGCCGGACTGCTCATCACCGCATCCACCGCAAGCGCAGCACCGAATTGCCCGGCGTCTTTGGTCCAGCGCGTCGCGCCGCGCGACATGTCGTTCATCCGCCCTTCTCCCGCGCCAAACCCGGCCTGGCAGTTGTTGAATTCAGTCAGGTCGTCCGGCGTCGCCATGCCGCTGGCATTGAAGAAGTCCTCATACTGCCGGATCCTCAGCGCCCGGGCCGCGGCGCTTTCACCAACCGGCGCGACGCAATAGGTCGTGACCTCGGTCTCATCGACGGAGATCGGCTGAATGATCCTGATCTGCGTGCTGGTCTGATCCATCAGGAAGACATTGGGGAAAAGCTGCAGGTTGCGGATCCGCTTGTTCATCCACAGCGCCTTTTCATCGCCATGGGTATCCACGATCCAGTCGAGCACGTCAAAGTTTGGCCGGTCCCTGAAATTGGCGTAGTCGGCCCAAAGCACCGAATGTCCGTTGTGGAAGGAAAACGAGCCGCCATCCTGCTGGTTGAAATTCGCAAAATCGATCGCCTTGGTATCATTCTTCGAAGCGCCTTCGACGCGGCGCTGGACCGTCATGAAATAATTGCCGTGAACGGTGGCCACATGGTAGCCGTCGAGCCCATTCTCGACCTGCATTTTCCAGTTGCCCTTGTAGCGATAGCGGGTGGAGCCGGGAAGAACCTCCATCTCGCCGTGCTGCGACTGGTCCACCAGCAAGTCGATGAACGCCTTCGAACCGGCCAGATATTCCTCAAGCGGCAAGACATCGTCCGACAGGCTGCCAAAGATGAAGCCGCGGTAGATTTCGAGCCGGGCGATCTGGGGAAGCCCGAAATCGGCGCGGTCGAAACCGGGTCCATATCCCCCTGCCGCTTCCTCGGTGACGTCAAGAAGGTCGCCTGCGGACGAATAGGTCCAACCGTGGAAAGGACACATGAAAGTCTTCTTGTTGCCGGCTTTCTCCCGGCACACCTTGGCGCCGCGGTGAGCGCAGGCGTTGACCAGCCCACGGACCGTCCCCGAACGGTCCCGGGTGATGATCACCGGGAATCGCCCGATCTTGGTGGTCAGGAAATCGTGGGGCTTGGCGACCTGGCTTTCGTGCGCAAGGAAGATCCAGTTGCGCTCGAAAATGTATTTCATCTCGATATCGAACAGTTCGGTATCGGTGAAAGCGGCACGGTCGATCTGGAAGATTCCCCTCGCCTGATCCTTGACGAGCCACGATTTCAGTCGTTGTTTGATCGCTTGCAAATCGGCAATCCGGCCGACACGCTTCTCTGCGGCTTCCATAACGCTCCACTCCCAATAAGCGGAAGCCGCACGGACGGCTTTCGCTGGCTGGCCGAACACCTTGGCGGTGCTCACGAACCCGGCTCCACGCCGTCCGCGCATCACGGACGAATCGCTGGACCGACCTTCTGTTGCGAACTTCCTACACCAACAAATTACCCAGTGCAACGTATTGCACTATGGAGAACTATCGACTATCGCCTCGACTCGGTCGGCAAGAGTCGGCGTCAAAATAATCGGCGATGACGGTTCGGCGACACGCGAACCGCGTCCTCTGGGAGAGAAGGCAAATGGTAGCAGTCACGGAACTCGGTTACCTCGGGTTGACCGTCACCGACCTTGATGCGTGGCGCAGTTATGCTGCCGAAGTCGCCGGCATGGAGATCGTCGATGAGGGTGAAGGTGACTGCCTTTATCTGCGCATGGACCAGTGGCACCATCGCATTGCCCTGCATGCCGGTGATACCGATGATCTTGCCTATCTTGGCTGGCGCGTTGCCGGTCCGGTGGAATTCGACGCCATGGTGGCACAGCTGGCTGCCGCCGGAATCGCGGTTGAAGTGGCGAGCGAAGCCGAAGCGCGCGAACGGCGCGTGCTCGGCCTTGCCAAGCTGGCCGATCCCGGCGGAAATCCGACCGAAATCTTTTACGCACCCCAGGTCGACACCCACAAGCCCTTCCACCCCGGGCGCCCGATGTTCGGCAGGTTCCTGACCGGCTCCGAAGGGATCGGCCACTGCATCCTGCGCCAGGACGATGTTGCGGCGGCAGCGGCGTTCTATGGCCTGCTGGGACTGCGCGGGTCGGTCGAGTATCACCTGCAGCTGCCCAACGGGATGGTGGCGCAGCCGTACTTCATGCACTGCAACGAGCGGCAGCATTCGATCGCCTTCGGGCTTGGCCCGATGGAAAAACGCATCAACCACCTGATGTTCGAATATACCGACCTCGACGATCTCGGCCTCGCGCATGACATTGTGCGGGCCCGCAAGATCGACGTCGCCCTGCAACTCGGCAAGCACGCAAACGACCAGGCGCTGACCTTCTACTGCGCCAACCCGTCGGGCTGGCTGTGGGAGTTCGGCTGGGGTGCCCGCAAGGCCCCGAGCCAGCAAGAATATTACACCCGCGACATCTTCGGTCACGGCAACGAGGCTGCGGGCTACGGAATGGATATTCCCCTCGGCTGATCGCCCATTCGATCGCTTGTCCAGAACCCAGATTGGAATTGCCAGACGCCATGTCGAACAAATTGCGCCTTTGCCAAGTGGCAGACGTCAAGGACGGTGAACCGGTCGCGGTTTACCAGGAACAGATGCCTGCGCTTGCGGTCTACAACGTCGATGGCGATGTGTTCGTCACCGACAATCTGTGCACGCATGGCAATGCCATGTTGACCGATGGCTACCAGGACGGCGGGCTCATCGAATGCCCGTTCCACGGCGGTTCGTTCGACATCGCGACCGGCGCGGCCAAGGCCTTTCCCTGCCAGATTCCGCTCAGGACCTATTCCGTCACGATCGAAGACGGCTGGGTTTGCATCGACAAGCCCGAAGGGAGCGCCTGAATGCTAGCCGACGCTCCTGCACGCTTCGAAATCCAGCAGCTCGCGACCGAGCTCAACGCGCTCTACGCCGAACTCATCGACGACGATCGCCTGGAAGAATGGCCGGAACTGTTTGTTTCGGACTGCGTCTATACCGTGATCGCGCGCGAAAATTTCGAGCGAAACATGGTTTCGGCCGCGATTTATTGCGACAGCCGCGGCATGCTGGTGGATCGCATCGTGTCCCTGCGCAAGGCCAATATCTTTCCGGTTCATGCCTACCGTCATATTCTCGGTCCGACCCGGGTCGTTTCCACAACTGGAACGCTCGCCAAGGCGCAAACCAACTACGCGGTCCTCATGACCCGCACTGACGGACGCACCACGATCTACAATTCAGGCAAATATATCGACGAGATCGATCTGTCGGGCGAACGCCCGATGTTCCGTTCGAAGATCGCCGTTTTCGATACCAACCTCATCGACACGATGATGGTTCGCCCGATTTAGTCCGCGACCAGGATTTTGACCATGACCGACACAGCTGTGCTAGGTGAGAACCTCTCGAAGACCGCAACCGGAACTGGTCGCCGGGTTCCCTATCGGGTCTTCACCGACCCGGAATATCACGCGCGCGAGCAGGAAAAGATCTTCCAGGGCGAGAACTGGTCGTTCGTCGCGCTCGAAGCGGAAATCCCGGAAGCTGGCGATTTCAAATCGACGTTCATTGGCGAAACGCCGGTCATCGTTACCAGGGCTGCGGACGGCGCCGTTCATGTCGTGGTCAACCGCTGCGCCCATCGCGGCGCCCTGGTCTGCCGCGAACTGCGCGGCAATCGTCCGAACCTCGAATGCGTGTACCACCAATGGGCCTATGACCTCGCCGGCAATCTGATCGGGGTGCCGTTTCGCCGGGGTCTCAAGGGCCAGGGCGGCATGCCCGGCGATTTCGACATGAAGCAGCACGGCCTCAAGCAGCTGCGCGTCGGGATCGTCGGCGGGCTGGTCTTCGCGAGCTTTTCGCAAAGCGTGGTGCCCCTGAACGATTTTCTCGGCCCGCTGGTGGTCGAGCATGTCGAACGGATCATGCACAAGCCGATCAAGGTGCTGGGCGACCAGCGGCAATATGTTCACGGCAACTGGAAGCTCTATGCCGAGAATACCCGCGATCCCTATCACGCCAGCCTCTTGCACCTGTTCCACAACACGTTCGGCCTCTATCGCTCGACCCAGACCGGCAAGTCGGTGATGGATACCGAAAAGCGGCATTCGCTGCTCTATTCGATCGCCGCCAGCAACGACGAGACTGCTGACAAGCAGGCCTATGGCGATTCCCGGACCTTCGATACCGAGTTCAAGCTGCAGGACATGTCGCTGCTCAAGGGCCGCCAGGAATTCGAGGACGGCATTACCCTGGTTATCCTTGCGGTGTTCCCGAACCTCGTCCTCCAGCAGATCCAGAACACGCTTGCGGTGCGGCAGATCGTGCCCAAGGGGCCGGAGGCCTTCGAGCTGGTCTGGACCCACTTCGGCTATGCCGACGACGACGCCGAAATGCAGGCAATCCGGCGCAAGCAGACCAATCTGATCGGTCCGGCCGGCCTGATTTCGATGGAAGACGGCGAAGCGGTCGAAATCGTGCAGAACGCAATCGTCGGCGAGCAGCAGGCGACCTCGTTCATCGCCATGGGCGGTGGCCGCGCCGAAGATGCCGACCACCTTGTCACTGAAGGCGCCATTGTCGGCTTCTGGGACAATTACGAGAAGCTGGTCGGCTTCGAGACCGCGCGATGACCCGCAAGATTGACTTCTATTTCGACTTCATCAGTCCCTTCAGCTACCTCGCGCAGCTGAAGCTGCCCGATATTGCCCGCAAGGCCGGTTACGAACTCGAATATTGCCCGATCGATATCCCCGAGGCGAAGATCGCGGCGGGGAACTACGGCCCGTCCAATCGCGAGGTCGCCCCCAAGATCAAGGTGATGATGGCGGACCTCAACCGCTGGGCCCGCAAGTACGACGTCCCCTTGCGGTTTCCGGCCAGCTTTGCCTGCGCCGACTGGAATTGCGCCACGCTTTACGCGCGCGAGCAGGGCAAGGCGGGCGCCTATGTCACCGCCGCCTTCAATCGCATCTGGGGACAGGGCATCGATCCGGGCGACCGCGCAGAGCTGCGCGCCTGCGCAACGGAAGCCGGCCTTGACCCAGAGGGGCTGATTGCCTTCGTGGAATCGCCGATCGGCCAAAACGAATACCGCAAGGCCCGCAGCCTGGCCTACCAGCGAGGCGTGTTCGGCGCGCCATTGATGTTTGTCGACGATGAAATATTCTGGGGCAATGACCGCCTGGATTTTCTGCAAGAGTATATTTCACAACAAAAATAGTTTAGTTAATGAGCCAATATAATAAATTGCACAACGCAGGGAGAGGGAAAATGAAAAGGTTCAAAGTACGCTTGTTCGCAACTGCAACGGTCGTTCTGGCGCAGTCGCTTTTTTCTTCGGTCGTACAAGCCCAGGATACAGCGGCCGCCCAACCCGAGGACGAGCAGGCAACGACCGGTATCGAAGATATCGTCGTTACCGCAACCCGCCGCGAAGCAAGACTGCAGCAAGTGCCGGTGGCAGTGACGGCAATCGGCGGCGATGCCCTGCAATCGGCCGACGTCTCGACCGTCCGCACGCTGACCCAGGTCGTCCCCGGCTTTGTCGGCAGCCGCAACATGGGCGTGTTCCAACCAGTGGTTCGCGGCGTCGGTTCGACCGGCATCTCGATCGGCGACGAACCCAACATCGCCACCTATATCGATGGTGTTTATCAGCCCGAATCCGCCGCGAACTGGATCGATCTTGTCGAGGTCGAGCGGGTCGAAGTACTGCGCGGTCCGCAGGGCACCACCTTTGGCCGCAACGCGACCGGCGGGCTGATCAATGTCATCACCCCCGATCCGAGCTTCGATTTCCGCGGCAAGGCTTCGCTGCGGGTGGGGCGCATGCGGCGCGAGGCCGGTGATTATGATGCCCGGCTCTATGTAACCGGGCCAATCAGCGAGAAGGCCGCGATCGACCTGTCGGCGCTGTTCCGCAAGAACGATGGCTATATCGACGATCTGGTTCGCGGCGGCACCCTTGGCGACCAGCGGGTCATCGATCTGCGCAGCAAGGTTCTGTTCAAGCCGGCCGACAATTTCAAGGTAGTCCTGACCGGTGAATTCTTCGACCAGCAGAGCACGACCAATTCACCCCAGCCGGTCGATGGCAACACCGCCGGGCGCCGCTTCACCGGCGTCATTCTGCCCACCGGCCCGTGGCAGGCGTCGTTGACCGAGGTTCCCCTGCTGAACCTGCGGCGCTGGACATTCGCCCTGCACACCAAACTCGATCTGGGCGCAGTCAACCTGGAAACCACCAGCGGTTTCCTGAACCTGCGCTGGACCCAGACCACCGATTCGGACGCGTCGAACCTGCGTCTTGGAAACTTTCCGGCCATCTTCAACGCAGAATCAGGCAGCCAGGAAATCAAGCTCAGTTCGGCGAACCCCGGGCCATTTCAATGGCTGGTGGGCGGCTATTTTTACCAGTTCGGGGGCAGCTCTTTCCTCCAACCATGGACGGCCGCGAATCCCACCCTCCCCCTCGCCGGGCCGACTCTCGAACCGGACCTCGGCGGCCGCTCCTTCGCGGGTTTTGCCGACGTGACCTATGAGGCCACGCCCGGCCTGTTCGTCAATCTCGGCGGTCGTTACACCACGGAAAAGCGTGAATTCTCGCAGACGGTGAATGGCAACCTGGTCGTCAACAACGTCGACAAGACGTTCAACAAGTTCAATTACAAGGTTGGCCTTCGTTACGAAATCAACAACACCACGAACGTCTATGCGAGCTGGAGCACCGCTTTCAAGAGCGGTGTCTACAACATGGCCAGTACCCGCAGCGTGCCGGTCGAGCCTGAAGAGATCAAGGCCGCCGAATTCGGGATCAAGTCGGACCCGTTCAATTGGCTGCGGGTCAACCTTGCGACATATTACTACGACTACAAGAACCTTCAGCTTCAGTCGAAGGATAACCTCGGAGCGGGTTACATCCTCCAGAATGCTGCCAATGCGGAAATCTATGGCGGCGAACTGGAATTGACCGTGGCACCGACCAGCGATCTGAAGCTGCGCGGCGCCCTGGCCTATACCCACGCTCGCTACAAGGATTTCATCGCGGCGCAGGGCTTTATCTCGCGGGTTGACGGCGGAAATACCGTCGTGACGCTGGATGCCTCGGGCAACGTCATGACCCGGGCGCCCGAGTGGTCCGGTAATGTCGGTTTTGACTGGGGGCACGACCTGGCGGGTGGCCGCCTGTCGCTCAACGGCAATCTTTCGTTCAGCTCGCGCCTCTACTACGATTTCGCCAACAACTTCTCGCAGAAAGCCTACTCGCTGACCAACCTGTCGGCTTCCTGGACGCCCGAGAGCGAGAACTGGAAGTTCTCGATTTGGGCGACCAACCTGACCAACGAGAAGGTCTTCCAGACGATGCGTCCTGGCGCCCTTTCGAACGACGGTTTCTACGAACAGCCGCGCAAAGTTGGCGCGACGGTCGAAGTCAAGTTTTAAGAACAAGGTGGAAAAATAGATCGGAACCGCGATCAAAATAGAACTCAAGGGAGAAATGCCATGTCAGTGATTTACCGCACGAGCAACCGCAAGCGGCGGCTGCTAGCCGGCAGCAGCCTTGCGCTTGCCTGCCTTGCCATAGCGCCGACCAATGCCTTTGCGCAGGACGCCGCAGCAGGCGATGCCGCACAGGAAGCCCAAAGCCAGGGCGGACTCGACGAGATTCTCGTCACCGCGCGCAAGCGTGAGGAAAATGCCCAGGAAACCCCGGTGGCCATCACCGCGATGAGCGGGGCCATGATCGAGGACCGCCAGATTGCCAACGTGGCGCAGGTCGCGTCCTATGCACCTAACGTCAACATTCAGCCAGTCGGCAACATTTCGGGCTCAAGCGCCTCGCTCACCGCATTCATCCGCGGCGTCGGCCAGACCGATTTCAACATCACCGTCGATCCGGGCGTCGGCATCTATGTCGATGGCGTCTACGTGGCGCGCTCGGTGGGCGGGCTGCTCGACATGGCTGACATCAGCAACGTGCAGATCCTGCGCGGTCCGCAGGGCACGCTGTTCGGCAAGAACACCATCGGCGGCGCGATCATCGTCAACACCAACCAGCCGAGCAACGATTTCGAGCTCAAGCTCGAAGCCGCGACCGGCAGCTTCAATCGCGCCGATATCAAGGGCCTGATCAACGTTCCGATTAGCGACACGCTGGCGATGCGAGCCGTGGCTTCCTACGAAACCCGCGATGGCTACCAGCGGCGCCTGTTCGACGGCGGGCGTCAGGGCAACAAGGACAGCTTCTCGGGCCGAGTGGCGTTCAAGTGGACGCCGACCGACGCCTTCACCGCGATTCTCGCTGGCGACGTCAACATTCGACGGGAAGAGCAGACAGCCATCTACCTGATCGAGAACCGCGATTCGCCCGATCTGTTGCAGATCGTCACCACACCGTTCGGCACTGTGGCCTTCCCCAGTTCCAATTTCGCTTTCAACAAGCTCGGCCTGGGCGCTGGACAGTGCGGACTTCCGGGCGAACTGGCCCCGGTCAGCAATCCCAATTGCGTATCCTCGCGCTGGGTGACCGGAGATATCGACACGACCTGGGCCGGCGGCCCGAACCGTTCGGACTTCGACCTCTGGGGCGTCAACCTGACCATGGAATACGATTTCGGCGATATTTCGCTCAAATCGATCAGCGCCTATCGCGACCAGAAGTCGGTCATCGAATACGACTTCGACGGCACCCCGCACGAAGTCCTGCAGCTGACAAACAATGTCGACGTGTGGCAGGCATCGCAGGAATTGCAGCTGAACGGCAGCGTGTTCGACGACACGCTCAAGTTCGCGCTTGGCGCCTATTATCTGAAGGAAAAAGGTGGCGACATCGAGCCGCTGCGCTTCGGGTTCGCCAACTTCTTCAGCGGCGGCCTGATCGATAACGACAGCTATGCTGGCTATCTCCAGTTCACCTACAAGGTCACTGACAAGCTTTCGATCACGCCGGGCATCCGCTACACCGATGAGACCAAACGGTTTGATCCTTCGGCCCAGGTCATCACTCGGGACTACACCGCAGGGCTGCTTCCGCCCTATCCCGATGGCGTGTTCATCCAGTATAGCCGTTGCCTCGTAGGCCAAGCAACGCCGCAGCTTATCCCGAGCGGCCCTCTTGCCGGCTTCCCCGATCCAGCCTGCGTGGCAACAGCAACCAATCCGGGTGGGAACCACACTCTCCCTGCGGTCCAGGTTTCGGCAAAGGCCAAGGAATGGACCCCGGCGGTCTCGGTGAACTATCAGTTCACCGATGATGTCATGGGTTATGTGTCCTACTCGAAAGGCTTTAAGAACGGTGGCTTCAGCCAGCGAATCTTCCCTGCCGAACTAGCGACACCGGCCTTCTCTCCGGAGTTCGTCACATCGTATGAAGTCGGCCTGAAGACCGAGCTGTTTGACCGGCGCTTGCGTATGAACCTTGCGTTGTTCCAGTCCGATTACAGCGACATCCAGATCGTGGTCAACGAAGGGATTGCACCCAAGGTCCGCAACGGTGGCGAGGGGCGGATCAAGGGCTTCGAAATCGAAGGCCAGGCCGCACCGACCGACTGGCTGCGGATCGACTATGGTGTCGGCTATCTGGATGCCTTCTATCGCTCCGTCGATCCCACTGCTTTCCCCGTCAACACGAACTCCAAGTTCGCGTTCGTTCCGAAATGGACCGCGACGGTCGCGGCAAACGCCACCGTGTTCGATGGCGACAAGGGCAAGCTGGTCCTGCGCGGTGACTGGTATCACCAGAGCGGCACCTTCAAGGATGCCGTGAACAGCCCGCAGCTGTTCCAACCGGCCTACAGCGTGTTCGGCGCCAGCGCTTCCTACACCGATCCCAGCGATCACTTCACGCTGACCGCCGGCGTCACCAACATCGGCGACGAGCGCTACCTTCAGGGCGGCTATGTCGATCTGAATGTCGGCGGCGCTGCCACGGCAAGCTATTCGCGTCCGCGCGAATGGTTCCTCAAGCTGGCGTACAAGTACTAAGCTCTCCCGGGACGGTAATTTGATCCGTCCTCCCTCCGATGGGGTGGAACCGCATCCGCGGTTCCACCCCAAAGGTTTTTTGCCCAGTCCGGGAAGTTGGATCGATGGCAAGCACAAGACCCTCGCTAGCCGAAGACGTCGTCCTTCGGACCACGCCGATTATCGACGGCCTGCCCCCTGCGGGCAAGGGCTGCGTCTTCACGGTGACGAACCCGGCTACCACCCAAACTATCGCGACCATACCACTGCTGGGCGCGGAGGCGGCCGAACGCGCCGTGGCCAGCAATGCTGCCGCCCTGCAGGAATGGCGCAAACGCGCAGCGGCCGAACGCGCCGACATCCTGTTGGCCTGGCATGGCCTGATCCTGCAAAACCGTGAAGACCTGGCCCGGCTGCTGACCAGCGAACAGGGCAAGCCCCTGAACGAAGCGCGGGGCGAGATCGACTATGCCGCCAGCTTCGTGCGCTGGTTTGCCGAAGAGGCGCGGCGCGTTTACGGCGAGATCATCCCCGCCGCGCGCGAGCGCCGGGTCATGGTCATCAAGCAGCCGGTCGGCGTGGTTGGTGCCATCACGCCGTGGAATTTTCCGGCCGCGATGATTACCCGAAAGGTTGCCCCCGCGCTCGCCGCAGGATGCACCGTCACACTCAAGCCGGCGGAACTGACCCCGCTTTCGGCTTTCGCTCTCGCCCACCTCGCGCTCGATGCAGGCGTCCCACCGGGCGTCTTCAACGTCATCGCGGGGGATGCTCCGGCGATCGGTTCGGTGCTGACGAGCGATCCGACCGTCGCCAAGTTCACCTTCACCGGTTCGACCGCGGTCGGCAAGCTGCTGACGGCGCAATGCGCCACAACCCTCAAGCGGGTCTCGATGGAACTGGGCGGCAACGCCCCTTTGATCGTCTTTGACGACGCCGATATCGATACGGCTGTCGAAGGCGCGATCGCCTCCAAATTCCGCAACACCGGACAAACCTGCGTCTGCGCCAACCGCATCCTGGTGCAGAGCGGCATCCATGACCGGTTCGCCGAAGCCCTGGCCGCGAGGGTCGCGGCCTTCCGGGTCGGCAACGGCCTTGAAGGCGAGACCGACCAGGGCCCGCTGATCACCGCCGCCGCCTTGCAGAAGGTCCGCGACCATGTCGGCGATGCCGTCGGGCGCGGCGCCCGGATCGTCACGGGCGGAGAACGCCATGAAGCCGGCGAACTGTTCCACCAGCCCACGGTCCTGATCGGCGCCAACCCCGACATGCGGCTGGCGCAGGAGGAGACGTTCGGCCCGGTCGCGCCGCTCTTCCGCTTCGCAAACGAGGGCGAAGCCCTGGCCCTGGCCAACAGCACCCGTTCCGGCCTTGCCGCCTATGCGTTCACGCGCGACATGGACCGGTTCTGGCGACTCGCCGAAGGTCTCGAGGTTGGCATGGTCGGCTTCAACAACGGCATCATTTCCTCGGAAACCGTGCCTTTCGGCGGGGTCAAGGAATCGGGTCTGGGGCGCGAGGGATCGCGTCACGGCATTGACGAATTCCTGGAACTCAAGGCCATCAGTCTCGGCTTGCCGCCGCAACCCGGAATTGAATAGGAGAATTCTCAAAGCAGAAAGGCTCGAGGCACTCTTATGTGTTGCTTATAGTGCAATTTGTTGCATAATGGATGAGGGAGAAGGATTCGGGCATGAACGTTCCGACGAAAGTACGCGGCGAAAACGTCGGCGGGGCAGCCCGCCCGTGAAGCGCGTGGTCGTTGCCATAACCGGAGCGACGGGTTCGGTCTACGGGCAGCGCTTGCTCGAAATGCTCCGCGAACAGGGTGGCTGGGAAACCCACCTCGTCATGTCGCAGGCCGCCTTGCTCAACATTCGCGAGGAAATCCCGGACGGTCGCCGCCTGATCGAAGCGGCAGCCGATGTGGTGCACAATGTCCGCAATGTCGGCGCCAGCATCGCCAGCGGCTCGTTCCTGTGCGACGGCATGGTCATAGCGCCCTGCTCGATGCGCACGCTGGCCGCAGTGGCCCATGGCCTGTCCGACAATCTGATCACGCGCGCCGCCGATGTGATGCTGAAAGAGCGGCGCAAGCTGGTGCTCATGACCCGCGAGACGCCGCTCAACCTGGCTCACCTGCGCAACATGACCGCCTGCACCGAAATGGGCGCGGTCATTTTCCCTCCGGTCCCCGCGTTCTACGCCCGACCAACCGGACTTCAGGACATCGTCGATCACAGCTGCACACGGGTGCTGGATCACTTCGACATACATCGCAGCGCAGCGGTTCGCTGGCAGGGACTATCCACCGAGGGCGCGGTCGCCGAACCGGCGCCGCTGAAGATCGAAAGGCAGGCATGATGGCTTGGGATATCAAGCGACGCGAATTTCTCGGAGCCGGGGCGCTGGGCGCCACCGTGGCCGGGCTTGGCGTCTTGCCCGGAGCGGCTGCGGCCCGTGCGCGCAAGGTGACGGTCGTCGAGGAAACCGCTTCGCCGGAGAGCCGGCTGTTCGCGGCGACGCTCGCCGACAGCGGCGTGGTCGGCCGGACCGTGCGGCTCGACCGGTCGCTCAACGACCTCCTGCACGATCTCGACGACACCGATGGCCTGATCGTCGGGCTGACGTCGGATCCCGCAGCCATGATCGCCGGACAGCTGCTGGTCGAGCGCGGCGGACGGTCGGCGCTGCAGTGGCGGCACCATTACGAAGGCGGGCGCTGGCAGCACCGGACCGAGGGCGCCGCGCGTCTGCTCGAGGGTACTGCGGCGGCATGGCCGGTGGCCGTCGCCCACCTGGTTCGTGACGCGATCGGCGCGCCAACCGAATCCCGCTTGAACACCTGCAAGTCGGGTTCGTGCGACATCGCAGCCAGCAGCCCCGGACTGCTGGCTTCCTGGGTATATGAAATCGGGGGAGACCTTTCTTGAGCCGCATCGTTCCCCAGGGTGTCGACGCATCCACCTTCAACAAGGCGCTTGACGAGCTCGCTGCGGTCGTCGGCAAGGAATGGGTATTCCTCGACGAGCTTCCGCTGTCGGCCTACCGCGACGCCTATTCTCCGTTGGCCGACGGCGAAATGCTGCCGTCCGCCGCTGTTGCGCCCGACGGTGTCGAGCAAATCCAGAAGATCCTGGCAGTCGTAAACGCCTACAAGATCCCTGTCTGGACCATCGGGACCGGCCGCAATTTTGCCTATGGCGGCCCGGCCCCGCGCAAATCCGGCTATGTCATGCTCGATCTGCGGCGGATGAACCGCGTGATCGAAGTAAACGAGAAATACGGCTATGCGCTGGTCGAACCCGGCGTGTCCTACATGCAGCTTTATCGCCATCTGCGCCAGATCGGCAGCAAGCTGTGGATCGATCCTGCCGCACCAGCCTGGGGCGGCGTGATGGGCAATGCGCTGGAGCATGGCGCCGGCTATACCCCCTATGGCGACCATTTTGTCATGCAGTGCGGCATGGAAGTGGTTCTGGCCGATGGTGAAATCGTCCGCACCGGCCAGGGCGCACTTGCCGGATCGAAGCATTGGCAAGTCACCAAGCACGTGGCCGGCCCGCATTTCGACGGCATGTTCACCCAATCCAATTTCGGCGTGGTGACCAAGATGGGCATCTGGCTGATGCCGGAACCGCCGGGCTACAAGCCCTTCATGATCACCTACCAGAAGGAGGAGGATCTTGAGGCGATCTTCGAGGTCACCCGGGCGCTCAAGGTCAACCAGATCATCCCGAATGCGGCGGTTGCGGTTGATCTGCTGTGGGAGGCCTCGGCCAAGACCACGCGGCGCCACTATTACGATGGCAAGGGCCCGCTGCCGCCGTCGATCCGTGCCAAGATCGCCTCGGACCACGATCTGGGAATGTGGAACTATTACGGTGCGCTGTACGGCCCGCCTCCGGTGATCGAGAACAACTGGAAGGTGGTGGAGGATGCCTTGATGAGCATTCCCGGCGCCAAGGTCCATTTCGATCGCAAGAACGATCCGGCCTGGGACTATCGCGTACGGCTGATGCGCGGCGAGCCGAACATGACCGAATTCAGCATCATGAACTGGATCGGCGGCGGCGGGCACATCAACTTTTCGCCGATCTCGGCGCCCAGTGGTTCCGAAGCACTTGCCCAATACAAGCTGATCAAGCAGCGCTGCAACGATCACGGCTTCGACTACATCGGCGAATTCCTGGTCGGCTGGCGCGACATGCATCACATCCTGATGATCATGTACGACCGCGCCGACGAGACGATGCGCAAGAGCGCCTACGACCTGTTCGGCCTGCTGGTCGACGAGGCTGCGGAGGCGGGGTTCGGCGAATACCGCACGCACCTCGCCTTCATGGATCAGATCGCCAGGACCTACAAACACAACGACGGCGCACTCTGGGATCTCCACCACCGTCTCAAGGATGTTCTCGATCCCAACGGCATTCTCTCTCCGGGCAAGCAGGGCATCTGGCCCAAGGCGATGCGCACAAGCGCGTAACGGCGCCAGATTCTGACCCAAGGAAAGCAGCAAGATGAAGAACCTCGATCACTGGATTGGCGGCGTGGCGGTAGCGCCTGGAAGTGGCACCTATTTCGACGACCTCAATCCGGTCGACGACAGCGTCTACGCCAGGGTTGCGGCGGGCACCGCCGCCGACGTCGATCGTGCTGTCGAGGCCGCCGACAAGGCGTTTCGCCAGCACCGCGACCTGCCCGCCGCGGTGCGCGAAGGCTGGATGGTCAAGGCCGCGGAAATCATGGAGCGCGACGCCGCGCTGTTCAGCGAGGTATTGATCGACGAAATCGGTTCGCCCGCTGCCAAGGCCGGGTTCGAGACGCGGTTCGCAGTGAGCTTCCTGCGCGCCGCCGCCGGGGTGCCGCGGCGGGTCCGCGGCGAGACAATTCCCTCCGACACGCCGGGCCGCTTCAGCATGAGCCTGCGCCAGCCGGTGGGGGTAGTCGCCGGGATTACCCCGTTCAACGTGCCGCTGATAAAGGGCATCAAGCAATCTGCGATGGCGCTGGCGACCGGCAACGCCTTCGTTCTCCTGCCGTCCGAAGCCGCACCCAAGGTCGCCGATCTGCTCGCCGCCCTGTGGCGCGAAGCCGGCGTGCCCGATGGGCTGTTCAACATCGTCTACGGCAATGGCGCGGAAATCGGAGATGCCCTGACCGGCCATCCCAAGGTTGCCTCGATAACCTTCACCGGGTCGTCGCGGGTCGGCAAGCACATCGCCGGGATCGCCGCCCGGAACCTCAAGAAGTATACACTCGAACTCGGCGGCAAGAGCCCGTTGATCGTGTGCGCCGATGCCGATCTCGAAAAGGCCGTCGGTGCCGCGCTGTTCAGCATCTTCATGTATCAGGGCCAGGTCTGCATGGGGGCATCGCGGATCTACGTTGAACGTCCAATCTTCAACGCCTTTGCCAAGGCCTTCGCCGCCGCGACGGCCAAGGCCAAGGGCGGCGACCTGCGCGAGCCCACCACCATGCTCGGACCGATCATTTCGGAACGCCAACGCGATCGCGTCCGCCGGCATATCGACGATGCCCGCACCAAGGGCGCTGCAATTCTTGCGGGGGCCGAATGGAACGGCAACTGTTGCTCGGCCACGGTGCTGAGCGGCGTGACGCCAGAGATGACGGTCTTTGCCGAGGAAACCTTCGGCCCGGTCACTTCGCTCTATCCATTCGACTCGCTCGAGGAAGCGATCGACCTGGCGAATGACACCGAATACGGCCTGAGCGCGTCGATCTTCACCCGCGATATCGACAAGGCCCTGCGCTTTGCCCAGCAGGCGGAAGCGGGGATGGTCCATATCAACGCTCCGACCCTGCACGACGAACCGCACGTTCCCTTCGGCGGCACCAAGGCTTCGGGGTTCGGGCGCGAAGGCACCGAGGCCGATCTGGAAATCATGACCGAGTGGAAATGGGTGACCGTCCAGACGGCCCCCGCCGGCCACGGCGGCCATTGAGCTGGTCTGACTGAAGGGAATTGATGATGCAGGATCTGGCCAAGCGATCGCGGTCCATCACCTCGCTGCGGGACTTCCTCGAATTGCTGGGCGATGCCGGACAGGCGATCACCTGGAGCGAGCGGGTGATGCCCGAGCCCGACGTGCGCAACATCGCGGTCGCCGCATCGCGCGACGCCAACGGCGCGCCTGCGATCGTGTTTGACAACATTGCCGGATACCCCGGCAAACGCACCGCAGTCGGCGTGCACGGTTCATGGGACAATATCGCGCTGTTGCTCGGCCGCCCCAAGGGAACGACAATCCGCGAACTGTTCTTCGAGATCGCCGGGCGCTGGGGCGATGCGGCGGCGCAGATCAGCACCGTTCCCGAAGGCCAGGCGCCGGTTCACGAATGCCGGATCGAAAGCGGGATCAACCTCTACGACGTGCTGCCGGTCTACCGCATCAACGAATTCGATGGCGGCTTCTACCTCGGCAAGGCGTCGGTGGCGTCGCGCGATCCGGAAGACCCGGACAATTTCGGCAAGCAGAACGTCGGCATCTACCGGCTGCAACTGCAAGGTCCCGACAGCTTCACCCTGATGACCATCCCGTCGCACGACATGGGCAAGCAGATCATGGCGGCCGAACGTACCGGCCTGCCGCTCAAGATCGCGGTCATGCTGGGCAACCATCCGGGGCTGGCGGTGTTCGCGGCGACACCGATCGGTTACGAAGAATCGGAATATTCCTATGCCTCGGCGATGATGGGCGCGCCGATCCGGCTGACCAGGTCGGGCAATGGCATCGACATCCTCGCCGACAGCGAGATAGTGATCGAAGCCGAAATGCAACTGGGCGAACGGGTCCTGGAAGGTCCGTTCGGAGAGTTTCCCGGTTCCTACAGCGGGGTCCGCAAGGCGCCGATCTTCAAGGTGACTGCCATCTCGCACCGCAAGAACCCGATCTTCGAGAACATCTATATCGGCCGCGGCTGGACCGAACACGATACCCTGATCGGCCTGCATACCTCGGCGCCGATCTATGCGCAGCTGCGCCAGAATTTTCCGGAAGTCACCGCGGTCAACGCGCTGTACCAGCACGGGCTGACCGGGATCATTTCGGTCAAGAACCGGATGGCGGGCTTTGCCAAGACCGTCGCGCTGCGCGCGCTGAGCACTCCGCACGGGGTGATGTATCTCAAGAACCTGATCATGGTCGATGCCGATGTCGATCCGTTCGATCTCAACCAGGTGATGTGGGCGCTTTCCACCCGCACCCGCGCCGACGACATCATCGTCCTGCCCAACATGCCTGCGGTCCCGATCGATCCTTCGGCCGTCGTTCCCGGCAAGGGTCATCGCCTGATTATCGACGCGACCAGCTACCTGCCCCCCGACCCGGTCGGCGAAGCGCATCTGGTCACCCCTCCGACCGGGCCGGACATTGACGAGCTGAGCAAGAAGATCCGGGCCATGCAACTGGGAGCTTTGCAATGAGCAAGACGGTCTGTCCGCGCTGCGCGACCGGCGGCGCCCTCGCTGACTATCAAGGCAAGGAAGGCGGCAAGGTGGTGTGGACCATCCACCGTTGCCCGACTTGCTGCTTTTCGTGGCGCGACAGCGAACCGGACAGCGCCATCGGCATCGGGATTCGTTCGGCGCACTTCGCCGTCGATGCAGCCAATCTCGATCGTTACGTGAAGATTCTCCAGCAATAGACAGGCGGAACAGGACCCATGACAGACCAAGCTCGCCAGATGGCCGCGCTGACCGCGGTGGAAGCTGCGATCGGCGCCGCGGCAGTCGATCGCACCCCTCAGGGGCTGGCCCGCTTTGCAATCAGCGGCGCGGCACCGCTTGGCATCGTCTTGCCGGCGGATGAAACCCAGCTCGCCAAGGCGCTGGAGGCGGCGCGAACCGCCGGCGGTGTGCTGCAACCCGTGTGCAACGGCGCCCACGGCCTCGAAAAGGCAGGGCTGGACAAGGTCATCATCCTCGACCTCCAGCGCATGAACGCAATTCTCGAGGTGAACGAGGAGCTGGCCTATTGCCTGGTCGAACCGGGGGTGACCTTCCGCCAGCTCGATGCCCATATCAAGGAAAAGGGCATCAAGCTGTGGATCGACCATGGCGGCAATCCCGACGCCAGCGTGGCCGCAAGCTTCGTCCAGCGTCAGCCCGGCTATACGCCCTATTCCGACCACTTCCTGATGCAGTGCGGGCTCGAGGTCATGCTCGCGGACGGAAAGCTGGTGCGGACCGGCATGGGCGCCATGCCCAAGAGTACCTGCTGGCAACTGTTCAAGTTCGGCTATGGCCCTTGGGTTGATGGCTTGTTCACGCAGTCGGATTTCGCGGTGCCGACCAAGGTCGGCATGTGGATGATGCCGCAACCGCCAGCCCACCAGACCTTCATGGTGACCGTGCCCAAGGAAGACCAGCTGGCCGATCTGCTCGACGTGCTCGGGCCGCTCAAGCTCAACATGGTCGTGGCCAATGGCGTCGCGGTCGGCAGCGCGCTGCACGAAGCCGCCCTGCTCGGCAAGAAGCGCGGCGACTATGATGGCAAGGGGCCTATGGCGGCCAGCGCGGTAACCGCTGCGGGCGAGGCGCTGGGCCTGGGCCACTGGAATCTCTACGGCGCGCTCTATGGCTTGCCAGGCAATGTCCCGATCCTGTGGGATATGGTCAAGGGGGCGTTTTCGTCGATCTCCGGTGCTCGGGTGATCGCCGACGGCAAGGGCATCGATCCCCGCCTGTGGGCGTGGCGTATTGGCGCCATGACCGGCGTGGTGGCCGATGCGCCAGCATTCGTTCCGGCATGGAGCGGCGATCAGGCGGTTGCCGCCAACCCGGTGAGCCCCGTAGATGGTGAGGAGGCCATGCGGCTCTACGAACTGTCGCGCGACATCTGCGCCAAGCACGAATTCGACTATCTTGGCGAACCGTGGCGATGTGGCGTTCGGCCAATCATCGCCAGATCCTACCTTTTGCCACCACGCAGACCGAAAGTGCCGCCCACGCCCACGAATGCGCCGCTGCGCTGATCGCGGCACAGGCCGAAGCCGGTTTCGGGCAGGCGATCGCCGAACCCGGAATGCGCGCAGCGGTCGACAAGACGTTCGAAACCAGGGGACTCTCACTCCTGCATGAACGGATCAAGAAGGCGCTCGACCCCGCGGGCCTGTTCGCATCCGCCTGAGCCGCCCCGCGATTATCGGAGTTGGAGACAAAATGAACAAGCTGGCTATCCTCTCACTCGTTGCCATGCTCGGTGCCTGCAAAACGTCACCGAATTCAGTTAAACCCGATGGTGCTGAGAATTATGCGTTGAACTGCGCAGGATGCCATAATCCTGGTCCCGGCCATCCCGCCACGATGTTGCTCGACCAACTGGGCCGGCCGGTCCCGGCATTGATCGGCCGCAAGGACCTTGAACTCGACTACCTGAAGGCAGTGGTGCGTCAGGGCCTGATCGAGATGCCGCCATTCCGTCCGACCGAATTGAGCGACGAAGAGATCGCCGAAATCTACGCCTATCTCAAGGATGCGGAGCCGCCCGCGCAGACCCCGGCAATACCGGCCAAGGGAGCGCCTTGACGATCAGCTGCGCTAGCGGCGCGGTGGCAGAATCGGGCGCTTCGATGGACTGCCGGTATCGCTCCAGGCTCGCCCTTGCCGCTGCTTGGGGCGTTGGCGTTTCGCCGCCCCGTTGCAAGCCTGCCGCCAAAGTTTCCACCATCTCCGCCTGGACAAGACGTTCGGCCTCTAGTTCGACCTGCTTGAGAGCCCCGTAAATCTTGTGTCGCGGAGTTTCGGCAACGGGATCAGAGGGCTTGGCCCAGCGCCTCGCCCGGCGCAGCGGATGCACCAGGTTGTCGTTGAGCTGCGCGACGGCTTCGCGCAGCTCACAAATCCGTTCGGCATCAAGCGCCTTCCGCTGCATCTCCGCCACCCACAAGCCCAGCAGCAGCAGGTTGACATCGAAACCGTATTCGTCCTGTAGGGCAATGCACAGTTCCGCCACCTGCGGCTTAGCATAGACCTCGAGCGAAAACGCCCAGAAGGCTTCGGCATCGGTTGCTGATTCATTCATGCGCGGCACCTTCAAACGGAAAGGGTGGCCAGACAAGACGCCCGACCACCCCTTCACTTCCTTGGTTGCCCAGCCCTGCTCTGCAAAGCAAGCGCCCGGCGCTTATGCTGCCGGCTGCGCTCAGAACGAACGCGCGCCGAAGTGAATCTCCAGCATCGGCCGCATCACGTCCCAGCGTTCGAGCTGCGACCAGTGGCCGGAGCGATCGAGCACGTAGAGCTCGGCATGCTTGAGGTGTTCGATCAGGTAGAGGCTGGTATCGAGCGGAACGATGCGATCCTGCCGACCGTGGAAGATCAGCACCTTGTGCGGCAGCTTGCACAGGATCGACGGCGGCATGTTGAGCGTATCGACACCCTGCTTCATTGAATCGATCATCTTTACCGCGGTCTTCATGATCTCGGGATCGGTGGCGATCTTGTAGCGGTTGTTGACGATTTCTTCCATGCCTTCGAACTTGTCGGGGTCAAAGGCGAAACTGTGCATCAACTGGCGATAGCGCGAGGGCCGCGGATCGGAATAGAACGACAGCAGCCGCACCAGTTCGGGCGTCTTCGGACCCGGCGCCCCGATCGAGCCCATCAGCACCACCCGGTCGATCCGGTCCGGTTCCTCGCTCATCATCTGCAGGGTCAGCGCACCGCCCATCGAATTGCCGACGACATGGGCTTTATCGATGCCCAGCGTGTCCAACAGCCCGAAGCACTGGTCAACCCGGGTGCCGATCCAGGCCATGACATTGTCCGGCCAGGGTTCGGGGATGACCGACTGTCCGAAGCCGATCAGGTCCGGCGCGATGACGAAGAAGTTTTCCGCCAGGTCGGGCATCAGGTGCAGCCAGTTCGATCCGGCATGGGCTCCCGGTCCTGCCCCGTGCAGCAGCAACACCGCCGGCTTGCTCGGATCGCCGGCCAGAAGGGTATGCGAAGTCAGGCCCCGCCCCGTAATCTTTTCTTCCCGCACGCTCGTGTCGATGGTCATCCTCTGTCTCCGCAGGTTTGCTCTTGTGCCCATTCGCCGCCGCCTTTGCGATCAAGGCCGGGGTCGTTGGGAGGGCGCAAGATGTGGTAGACGACCATTCGTTATTGTGCAATGCATTTGGCATAGAGCTTAAGGTGTGGGGAGAGGATATGACAAGCCCGAATCGTGGCGCTCGACCCGGTCAATCGCAGCCGACGCTAGATCCAGCGGTAGTCACGGACCTCGCTCGGGAACTCGATGCCGCCGAGCAGGAGCGCAAGCCGATCCGCCAATTCACCGCACGCTATCCGGACATGACGATTGCCGATGGCTACCGGATCAGCAAGCAATGGGTCGATCTCAAACTCGCACGCGGGCGGACGGTCCATGGCCACAAGATCGGCCTCACCTCGCGCGCCATGCAGCAGGTCGCCGGGATCACCGAGCCGGATTATGGCACCTTGCTCGACGACATGGTGTTCGAACAGGGCGGCGACATCCCCTGCGACCGTTTCATCACCCCCAAGGTCGAGGTCGAACTGGCCTTTGTCCTTGCCCGCCGGATCGAAGGCCCGAATGTCACCGTGTTCGACGTCCTGCGGGCAACCGAATATGTCATTCCGTCGGTTGAAATCATCGACAGCCGAACGACAGTGGTGGATGCCGAAACCGGCGCCCGCCGCAAGGTGCAGGACACGATCAGCGACAATGCGGCCAACGCCGGCATCATCGTCGGCGGCCT
The DNA here is from genome assembly GCF_000253255.1 of Novosphingobium sp. PP1Y. Taxonomy (NCBI): domain Bacteria; kingdom Pseudomonadati; phylum Pseudomonadota; class Alphaproteobacteria; order Sphingomonadales; family Sphingomonadaceae; genus Novosphingobium; species Novosphingobium sp. PP1Y. Next base: position 1,627,143 of record NC_015580.1, on the reverse strand, counting down.
GCCGATGCGGCCCGACAAGGTCGACATGCGCTGGATTGGCGCGATGCTGAGCCGCAACGCGGTGGTCGAGGAAACCGGGATCGCGGCGGGCGTGCTCAACAACCCCGCCAATGGCATTGCCTGGCTGGCCAACCGGCTGGCGCCTTGGGGTCAGGCGCTGGAACCCGGCGAGGTCGTGCTGGGCGGCTCGTTCACCCGTCCGGTCGAAGCGCGGCCGGGCGACGTTTTCAACGCCGATTTCGGGCCGATGGGCGCGATCGGTTTCCGGTTCGTTTGAGGCAGCCACACAGATGAAAACTCCTGCGAACCGCTTCAAGCAAGGCCTGGGCGAAGGCCCGGTGCAGCTCGGCTTCTGGCTCGCGCTGGCAAGCTCGAACATCGCCGAAATCTGCGCCGGGCTTGGCTACGACTGGCTGCTGGTGGATGCCGAGCACGGCGCCCAGACCTTGCCGGGCATCGCCGATCAGCTACGCGCGGTGGACGCCAATCCGCCCTGTTCGGCGATCGTGCGCGTTCCGAGCGACGATCCGATCGGCATTCGCCAAATCCTCGATCTCGGCGCCCAGACGATCATGGTGCCGATGGTCGAAACCGCCGAACAGGCTGCGGCGCTGGTCAAGGCCGCGCTCTATCCGCCGCAAGGCCAGCGCGGTATCGGCGGCGCCCGGGCCGCGCGTTGGGGGCGCTACCCGGCCTATGTCGCCGAAGCCAACCGGCAGCTGTGCATCATCGTCCAGATCGAGACCGCGCTGGCGCTGGAAAACATCGAGGCGATCGCCGCCGTCGACGGCATCGATGCGCTGTTCGTCGGCCCGGTCGATCTGGCCGCGTCGCTGGGTCTGCTGGGCGAAAGCAATTTCGCCGCCCTGTCCGAAGTGACTGCGGGCGCGCTGGCCCGGATCCGGGCAACCGGCAAACCTTGCGGCATCCTGTCGCGCGACCAGCGCCTGGTGCAGCAATTCCTCGATGGCGGCGCGCGTTTCGTCGCGGTCGGGATCGATGCCTTCGCGCTGGCCAAGGCGGCCGGCGACATGGCCAAGGAATGGGTGGCCCGGATCGCCGGGCAAGCAGCGGACTGAAACGATGCCGACGATCGGATGGCAGACGCACCCCCCCGCCGACGGCATGGCCAAGCCGCTGAGCGGGGTTCGCGTGCTGGAGCTGGCCCGGATCCTGGCCGGTCCATGGTGCGGACAGCTGCTGGCCGATCTTGGCGCCGAAGTGATCAAGATCGAACGCCCGGTCAGCGGCGATGATACCCGCCACTGGGGCCCGCCATTTGTCATCTCGGACAGCGGCGAAAACCTCGGCGCGGCCTATTACCACTCCACCAACCGCGGCAAACGATCGATTGCGGTCGATATCGCCAGCCCGGCCGGACAGCAGCTCGTCCGCGAGCTGGCCGCCTCGGCCGATATCGTGATCGAGAACTACAAGGTCGGCGGGCTGAAGAAATACGGGCTCGATCATCCCGCGTTGAGCGCGCCCAACCCCCGCCTGATCACCTGCTCGATCACCGGCTTCGGCCAGACCGGGCCCTATGCCCACCGTCCCGGCTATGACTATATCGCCCAGGCCATGGGCGGCCTGATGTCGATGACCGGAGAGGCCGGGCGCCAACCGCAAAAGGCTGGGATCGCGGTGGCCGACCTGTTCACCGGGGTCTACAGCGCAGTCGCGATCCTGGCTGCTCTCAACCGGCGGCACGAAACCGGACTGGGCGCCCATATCGACATGGCCCTGCTCGATACCCAGGTAAGCGTCATGGCGAACCAGGCCCTGAACTGGATGACCTCAGGCACCGTGCCGCGCCGGGTCGGCAACGGCCACGCCAATCTGGTGCCCTATCAGGCCTTCCCGACCAGCGACGGCGATCTGGTCATCGCAGTGGGCAACGATGGCCAGTTCGCCAGCCTGTGCCGGGTGCTCGGCACCGGGCTTGATAATGATGCCCGCTTTGCCACCAATCCCGGCCGGATCCGCAATCGCGAAGTCTTGCTCGCCGCGCTCGAAGCGCTGACCGCAACCTGGACCCGGCAGGAACTGGCCGACGCGCTCGAGGACGCCGGCGTTCCGGCGGGTCCGATCAACGAACTCGACGATGTCTTCGCCAACCCGCAGGTCATCGCGCGGGGCATGGCGATCGCGCGCGACCAGCGCACCGGAGTCGCCAGTCCGATCGTGATCGACGGGGTGCGGATGGTTTCGGATATTGCGGCGCCCGGCATCCCCGAAACGCTTGAGGAGCCATTGACCTCATCCTGAGGCAAGCGCCTATCGGCTCGGCGGATTGAGGCGCTGGAACAGCTTGCCTCGTTCGCTATAAAGCACAAGGGCCAAGGTCAGCGACCCGACCAAGACCAGCGCAATCGCGAGCGGCCGCGGTGTGCCATCGTAGACATAACCGATCAGGCCGCCCAGCCCTGCCCCCAGAACCAGCCGGAAGAATGCCTGAA